>NZ_CP087714.1:1269014-1586268 GCF_039641995.1 Geoglobus acetivorans | reverse complement strand
CGTGTGTTGCTGATCACTGCAAGCCTGGGGCATATCACGGACCTGATAACAAACAGAGCATTCCACGGAGTTGAGGTAGAGGGAAACATATTCAGGCCAATATACTCGTCGATAAAAAAGTGTCGCGATTGCGGATATCAGTTCACTGAGGAGAGAGAAGACTGCCCCAGGTGCGGAGGTAAAAATGTCGATGACTCAAAGAGAAGGATAGAGTTTCTGAGAAGGCTTGCAAAGCAGACAGGACATGTTATAATAGGGACGGACCCCGATTCCGAAGGTGAAAAAATCGCATGGGATATTGCAAATCTTCTGAAGGGTTGTGGGGAAATAAAAAGAGCAGAATTTCATGAGGTTACGAGGAGAGCAATTCTGAAAGCGCTGAACGAACTGAGAGACATTGACCAGAACCTCGTCAGGGCCCAGATCGTTAGGAGAATAGAGGACAGATGGATCGGTTTTGTTCTGAGTCAGAAGCTGTGGGAGGTGTTCAAAAACAGAAACCTTTCAGCAGGCAGAGCCCAGACCCCTGTGCTGGGATGGATAATCGAGAGGTTCAACGAGAGTCGGGAGAAGAGAAAAGTTGCATTCATCGAATCACTCGGTCTTTACCTTGAGGATGTTGAAAGCGATACTCTGGAGATTGAGATACAGGTTCTGGAGAGAAGGGTCGAGAGCAGGACACCTTTGCCCCCGTACACAACGGATACCATGTTGAGGGACGCCAGTAACATACTGAAGGTCCCGGCAGGAGAGACCATGAGACTTGCCCAGGAGCTTTTCGAGAGCGGCCTGATAACTTATCACAGAACGGATTCCACCACGGTGAGCGAGGTCGGACTGAGGGTGGCAGAAGAGTACCTTGGAGAGGACTTTGCCGGGAGAAGGTGGGAGGCCGAGGGGGCGCATGAGTGTATCAGACCCACAAGACCTTTAGACAGGTACGATGTGCAGAGACTGATTCAGGAAGGAGTCATTCAGGCGGAGAATATCACCTGGAGACACCTCTCACTCTACGACCTGATTTTCAGAAGATTCATGGCCAGCCAGTGTAAGAATTACGAGGTGGAGATTGTCAGATACAGAATAACAGCAGATTCAAAGGAATTTGACGAGGAGAGGGCTGTAAACGCCAGAGGAAGGGCATTTGAACTTTACAAATCTGTGTGGGTCAGGAAAGAGCTGCCAGAAGGAAAACATAAAGTTAAAGCAAAGCTGCTGAAGGTTCCGAAGGCTCCGCTGTACACTCAGTCCGACGTCATATCGCTCATGAAGGAGAGGGGGATCGGGAGGCCATCCACCTACGCCACAATTATTGAAAAGCTGTTTCTGAGAAAATACGTGATTGAACGTGGCGGAAAACTGATTCCGACAGAGACCGGAAGGAACGTTTTCGACTACCTCGTGAAGAACTACGAAAAGTTCGTATCAGAAAGCAGAACGAGACTGCTGGAAGAGAAAATGGACGAAATTGAGAAGGGAATTGCAGACTACATTGATGTGCTTGAGGACATGTACACGGAGATTTCGGAGATATCATAGCTTTTCCATTACGGATTCTTTTTTCTGCTCTATACTGCCCCCCTTCACCCTGCTGTCTATCTTTACCACCATGTAAACCCTCCCGACACCCATCTCCACCAGTCTGTCATCTATTTCCTGCAGGAGTTCCCCAAGTTCGAGATAGTTATCCAGCTCTACAGAAGTCCCCATCGAAGAGAGTTCATATTTCAGATTCCTGCTGCGGATAACCTTTAAGACCTCAGCAACATACCGGCTGACAGACTCCCCAGCACCCACCGGCACAACAGATATTTCAGCGATCATAAAGAAAAATGGACAAAACCGGAATAAAAATTTTAAAAATTGTTTATGGAAAGATTAAAGAACGTCGATACCACCAAAGTTCTTTGCAACCATTGACGGGACCGGGTGCGGTTCAGAGGTGCTGTGGGATTTAACATATCCGCTGCTCTTCTTCCTACCGTTTCCGGAAAAATGTGCGAATTCCTCCTCCTTGGCTGCAAAAGCTTTTTCAGGGTTCACCCCTGTCATTATCGCAGTAACCCTGACGATACCCTCGAATTCCCTGTCAATCCTCGCACCCCAGATGACCATTGCACTGTCTGAAATCTCGAATGTAAGGTCCCTGACTATCTCCTCTGCCTCCTTTATCGAGAGATCGGGTCCACCGGTTATGTGGATCAGTGCACCCGTCGCACCCCTGTAGTCGACCTCGAGAAGCGGATGAGACAGGCAGTCTCTGACGACTTCCTGAGCCTTGTTCTGGGACTTTGCTTCACCAACAAGCATCACTGCCACACCGCCATGCCCCATGATTGCCCTGACATCAGCATAGTCGATGTTCATCAGGGACGGTTTGGTAATTGTATCAACAATGCCCTTTATCGTCTCAGCAACGATCTGGTCCATAACGCTGAAAGCCTGTTCTATGGGCAGGTTTGGAACATACTCAAGGAGCTTGTTATTATCCAGCACAATGACCGTGTCAGTGTGCTTCTTCAGCTCCTCGAGTCCCTCTCTTGCTTTTTCTATTCTTGCCCTTTCAACGCTGAACGGCATCTGAACCATTCCGATAACTATCGCACCCTGCTTCTTTGCAATCTCTGCAACGACCGGAGCGGAGCCAGTTCCGGTTCCACCGCCAAGGCCTGCACAGACGAAAACGAGATGCGCATCTCTTAGCAGATCCTCAAGCACGCCCCTCGCAAGTTCCGCTGCTTTCCTTCCGATTTCAGGATATCCTCCTGCTCCGAGACCCTTCGTGAGGCTTCTTCCAATCAGGATCTTTTTATCCGCC
Organism: Geoglobus acetivorans; assembly: GCF_039641995.1. Classification (NCBI taxonomy): domain Archaea; kingdom Methanobacteriati; phylum Methanobacteriota; class Archaeoglobi; order Archaeoglobales; family Archaeoglobaceae; genus Geoglobus; species Geoglobus acetivorans. The sequence continues at coordinate 1,583,450 of NZ_CP087714.1, read as the reverse complement.
TTTATCATCTCAAGATGCTGTCTGTCAGTATTGATTGCAATTGTCGTAACTCCATCCACGCCTATATTCTTCAACCTGTTCACGGTGTTGTTTCCACTTCCACCACAGCCCACAACAACTATGTTTGGTGTTCCAAACTCCTCAATCGAGAAGTTCTGTCTCTTGCTTTCCATTTCCCTTCTATAATATTCCTGAGCATCTCTAATAAACGACTTCATACATTCTCCCCTCTCCACCTAATTTCGTCACCAAAAACTTCCTTCATTTCTTTCCGCTTAACATTCATAAAAAGCCTGAGAGCTTCTCTGATAACTTCACTCGTATTAGCGTAATCACCACTTGCAACAAGCTGTTCGATAAATTCGTACTGCTGGTCCGTGACACGGATAGATATTTTTCTCATCACTCTTCGCCCCTTACAGGTGAAATTGGGGAGGACCACAGTCCTCCCGCCGGAGACCGCCGCCACCCAATGGGTGACAAAGATGCAACATTAGTCCCCATTTGTCGGACAATGTACTATTGATGTCCACCTATAAAAATGTTTCTATTATCATAATGAGATAAGACCCAGAATATGCCGGGTCGGGTGGCTGAGAACATCTCAGCCAAAAAAATTGAATGTCAGAATTCAGAGAAATACAAGCGCACATCTTTGATAATGACAAATCATGCGGATGCTGCCATTTTCAGCTTATGTAAAAGCTCTGAAGGACTCTTCACAGGATAATCAATTCTGTCAAGCAGCTCCTCGATCCTGTACTCTCTGCCCTTTTCCTTCACAAGTATCCCTGCAAGCCTTTCGGCAAGCTGCTCCTTCCCAGCAGGGAAATCGAGGCCCTTTATCTTAGAAAGTACCTGAACCGCCCACGCAATCTCCAGAATTTCTGTCATCTCATCGTTCAGCGAAACTTCATCCAGATCCAGTTCTCCAGATTCCTTCAAAGCTCTGTATGCAAGCTTTGCGATGCCTCCCGCCATGTGTTCTTTAGGCCTTTCCTCAAGCCCCCCTCTGATATAGTCCAGAACCTTCACATCATCGGCAGTTGCTATGTTCTTTGCGGTTGCCTCAGTGATCCCGAGCTCCCTCGCAATCTCGGAATAGGTTTTGAGAGCCTCATTCCTGAGAACAATAACGTAAGCCGCCTCGGCCAGTGAAGGCAGCCAGGTAAGATTCCGGTATTCAACGAGCTTTTTCAGCCCTCCGAGAATCTCTATGCTCTTCATGAAGACCTTTTCTGCCATCCTGTCCACATCTCCACCCTTTGGCCTTGCAATAATCTCCATAACCCCACCACCTCCCCCCGACAGTTCTTCACCTTATTTTCGATTCTACGTAATCGCTTAGAGGGGAAATGATGTCCACCAGTCCGGTATCGGTGATTTCAAAAACCCACGTCTTGCTGTCGTGGGCAGTCAATCTGCAACCATCGATCCTCAAAGTTCTCAGAACCTCTCCAAGAGGCAAACCGTAGAGATTGACATCCCATCTCGTCTCGATGAGTTTCTTGTCAAGAACTATCGTGCCATCGACGATGTGCGCAACTGCCAGACCTCCTGCTGCCTCAGCACTTTCACTTGCCTGAGCACTTCTCTTCTGCGAGACCAGAATACCCGTCTGCCTGAACTTTTTGAGGAAGTTGAAAACCTGACGCACAATCTGCCTCGCCATCACCTCTTTATGTTCATACAGGCCGGTAATGCTGTCAATAATAACATTCGACGTTTTTTTCTCCCTGATGGCATACGCCATCGTATCTATGAGGGCTCTTACATTTTCCCGGAGTTCGTCGCTTTCGGCAGCATCAATAACAACAATGTTCTCCTCCACCCTGGAGAAATCAGCACCCATCGCCTCGGCCTTCTGTTTCAGGGCAGTGTAGAGAAAATTGGCCGGACTTTCGACAGTGACAAATAGAACCCTGTAGCCGCTGTTAGCCTGAGTTACTGCAAACTGTTCTGCAAACACACTCTTGCCTGTATCGGGTACACCGGTGATGTTCATAACGGCAAGGTGGGGTATCCCTCCGAGAGGTTTCTTAATGTACCTGTCTCCCTCCCTCTCAATCCTGTAAAACATGTCATCGAGTTTCGTCCCTGTCGGAATCCCGAAGAGCTTTGGAGCCTTTGTCTCCAGTTCCTTCAATTCATAATATCTCGCCACGGTTAATATTATGCAGTATTGAGTATAAAAAATTTTGTATCATACTAAGATGTTAGGGGAAAAGATTAGAATGATAAAAAACAAAGTATATCCGTGAAGTTTGAAGAGTGGACGAAATCGGAAGACCCCGAAAAGGCTGAAGAATTGAGAAGAAGATTCAAAATGGCAATAAACAACCCGATAAGAAGGAAGATTCTGACAGAACTTTATGGCGGGAGCAGACGTGCCCACGAGCTTGCTGATAAACTCGGAGTGGAGGAAAAACTCCTGAAATACCACCTGGACATTCTGACAAAGGGCAGCTGCATAGAATTTCGTGAAGACAGAATTTACCTGACCGAAGAGGGGAGGGTTCTGACCGAACTCATCCTTTCAAGAGGGTGATCATTGATTAATGTTTTATACCCTGACAGCATACATTAATACGGTGGGCTAGGCCGGGGGGTTCGGCGTCCCCTGTAACCCGAAACCGCCGTTACGCGGGGGCCGAAGCCGACGGAAGGCCTGGAAGGCTGGGGGGTAAAGTCGCCCCGCCCTGCAGAGTCTCCGTCCCAGGGGGCCGGCGGTCATGGTTGGGCTTCCCGGAGGGGATGTCCGCCATGTTTGCCGGAGGAACCGGCTCAGGCCCGGAAGGGAGCAGGCTAACTCCGGACGTTCGGCGCTCCTGGGGGTGCGGAGAGGAGGGGAGGGGCGAAAATAACCCTCCAGCCAGAAGGGTCGACCGGAGGCGCGCCCACCTCTCATTCCATTAATATTTATTAATCCACAGCCCATCCAACCGTATGGATTTCAGAAAAGGGCTTGCATTCAGCACACCAATTATCCTCGGCTACTTTCCGGTCTCGGTTACATTCGGTGTTCTTGCCAGAACAGCAGGATTTACAGAACTCGAAACCTTTCTGTGTTCATTACTGATTTTTGCCGGAGCCAGCCAGTTTGCCCTCATTTCTGCAGCCACATTCCCGGAATCAGTTATAGTGCCGGTGTTTCTCAACCTGAGGCACCTCGTTTACAGCACTATCGTGCATAGAACAGTGAAAACAGGAAAACCCTACCTCACTGCTTTCGGGCTAACAGACGAGGTTTTCGCCACCACTGTGTCAACAAAAGCAACGGAGAAGTTCATACACGGTCTGGAAATCGGCGCATACTCGGCATGGGTTTTTGGAACACTGGCTGGCATATACTTCGGCAACCTTCTGATATCCACTCCCCTTTATCCATCACTCGTGTTCTCGATAACCGCACTATTCTTCGTTCTTCTTCTCCCCAGCATCAGAAGACACCGGGTTTCCGTTATGGTGGGCGGGATCATTTCAGCAATTTTCCTTTTTTCAGGACTTTCATCTCTGGCAGTTATAGGGGCAGGAATTCTGACACCGCTGCTGACAGCAAAAGCGGGAGAGGTGTTGAAATGGAGAGGCTGATCGCAATTCTTGCAGTGGCTTTGGGGACATATCTTGCGAGAGTCCTGCCATTCTATCTGTCAGATCGGATCAATATTGAGTCAGCTGAAAAATATCTGTCAAGCTCTTCAGCGGCAATAATCTCTGCACTGTTTGTAACCTCCTTTTTCAGCACAGAGCCGGACGTGGGCAAATACCTGACCAATACCATCGCTCTGATTTTCATAGCGCTTGTGTATTCCAGAACAAAAAACGCTGGCATTTCAATAATGCTGGGAGTCATCATCCATTTCACAATACTCTCGGTAAGCAAATTATTTTAACCCCACTAAATTAGTGAAGACGAATGGTGAAAAGCTTAGAAGAGCTGAAGGGTTACCAGATCGTGGGGAAGCACTCTGCGGTGAAAACTTGCCTGTGGCTCAAAAAATCCCTGAAAGATCAGGGTTACTGTTACAAGCAGAAATTTTACGGAATAGCAAGCCACAGATGTTTGCAGATGTCTCCTGCACTGATATGCAACTTCTCGTGCATCCACTGCTGGAGGCCCCTCAACCTGATGCCTCCATTCGAAAGCTGGGATGAGCCTGAATTTATTTTCGAAGAATCGATTAAAGCCCAGCAAAGGCTTCTGAGCGGTTTTCACGGTACCGAGGGCGTGAATAAAAAAAAGCTCAGAGAGGCTTACGAACCAAACCAGGTTGCAATCAGTCTGATTGGTGAGCCGACTATATACCCGAAAATTGCGGAACTCGTGGAAATTTACAACAAAAACGGGTTCACGACGTTTCTCGTTACAAACGGAACAAACCCGGATGCTGTTGAAGCTGTCAGTCCCTATCAGCTGTATCTGAGCATTACGGCCTGGAACGAGGAGTCCCACAGAAGGTTGCAGAACGCCGGTTTGTGGGACAGAATAGAGAAAACGATGAAGATAATGTCGGAGAAAGACACAAAAACGGTGATCAGGCTGACGCTGATAAAGGGGATAAACATGGAACCTGAAAAGTTTCTGGATGTAATAAACGCCGCCCAGCCTGAATACATAGAGGCAAAGGCATACATGCATCTCGGACATTCAAGGTTGAGACTCAGCAGGGATGCGATGCCGGAACACGATGAGGTAAGGGCTTTTGCCGAACGCCTCGCAAAACTGAGCGGATATGAGATAAAGGACGAAAGCGAGATTAGCAGGGTGATTCTTCTTGAGAGATGAATTTTTCGAAAAAATCAGGCGTGAACTTGAGGAAAAAGAAAAGATGAGGGAAGAAATCATAGTAAAATCAAGAAAAGTCAGACTCAGCAGCTCAAAAGCGATTGCAAACGTACACAGGGAAGATCTAAAAGCTGCTGAGGAATATCTGAACAACGCCCTCTACCTTGCCGAAGATCTGCTGAATTACAGGGAAAAACACCCAGATCAGTTTTACCTTGCCCACGATGCGCTTCAGGAGCTTGTTGAGGCATACACATTCACACACATCGTTCAAGAATTGAAAATTCCCGAAAGGTTTCCGGTCAGCATACCACAGGCGTTGCTTCCAGGAATGGCCGACTGCATCGGAGAGCTGAGAAGGTTTGCGCTGACGATGATGGTGAAGGGAGAGAGTGACGAAAAAATCAGGAAGGTTGTCGAGATCATGGAAGAACTCTATCACATACTCATTGAATTCGATTTCCACGACAGGCTTACTGGAAACCTGAGACCAAAGCTGGATGTGGCCAGAAACTCCATAGAAAGGACCAAATCAGATCTGCTGTCTGCAAAACTTATAAACCTGCTCGATAAATAAAAACGCAGGTTTCAGGCCAGATTCAACCCGGTTTTAAATCCCCTTGATGAATTTTTCAATATCCGGGGGGAGGTCAATCCTGTAGCCCTCTGACTGGAGTTCGAACAGAAATCTGTCGTTTATCGGTCCGTCACTCTCGAGGATAAATTTTCTAACCTCATTTTCATATTCACCATGAAGTGTGAAAACATTGGCAAATAGCCTTGAAATCAGTATTTCATCCCTCCTCTGCTGCGCCCCCTTGATTACCAGAGAGATAACAGTTCCTCTTTTGGCCTCAACCTTGTTGATCAGGTTACTCAGAAACAGATACACCTTTTCAAGCCCATGAATCAGAATCAGTTCTGAAACCAGAGTGAGGCAGATCGCGGGCACATCACTTACAGTCTCCAGATATCTGGAAAGCTGGATATTTATCTCATTGAGGTTTGCGATGTTTATCCTTCTCGAATTGATGACGTCCAGCCGCACCTTCTTCCCGTACGATCTTGCGATATTCTCAGCTACCTTTGGATTCTCTGAAGAGAACCACAGAACCTTATCCGAAATTGTCGAGGAGATGTTATAGGCCAGAGACGGGCCTCCATATCCGGGATCTGCCAAAATTATGGTATGAGACCTCATCAACATGCACCAGCGTGTTTGTCATGATTGGATACCACAGAGGTGTGTGGTCAAATATTCAGTTTTGTTTTCTTAAATATTTTCCCAATAATCACTATCATCATCCACCAGAAATGACCCTCAAAACCTTGACCTCACCAGGCACAATTTCAGAATCGATGGGGACTGGTTCATCGTTTCGTATAACAACGACGGTTTCAGGGTTTATTCCAAGAGAGCTGAGAAGCTCCGAATACCTGACGCCAGGGTCAGCTTCAATTTCCTTTTCTCTAAATTCGAAACCTCCCAAAAAAATGAATTTGGCCTTAATCTTCTTCTGGGAGGACCTCTTTTGCGACTTCATGAATGTCCCTCTCATCACGGGGGTTTTTAATATCATCAACATTTTTCAGGAGAAGTTTCTCATCTTTCATGCTTTCCTTTTTCGTACCTTTTCTTTTGAAAAGTCTCCAGTTAAACCGCCTCATACTCGATCACAGTATAATATATGTTATTTCAACTATATTAATCTTCTCAGCTTCCTTTTGAAGATGTTTCCACCTATATTATTTTAAAACCTTAATCAAATCATGTCTATTGTTTTTTATGAAAATCTGTCTTATAAAATTCTTCACGCCACCAACATCGCCTTTCTTTGCCACAGTTGGAATGATCCGTTCTCTCGAGACTTTCAGCTTTTCCGATATGTATTCGATTGTCTCTTCCGGACTGTCCACCTTATCAAACTTGTTGGCTGAAACCACCACCTCAATCCCCACATCCCGCAGAAAATCGGCCATTTCAACATCAATGGGGATGTAACCTCTCCGGTCCCACCGCTCCACAATTTCCACAAAGGACCCCGAATCAATAACTATTATTCCTGCAGCAATCCTTTCTGCATAATCTTCGATGTATCTCACGATGAAATCCTTCACCCGTTCATTGAATTTTCTGCTGACACCCTTCACATACCCGAAACCAGGCAGGTCCGTGGCGAGAAAGTCCCTGTAATGGTAGAAATTGGGTGCAATTGTTGTTCCAGGCTTTTTACCCTTCCTCACATTCACGCCAAAAAGTTGAGAAAAAAGGGTCGATTTTCCCACATTTGATCGTCCGGTGAAAATTATCTCCAGATTAACCCGGCCAGAGTCCATAGTATGCATTCATTATTATTGCAAGGATACCCACAGCCAGTCCAAAGGCGACAACGGCCCTGGGGCTTACCTTGAACTGAGTCTTCTCTTCCTCAAAATACCTCATGATTCCAGCAGATGACATCAATGGTGGCGCTTTTTCCTTCTTTGCCATGAGGAAGTGTATTATACCGGATGTATTTTAATTTTGCTATGTATAAAGTCCTCGACCTCACGAGCGGTGAAACCGGACTTCTCATTAAAGACAGGTGCTGGAGGTTCGAGGTTTCGGATGTCACTCCAGACCGCATCCTGTTTCCATCATTCTTTAACGCTCACACCCACATAGCAGATTCGGTCGTGGAAGCTCCAAAAATGAGCGTGCATGAGCTTGTGGGTCCAGGTGGCTACAAATTTTCGGTTCTGAGAGAGTCAGGAGAGGAGAGAATTATTGAGGGCATGAGGAAGTCCATAGACCTGATAGAGAAAACCTCTGCAACATCCCTCGAATTCAGGGAGGGTGGCACTGACGGGTACGAACTCTACCTGAAAGCAGATCAGGAAAAAAGACTCATAGCCCTTTCAAGACCGTCAAACGTGGAGGAAGCAGAAGCACTATCCAAAGTATCTCCGGGATTCAATTTCAGCAGCACGAGAGATGCGGATTCAGAGCTTCTGGAATACTGCAGAAAGCTTTCCAGAAGGAGAGGACTGATCTTCGCAATCCATGCTGGAGAGGTCGACAGCAAGGACGTGGAGGACGCAATAACGCTCGAACCGGATTTTCTGATACACATGAACATGGCAGGCCGGAGTCTGCTGAAAAAAGCGTTGGATGAGGGGATAAAAATCGTAACGTGCTTCAGATCCAACGCATTCTTCGACGTGTTCAGTGTTGAAACCTACAGAACGCTTTCAGAATATGAAAACTGGCACATAGGCACGGACAACGTCATGATAGCCACGCCCTCAATGCTCGATGAACTCAAATTCGCAAGCAATTTCATTGAGGCTGATAAACTCTTCAGCGCCGCTACGAGAAATCCATTCTACGAGAGCTACACGGTGGCCAGGTTGGATAGGTTTCCGAATCTGAAAAATCCTGTAATCTCAGTGGTAAAAAGACTCGAAAGCTGCGATATTGAATGCATAATAAGAGAAAAAATTTATTTCAGCTGAGTTCACAGGTTTTCTCCGCTGTAAATTCCAGAATAACCCTCAGTCCTGTTGTCGAGTCTGAAAAACACGAGCTGAACTATTCTGGCGTTTCTCTTCAAATATATCCCGCTTTCATTGTACACAACAAGACCGACCTCGCTCCTCCCAATGTATCCTGCATCCCATACAGCTGTAAGCACATTTGCTCCGGCCCTTATCAGACTCGATCTCGGCCTTGCAAGTGCCATCATGTCCTCAGGAATTCTAACCACTTCGTTGAGATAAACCCTGTAATACCCCTTTTCAAGAAAGACCCAGTCGTTTTCGAATTCAATTTCCTCAACTTCAGGCAAAACCCTCTCAGAGTTGTCAAAATCTATTTTTGCAGTTCCGGAGATTCTCGCAACCTTCCTCATCGTGCAGTCAAAACCGTTTGGCTGAAGCTGAGTATCAAGGTCAATGTAATCAGCAACCAGCTCCTTTTCCAGAATGAGGCTCCTAATTTCCTTTTTTGAAAGGGCAGTCATGATGGGTGAAACATGACCCGATTTAATAAATTTAACCGGCAGCCCCAAAAATTCAGATTTTTATCCTCCGTCCCATATTCGTGAAGTCGATGTAGTATGTATCCACCCTATCGAAATTACCAGTATTTCTGGCAACATGAACGGCTATAATGTGAGCGCATGGTTTAAGACCCTTCAAATTTAGCTGGAAGTCCCTGCATGTGCAGAATTCATCATCCACTATGTATTCCTCATTGCCCACAACAACAAAAAAATCACGATATTTTTTGACCCTCTCTTCCTTAACATAGAAAAATGCCTTATCGCCCCTTTTCCCAAAATTATCGATCAAAAACCTGTAAAGAGAAAAATCAAGTTTATCGAATTTTTTGAGTTCTCTGATCTTATTCCACATCGTCTTCTATCTCGCTCTTATCAATCTCGGAGAGGACATTTATCGTATTTATTGCGTCAACTGCATCCAGCCAGCCCACCACGATGAGGTCCTCATCCGGAATCTCTATATCCTCCGGAAACTCCTCGCCAGCGAGAACTTTTGCCGCAATTTTAACGACACTCTCAAACGCCCCCTCAATATCGCCCTCATGTTCTTTCTTAAACGCCTCATTTAAAAGCTTATCAAAGCTCTTTTTGCTAACTTTCCCCTCAATAACGAGCTTGAGAGCCTCAAGAACTATTTTCATCTGTTCCTTGGTGATTTCAAAAAGCTCTCCCTTCAGCTCATCACCGAAGTCGAACGATTTTTCAAGAACCTTCTCACTTTCGTTAATGAGTGCAATGGCTTCTTTTTTGGTTATTTCTCTCGCCTTAATGCTTCTCATCAGGTTCCGGCAGGCGATAATGTAGTCTTCGAGCATTCTGTCGAATACATCAATTCCCTTACCGGTTTCAATGTCGATTTCCTCTGAGTTTATCCTCTCCAGCCAGTTTGCGAGTCTCTCTTTACTGTAGAACATCAGAAACACCAACACTTCGATTGGTTATAAGTCTTTTGATGGAGATAAAAAATAACGCAGAAATTGGTCAAGCTCAGAGACAGATGTATGTCGCATCCAGTATGCCATCAAGCTTTTCCATTTCTTCGAGAACTTCGTCGGATGGCGGGTCATCCACGAGGAGCAGCATCAGCTGTATTCCGCCCGGCTTGTTCCCATGCCTGCCGACGATCATTCCGGCAATGTTTATGCCGTTCCTCCCAAACAGAGTTCCAACCCTGCCGATGACTCCAGGTTTGTCCTCGTGCAGGGATATAATGTAATGGCCTTCAGGCACAAAATCCACCTTGTACTTGTCGATCCTTATAACCCTGTAATCATCCCTGCCAAAGCTCGTTCCGGCAATGTATATCGAACCATTTCGTCCCAGAACCTCCATCTCAATTATGCTCTCGTAGCTATCTGTTCTCTCTATCTTGCTTTCCTCCACCTCTATGCCCCTTTCCTTGGCGATGGGCGGTGCGGAGACCAGATTGATGTTCGGGCCCAGAATGTATTCCAGAAGACCCTTGAGTACTGCCCTCGACAGGTAAGACGTATCTTTTTCGGCGAGCTTTCCTCGATAGGTTATCTTGACCCTCTCAAAGTTGCCCGAAAGCCTTGCTGCAGCTATCTTGCCCATCTTCTCGGCAAGCTTGAGATATGGCATGAGAAATTCGAAATCTTCCGGGCTAAGGGACGGAAGATTTACCGCATTTTTGACAGGATAGCCATGAAGCATATTCACAATATCCTCTGCAATGATCATTCCCACAATCTCCTGAGCTTCCTTTGTTGATGCACCAATATGGGGCGTGGTTACAACGTTATCGAAGGTGAAAAGCTCACTGTCGAAGTCAGGAGGTTCGGTTTCATAAACATCAAGTGCTGCTGCATAGATTTTGCCACTCTTAAGGGCATTTATGAGTGCCTTTTCGTTAATGATACCTCCCCTCGCACAGTTGATGACTATGACTCCTTCCTTCATTTTTTCGAATTCTTCTTCACCAATCAGGTTTTCAGTCTCCTTGGTCTTGGGAACGTGGACAGTGATGATGTCGGCATTCCTGACAAGCTCGTCCAGATCGACAACCTTAACACCAACCTCTCTCGCTCTCGCCTCGGAGATGTAGGGGTCGTAGGCTATCACATTCATCTCAAAGGCCCTTGCCCTCTTGGCAACCTCGTATCCAATTCTTCCAAGTCCGATTATACCGATCGTTTTGCCTCTCAGCTCCTTACCAACGAATTTCTTCCTCTCCCATCTTCCCTCTTTCACGCTTTTATCCGCCTGTGGAATTTTTCTCGCAGCAGCGAGTATCATGCCGATCGTGAGTTCTGCAGTGGAAACCGTGTTTCCTCCAGGAGCATTAACCACCACAATTCCCTTCTGGGTGGCATAGCTCACATCTATGTTGTCAACACCAACTCCAGCCCTCCCAATTATCTTCAGCTTCTTCGCCTTATCAATTATCCTTGCCGTAACCTTTGGAGAGCTCCTGACAACAAGGGCATCATAATTCTCAATAATCCTTTCAAGCTCTTCCTCATCGAGTCCCGGCATTACATCAACTTCGAGACCTTCCTTTTCCATCCTTTCAATGGCGTGGCTGTCTATGTTGCTTGCTATCAGAACTCTCATCAAAATCAGCAGAATTCGGCTTAATATAAACTTTATTGAACACGGTTTCGAGTAATATTGTCTGAAATAATAATTGAAAAATAAAAGTCCGGCTAACTGTCGGAAGTTATCAGCTCGCCGGTCCTGACCCTGACTGATTTCTCCACCGGGATCACGAATATCCTGCCATCTCCGTACTTGCCAGTTCTTGCATTTTTGCAGATTATTTCAATAACTTTGTCCACGTCCTTATCATCAACCACGATCTCCAGCTTTATCTTCTGCAGGAGGTCTACGTCTATCGTGGTGCCTCTGTACTGAAGCTTTATTCCCTTCTGCTCTCCTCTGCCCTTCACCTCCGTCACAGTCATCCCAATGTAGCCCTTTTCCGCCAGTGCATCCTCCACGGCCTCAAACCTTTCAGGCCTTATGATCGCAACAACCATCTTCATGCATAACCCACCTCACCGTGCTGGGATATGTCCAGGCCCACGTACTCTTCCTCAAGCTCAACCCTAAGTGGCACCACGTAATCAACCGCCTTTGCGATGGCAAAGGTTACCATGAACGCATATACTGCAGTTACAGCAACAGCGAGCAACTGGGTCAGGAGCAGATCAAATCCCCCGTGAAGAAGGCCAGCATATCCTGAAATGGCCGGATTTGCGAATATGCCTACCGCAATGCTTCCCATGGCACCTCCAACACCGTGAACTGCCCAGGCATCGAGGCTCTCGTCAATCCCCTTCTTGATTCTGAATTCCAGTGCCATGAAGCATATAACTCCTGCCAGTATTCCTATCACTATCGCCCCGGGAATGTCAACGAATCCCGCAGCCGGTGTTATTGATGCAAGTCCTGCTATAACACCCGTTATTATCCCAAGGCTTCCCGGTTTTCCATTCATCCAGCTCAGGATCATCCAGGTCAGTCCTGCAAAGCATGAGGCGATGAATGTTACAGTTATGGCATTCACGGCTATTCTGTCAGCAAGCAGGGCGCTGCCTCCATTGAAGCCAAACCACCCAAACCACAGCAACGATCCCCCAATAAGCGTTAACGGGATGCTGTGTGGTTCAATTGGATGTTCCCCGTAGCCGTATCTTTTACCAACTGCAAATGCCAGAGCCAAAGCTCCGAACCCTGAGCTCACGTGGACCACAATACCGCCCGCAAAATCCAGCGCTCCAATGCCTGCAAGCCATCCATTTCCCCACAGCCAGTGGGCAAACGGGATGTAAACGAGAGTGAGCCAGAGAACCCCGAAGAGAACGAATGCTGAAAACCTGATTCTCTCAGCAATGGCTGAAGTTATGATAGCTAGCGTAACTCCCGCAAACATCATCTGAAACATCATGAACAGCATTTCAGGTATTGCATCGCTGCCATCCAGGCTCACATTTGCCAGCAGTATTTTGGATAGATCCCCAATGAACCCGCCGACATCACCCGAAAACGCAAGAGAGTAGCCGTACAGCACCCAGATTACCCCAGCCAGGATTGCAGAGACTATGCTCAGAGAGATCATTGAGACTACATTTTTCTTTCGCACCATTCCGGCATAGAATAACCCCACTCCAGGAATCATCAGCATTACAAGTGCTGTAGATGTCAGTATCCACGCCACATCCCCACTGTTCATGATCCGGGAAACAGGATAGCGTATTTAAAGTTATTTAGTAAATTTTCTTAAAACTTCATAAAACATGAGTGAATAGTCCAAAAAACTAAAAAAATTTTAAATTATCTTCCATTCAAAATTTAAATCTGAACCGGCTATCAAGTTTTATGCAATTCGGCCAGATAAGTAAATAATCTTTAGCGTATTGTCCGTTTAATCAAAAATTTTTTAAGTTCACGGGAAAATGGCAGAATTATGAAGAATCCGCCCAGAATATCCATAGCACTTGATGACGAAACTTACAGCATATTCAACGAGCTTAAAGAGTCATTCAGCAGTGCAAGTGAGTTCTTTAGAGAATTGCTCAAATTTTACCGGGAATTCAGCTTTCTCGAAGATTATGATCCGTTCAAAATCAAAACCTACGTGGAAATGCTCTCCGAAGGGGAGCATGTAATACTCGATATCGACCACTTGGTGGCATTCCTCAGATTCATCAAAAATCACCCGGATAGCGACGAATTCTGGAGAGTGCATGAAAACGTCTCAAAAGCCCATGCAGACGAGTTCAGGGGTAAAGACGTGAACTTCATCCTGAAAAGACTCGAAACCTGTAACTTTTTCAGACTGAACGTTAAAGAGGGGGAGTACACATTAGTTACCGGCAACGAGGAGGTGAAAGAGTTCACGAAAAAATTCCTCGAGGGTGTTTTTGAGGGCATGGGGCTGAAGTTTGAAATAAAAGAGGAATTTGCAAAGCTCAGAATAAAAACAGAAAAAAATTGATGTCAGGACTGTTCCATTTTCTTAACTTCCTGGTCCCTGAGCACCCTTCTAAGGACCTTGCCGACTGCTGATTTCGGAAGTTCGTCGACGAACTCAATTATTCTGGGGACCTTGTAGGCTGCGAGCTTCTGCCTGCAGAACTGCTCGATGTCCTTTTCTGTGACCTTATCTCTGTGTTCGGGTCTCAGGACGATGAACGCCTTTACTGTTTCTCCCCTGTATTTGTCTGGCACTCCTACAACCGCAGCCTCCAGTACGGCAGGGTGTTCGTAGAGGACTTCTTCAACCTCTCTTGGATAGATGTTGTATCCTCCGGCTATGATTACGTCCTTCTTTCTGTCAACTATGTAGAAGTAACCGTCCTCGTCCATCTTCGCCATGTCTCCTGTCAAAAGCCATCCGCTGACCAGGGTTTTTCTCGTCTCTTCCTCCATCTTGTAGTAGCCCTTCATCACCTGTGGGCCGTAGATGGCGAGCTCGCCAATCTCGCCCACAGGAAGGACTTTTCCTTCCTCGTCTATGACGAGGGCGTATGTATCTGGGAACGGAATTCCAATGCTCCCTTCTTTGTTCAAACCATAAAACGGATTTCCGTGTGTTACGGGGCTTGTCTCGCTCAACCCGTAGCCCTCAATGAGTTTGGAACCTGTCTCTTTTTCGAACGATCTCTTCAGCTCAACCGGGAGGGGTGCAGCCCCGCTTATGCAGGCCTTAAGGGAGCTGAGATCGTACTTTTTGAGGTCCGGATAATTCAGAATTGCGTTGAACAGTGTTGGCACCCCACAGAATATTGAAACCCGGTATTTATCGATGGCCTGAATCACCCTCTTGATGTCTCTCGGATCTGGAACCAGAATCATCGGAGCCCCAACAGCCACTGGGGCGTTCATGCTCGTTGTCATGCCAAAAACATGGAAGTATGGAAGCGCACCAAGGAATACGTCCCCCTCTCCCTTGCCGGGAATCCATTCGATCGTCTGATAGACGTTCGCAACGAGGTTGTAATGTGTGAGCATGGCAGCTTTCGGAAAGCCTGTGGTTCCACCGGTGTACTGATGCACTGCGATGTCCTCTTTTGGATTTACCTCAGGCCTTTCTTTAAGCTCTTCACTGGCCAGTGCAGCCTTCCATTCATGAATACCCGTCTCAGCAGGCACCTTGACCTTCTTTTTCTTGAACCGGTACAGAAAGCTCAGCGGAAACGGCAAGTAATCCTCAACCTTCGCAAGAATTATGTGATCCACCAGCCCGTCTCTCTTCAGAGGATAGACATTGTCGAAGATCTGGTCGAGAATTATAGCCACCCTCGCCTCACTGTTGCTGGCGATGTGCTTGAATTCCCGTTCAGTGTAGATTGGATTCGCCTGAACGACGATGCCCCCTGCCTTGAGCACTGCATAGTATGAAACGACATACTGGGGAATGTTTGGCATTGCAAGTATCACACCATCGCCCTTCTTGATTCCAAGGGATTTCAGATAGTTCGCAAGCCTGTTCGAAAGCGCATCAAGTTCCCTGTAGGCGATCTCCTTGCCAAAAAATACAATCGCCGTGTTTTCAGGTTTTGTTCTTGCAGTATCTTCAAGGAGCCTGAAAAGCGGGATTTCTGGATATTCAAGACTCGGCCTCACCCATTCATCATAATGTTTCAGCCATACTCTGTTAATTTCCTCTATTTTAACCTCTCCAAGGTGTTTTCCCTCAACACCAATAATGTTTTCCACATCCATACCACAATTACGTGATTAATAATTTAAAATTTACCATGCAGGTTAATTTTTATAGCCATTCGGGAGCAGATCAGACTGTGAGGATATACATAGAGACTTACGGATGCACAACGAATCAGGCGGACTCGGATCTGATCAGAGGGATCCTGTCAGAAAAATACGAAATCGTGGATACCGATGCCAAAGCAGACATCGTTGTAGTGAACACCTGCGGGGTGATAGGTTACACTGAGAGAAAGATCATCAGAAGAATCACCGAGCTAAAAAGATCGGGAAAAAGAGTGATCTCAACCGGATGTCTTGCCAGAATTTCAAGAAAGAGGATGCTTGAAATTTCGGATGCGATTGTAAGCCCAGACAACATTCACGTGATCGGTAAAGCGGTTGAGGATGTCATATCTGGAAAAAAAGCCGAAATTTTGAAGGTATCCAACACTGACAAATCAGAACTCTGCAAATTTAAGAGAAGGCTAAATGAGAATGCCATCGCCATTGTGTCCATTTCTGAGGGCTGTCTCGGGAGCTGCAGCTACTGCGCAACAAAAATCGCCAGGGGCAGATTGAGGAGCTTTTCCCCCGACAGTATAGTCAGAGAGATCGAAATCGCCCTCAAATCCGGTTTCAGAGAAATACAGCTCACATCCCAGGACACGGGAGCGTATGGTATTGACAAAAACACAAATCTTGCCGGGCTTTTGAAGAAAATTTCCGGCCTTGACGGAGACTTCAGGGTTAGAGTGGGGATGATGAATCCCCAGCACGCAAGAATGATTCTTGACGAGCTTATCAACGCTTATTCATCAGAAAAGATCTACAAGTTCCTGCACATTCCTGTGCAGAGTGGGGACAACAGAGTCCTCGAGGACATGAGGAGGGGACATACTGTCGAGGATTACGAGGAAGTTATTTCGGAGTTCAGGAGGAATTTTGACGATGTTGTTATCTCGACAGACATAATAGTGGGCTTTCCAACAGAAACCGAAGAATCTTTCTGGAAAAGCTATGAGCTGATTAAAAGGACAAAACCGGACATCGTGAACATAACGAGATTTTCACCAAGGAAAGGAACTCCCGCATCAAAGCTCAGAGATATCCCGGATTGGATTAAAAAGGAAAGAAGCAGAAAGCTTACAGAGCTTACGAGAGAGATCGGCCTTGAGAACAACATCAAATTCATCGGAAAAAAGGAAAGAGTCCTTGTAACAAAGGAGGGTAAAAATGGAACACTGCTTTCAAGAACTGATTCGTACCGCCCGGTAATACTGGACAGTGGAAAAATAGGAGAGTTCAAAAATGTGAAAATAGTCGAAGCAAAGTTCAACTACCTCCACGGTCAGCCCCTGTCAGAAAGCTGACGACCACAAAAATCAGTGCCGAGAGGGGCAGAGCTATAACCATTGGATCCAGAACCGTCCACGGAAATCCCGCAAGGGCTTCCCTTCCAAACAGCATTTTTGCTATTCCCAGAGCTGAGGATTCCTTTATGTGGAAGAAAGCGATGTAAATCATTGAAACCACAAATCCAGAAATTATGCTTGCCTCCGCTCCCGTTTTCGTTGCTCTGTTCCAGTAAAGTCCGCCAATGTATGCTGGCATGAACGACGAAGCGCAGAGAGCGAAAAACATGGCTGTCCCCCTCGCTATGACTCCGGGAGGCAGAACGTATGCGAGAAATATGCTGAAAAGTATTCCTGCTGCGATTGCAAATCTTGTTATGAAAACCGTCCTTTCAGCATGCCTTCCTCCAAGAAATCCGGCCTGAAAAACGTCCCTTCCCAAAGCCGAGCCTATGGTGTGGAACTGGCTGCTCAGCGTTGACATCGCTGCAGCGAGCAGAGTTACGAGAAACACCGCCACAAACCAGTCAGGCATGAAGGCATTGATGAATGCGGGAATTACCTTGTCAACGTTTCCGCCCGCGACAGCAATAGACGGCATGCCAGCAGTTTCAATGAAGTAGGCATTGCTGAGAGCCCCCACAATGAATGCCGTGCCTACCGTGAAGAATATGAAAATCGAGCCAACCGGTACTGCCCTGTCAAGGTCCCTGTCGCTTGCAACCGTCATAAACCTGACGGCAAGCTGTGGCTGAGCAAGAACACCAATTCCCACAGCGAGGATCAGAGAGGTCACGAGAGTTATCCACGCCTCACTGCCGAATTTTGGAAACACTGTCCACCCCACATATCCGTCGATCTTACCTGCAAACGTTTTAATCGCAATGTCGTTCAGACCTGTCAGCGTTTCGTGTGCAGGCACAACTCCACCAAACCACGCATAGGCCGAAACCAGAAGCAAAATCATACTTGCAAGCATTATAAGTCCCTGAAATGCATCAGTATAGAGAACCGCGATAATTCCACCATAGACGACGTAAACTGCTATCACAAGAGACATTATGAGCAGTGCAACGTTGTAATCAACGTTTAAAGACACCTCAATGAACCTTGCCGCTCCGATGAGAACCACTCCCGCATAGAGAGGCATGAAGAGAAAAACAACAATTCCGGCGAATACCTGAATGAACCTCGAACCGTACATCCTTCCAAGAAGCTCCGGAAAGGTGAGTGCATTCAGCTCAAGACCCTTTCTCCGCACTCTTTTACCTATAACTGCATACGCTATGACTATTCCGACAAATATATTCATGAATGTCAGCCAGAGAAGAGGAAAGCCAAAAATGCTCGCTATGCCTCCAAACCCAACAATGGCAGAGGTTGAGATAAACGCCGCTCCGTAGGACAATGCCATGACCGCAGGATGTATCTTCCTGCCAGCAACCAGGTAATCTTCCGAGCTTTTTGTTGTTCTGAATCCGTAATACCCGAGATACCCTGTTACGAGTAGATACACCACGACAATAAAAATCAAAAACGCCGTATTCACCAGATCACCTCCTCAAAAGACCGTACAGTATCCCTCCAATCACACTCAGCAGAGTTAGAACGTATCCCGCTGCCGTCCACGCATCTCCAAACCCCAGCATTCCATCACCTTGTCAGTTTGTTACAGTGCGACATAGTATCAAATATATAAAACTTTCTGAATTTCCGGGAAATATTGTGGCATCAACATAAAAAATAGCAAAATTTTTAAATGAAAATTGTTCAATAATTAATAATGAACGAATGCCCCGTTTGCGGTAACGAACTTGAGATGACGACGGAAGAGCAGAATGGGACAAAAAGGACCTCAAAAAAGTGCCATAAATGCGGTTTTGAGTCTGTTGAGTATGATATAAAGGAATCAGAGTGATTCAGGGTCGTTTCCAAGCACAACTGTCCACCACCACCTGGCCATGTCCATCAGATCTCTGCTGAACATTCCCGAAAGCCTGTATTCTCCATTCCTTATTGCTATCATTCCCGCACCGAGCAGTTTATTTCTCATGGAATAAAAGGAAGACCTGTTCATTTCAAGCATTTTCATCGTCTCCTCCCACTCATCAACCCTCAGCGGGTTTCCGGATTTCTGTCTCTCTTCAACAAGAGTTACAAATTTTATTGCCTTTAATGCTACTTCCTCCTTCCTGAAAACCCTCCTCATTAGTTCGAGAAACGGATTTTTTGACTGAGTAATCCTTGCACTTGCAGTACTCCTGACAATAATTGACGTTGCTGTTCTGGGGGCCTCGCTGACTTTCATGTTCTAATTTCTCCATAAAGATTTTAAAAAGCTTTGATGCAGTGGTGTCAGAATGATAATTGCTCTGCCAAATAAAGGGAGGCTCAGGGAACCAGCAGTCGAACTGCTGAAATCTGCCGGGATAAAGGTAGAAGCAGATACAAGGAGACTCGTTGCGAGTACGAACAGAGAGGACATCTCTGTTCTCTTCGTCAGGGCGAAGGATATTCCAGAATACGTGTACAAAAATGCCGCACAGGTGGGCATAACCGGGCTTGATATGGTGGAGGAAACAGGAGTCGATGTTGAGGTGCTACTCAGGCTCGGTTTCGGCCGGGCGAAGATAGTGGTTGCAATCCCTCAAAATTCCGAAATCAGCAGCATACATGATCTTAGCGGAAGATCAATTGCCACTGAATTCAGAAAAATCGCAGAACGCTTTCTGGAAAATCACGGAATTGATGCCGAAATAGTTGAGGTGAGCGGAGCATGCGAAATCGCCCCGGCTATGGGTATTGCAGACGCAATTATCGACCTGACATCAACAGGAGAGACACTCCGGCTGAACAACCTGAGGGTCATTCACGAGATACTTGAAACTGAAGCCGTTTTAATAGCCAACAGAAGTTATGTCGACGACTTCAATGTTCAGGCCCTTAAAACTGCCATTGAGAGTGTTCTGAACGCAAGGGGAATGGTGTACCTCATGATGAACGTTCCCGAAGAGATGCTTGAAGATGTGAAAAGTGTCGCACCGGGATTGAAAGGGCCAACCGTGATGAAGGTCGAATCCAACGGCATGGTTGCAGTTCATGTTGTGATCCATGAGAGCGAACTTTTTGAAGTTGTGCAGAAACTCAAAAAAGCTGGAGCGAGAGACATTCTCGTAATTCCTGTCCAGAGACTTATCTTTTAATCACAAATCGCTGCAGGAGATCACGATACCGCAACCATTTACTGGTACTGGCAAAAAACACATATTCCTGGCTGGAATCGGCCGAACCTTTTTGGAGGGTATTTCCTCTTCCGAGATTTCGAAAACTATTTAACTTGCCGTATTGTGCAACTATGCAATGTTCAGGAAGATTCTGATTGCGAACAGGGGAGAAATAGCAGTAAGGGTTATGAGAGCCTGTAAGGAGCTCGGGATTAAAACCGTTGCTGTTTACTCCAAGGCTGACCTGCATGCATTTCACAGAGTTTATGCTGATGAATGCTACTTCATAGGGGAGCCCGAGCCGTCAAAAAGCTACCTGAACATTGACACAATAATCGATGCGGCAAAAAGGAGCGGGGCGGAGGCGATACACCCCGGATACGGATTCCTTGCAGAAAATCCGGAGTTTGCGAGAAGATGTAATGAAGAAGGTCTCGTTTTCATAGGCCCAAAACCAGAAGTTATCGAAGCGATGGGGTCCAAAATCAACGCCAGGAGGTTGATGAAGGAAGCAGGAGTACCTGTCGTACCTGGAAGTGACGTCCTCAAAAGTGAGGATGATGCTGTTGATTTTGCCGAAAAAATCGGATACCCTGTCGTGATCAAGGCCAGCGGAGGTGGAGGGGGAATAGGCATAACAATAGCCTACAGCAGCGAAGAGGTCAGGCGGGCGTTTGAAAAAAGCAGAAAACTCGGTGAAAAGTACTTCAGGGATTCGACAGTTTACGTTGAAAAATACCTTCCAAAGCCCAGACACATCGAGTTTCAGATTTTATCCGATGGTGATAAGGTCCTTCATCTGGGTGAGAGGGAGTGCAGCATCCAGAGAAGACATCAGAAGCTGATTGAAGAGGCCCCATCACCCATATTCAACGAAGAGATGAGAGAAAAATTTGGAAAAATTGCCGTTAAGGGTGCAAAACACATTGGGTACACGAACGCAGGCACTATGGAGTTTCTGTATCAGGACGGGGAGCTGTATTTCTTAGAAATGAACACGAGGCTGCAGGTAGAACATACAATAACCGAGATGGTTACCGGAATAGACATCGTGAAGGAGCAGATCAGGATAGCGTACGGAACCGGAATAGGTTTTGATCAGGAAGACGTCAGGATCAGAGGACATGCCATAGAGGCGAGAATAAATGCTGAAGACCCCGTAAGCTTTCTGCCCAGAAGCGGCAGGATAACACACTACAGGTCCCCTGGAGGGCCAGGTGTCAGGGTGGATAGCGGGGTTCACATGGGTTATGAGATCTCACCGTATTATGACTCGATGATATCCAAGCTGATAACCTGGGGCAGAACCAGAATTGAAGCCATTGCAAGAATGAGAAGGGCACTCTACGAGTACATAATCGAGGGAGTGGAGACAAACATCCCGTTCCACATGGTCGTTGTGGAGGATGAGGAATTCGCCAAGGGTAACACCCACACAAAGTTTGTTGACGAAAGGCACATCCCCGAGAGAGTGCTTGCTTCGATCAAAAATATCAGACACCTGAAGCACAGGCTGGACGACATTTTCCGTGGAGTGAATGGAGTCAGGAAGGATTACGATCCAGTAGCGATCGCAGTATCGGCGGTCATGGCGTATCTTGAAAACGAAAGAATAGAGGGGCTTGTTGAGGCAAAGGTCAGCCAGTCCTGGAAGATATATCACAGATTGAGAAGCCTGGGGTGGATGTGATGCCCGACGAAAGACTGGCAAGGGCGCTGAGGGCAAGAATACGAAGGAAAATCCTGAAGGAGATCATGAAAGACGAAAAGCTCAGCGTGCATGAAATTGCCGAAAGACTTGGTATTTCAGAATACAATGCTTCAAGACATCTGAAACTGCTATACGACCTCGGAATACTGGACTATGAGGTAAAACATCCGGAAAAATACTATTTTATAAAATTGAGGTCTCTGAAGGACCTTTTCGAGGTGTACGAGAGGGTTGTTGAAGAACTCAGGAGGATGGGATGATGAAGGCCGTAATAATTATGGGTTCAAAAAGTGATATTGACTACGGGAAAAAAATAGCTGAAAAGCTGAAATTTTTTGGGATAGACAGTGTCCTGAGAATTGCATCAGCTCACAAAACTCCCGAAAAAGCTCTGAAAATTCTGAAAGAATACGAAGATGATGATGTCGTTTTCGTAACGATTGCAGGGAGAAGCAATGCCCTGAGCGGGTTTGCAGACGCAAACACGTTCAGGCCTGTAATCGCCTCACCACCTGTCAGCGATAAATTTGCAGGTATGGATCTTCTCTCGAGCATAAACATGCCTTCGGGCGTTGCCCCGATGCTCGTAATTTATGCCGAAAATACGGCCCTTGCGGTAGCAAAGATTTTCGCCCTGAAAAGCAGAAAAGTGGCCGAAAAAGTCAAAGAATACCAGAGAAAGAAGAAAGAGGAAATCGAGAGAGCCGATGAGGAAGCAAAAAGTATTTAATATGCATTTCATAGGAGGTATCCCGGATGGGTAGTGTTAAAGACCTGACAGTTATCAAAAAGCCAGAGGATGACAGAACCGGGATCGGAAGGTTTCTTTTTTCAGACCGGTATTCCGTTTTCGACTATGGAGAGATGCCAGATCTCATAGAGAACAAGGGTAAGGCCCTCTGTCTCATATCGGCCTATTTCTTTGAGATTCTTGAGAAGGACGGCATTTCAACCCACTACATCGGTCTGGTTGAAGAGGAAAAGGCAAAGAGGCTCGACGAGCTTGATGGTGCAGTGAATGAGATGGAAGTAAGACTGGTCAGAGTTGTGGAGCCTGAAAGAACCGGCTCGGGATATGATTACAGCATTTTCAAAAATCTGAATGGTAATTACCTCATACCTCTCGAGGTGATCTACAGAAACTCCCTGCCTGAAGGCAGCAGCGTTTTCAGAAGGCTAAGGAAAGGAGAAATCGGTCCCGAGGATCTCGGGCTGACGGAAATACCAACCCCCGGTTCAAGGCTCGAAAAACCGGTTATCGATTTTTCCACCAAGCTTGAGGACACAGACAGGTATCTCAGAAGAAGAGAGGCATTAGAGATCTCGGGATTGAGCGAAGAGGAGTTTGAAGAACTTGCAGAACTTGCTGAAAAAATTGACAGGATTATAACTGAGGAGGTTGGAAAAGCAGGCATAGAAAACCTGGACGGCAAGGTTGAGTTTGCACTGGACGAGAACAGAAAATTAATGCTGGTTGACGCTGTCGGCACACCGGACGAGTGCAGATTCAGTTTCGATGGCATAGAAATGAGCAAGGAAATCCTGAGGAAATTTTACAGAAAAACGGAGTGGTACAGGCTTGTTGAGAAATTCAAAGGGGAGGAGAACTGGAGAGGCCATGCAGGAAAACCGCCCAAACTGCCTGAAGACCTCAAAAATGCCGTTTCGGAGATGTACATGTCTGCCTGCAATGAAATAACCGGAATGAAGTTTTTCGACACGCCCAGTCTGAAGGATGTGATGAAGAAAATTTCCGAGTTTATGGAGGTGTACGATGGTTAAGGCTTATCTCGCCCTTGAAGATGGGACTGTGGTTGAAGGTAAGGCTTTCGGTGCTGAAAAGGATGCCGAAGGAGAGCTTGTGTTCAATACAGCCATGACAGGTTATGTTGAGGCCCTGACAGACCCGAGCTACAAGGGTCAGATCCTCATGATGACCTATCCGCTCATAGGCAATTACGGGGTTTGCAGAGAGGATTTTGAAAGCGACGGGGTCAAGGTGGAAGGTTTTGTTGTCAAGGAGCTTTGCAGGCATCCGAGCAACTGGAGAAGCGAAATGAGTGTTGATGACCTGCTGAAAGAGTACGACGTCCCCGGAATAGAAAGTGTTGATACAAGAATGCTGACCAAGAAGACGAGAATTTACGGAGCAATGAAAGCAGTTATAGCCGTTGGAGACAGCATCGACAGAGAGAAGCTGGTTGAAAGGGCGAAAAACCAGCCCTCAATAACCGAGCTTGACCTTGTGGATAAGGTCTGCGTAACAGAGCCAAAAAGAATTGAAGCAGAAAATCAGAAGTTTGAAGTCGCTTTAATAGATCACGGAATAAAGAACAGCATTGTAAGACAGCTTCTGCTCAGGAGTGTGAGCGTTACCCTGTTCCCGTACAGCTATCCGGCTGAGAAAATACTTGAACACGATTTTGACGGAATATTCATCTCCAACGGGCCCGGGGACCCTGCCAGAGTCTCGGAAAGTGTTGAAACCATAAAGAAGCTGGCAGGTAAGCTCCCGCTTGCGGGCATCTGCCTGGGACACCAGCTCATTGCGAGGGCTTTCAACGCCAAAACATTCAAGCTCAAATTTGGACACCATGGCGCAAACCAGCCTGTAAAGGATTTTGAAACGGGCAGAGTGTTCATATCGAGCCAGAACCATGGATTTGCCGTTGACGAAAAGACCCTGCCTGATGGATTCGAGGTCACCCAGATCAACCTGAATGACATGACGGTTGAGGGGATGAGGCATAAGGAGATACCGCTTATAAGCGTCCAGTACCATCCGGAGGCAGGACCCGGTCCCCACGATACGTACTTCTTCTTCGACGAGTTTGTGAAAATGCTCAGGAGCTATTAGGGTGATGCGATGCCGAAAAGGGAAGATATCAAGAAAATTCTGGTCATTGGTAGCGGGCCGATAGTGATCGGTCAGGCTGCAGAATTTGATTACTCGGGGAGTCAGGCATGCAAGGCCCTCAGAGAAGAGGGCTACGAGGTTGTGCTTGTCAATTCAAATCCTGCAACGATAATGACGGATCCCGAGATGGCGGACAGAACCTACATTGAGCCGCTCACACCAGATGTGCTTGAAAAGATAATTGAAAGAGAGAGACCCGACGCATTATTACCAACACTTGGCGGTCAAACAGGCCTGAATCTTGCTGTTCAGCTTTACGAGGAGGGGATTCTCGGCCGGTATGGTGTCCAGCTGATAGGTGCAAATATCGACGCAATAAAAAAGGCAGAAGACAGGGACCTCTTCAGAAAGGCTATGGAAAATATAGGGCTCGACGTCCCGAGAAGCAAAATTGCGGAAAGTGTGGATGAAGCTCTTGAAATTGCAGATGAACTTGGGTATCCGGTTGTCGTCAGACCCGCATTCACCCTCGGAGGAACGGGTGGAGGAATCGCCTACAACAGAGATGAGCTTAGAGAGATAGCAGAAAGAGGAATAGAGCTCTCGATGATAAACCAGGTGCTGATAGAGGAGAGCGTGATCGGCTGGAAGGAGTTCGAGCTTGAGGTGATGAGAGATCGGGCAGATAATGTGGTCATCATCTGCTCCATCGAGAATTTCGACCCCATGGGAATACACACCGGAGACAGCATAACGGTCGCTCCTGCCCAGACCCTGACAGATCAGGAATACCAGGCCCTGAGAGATTACGCAATAAAGATAATCAGGGAAATAGGAGTCGAAACAGGAGGAAGCAACATACAGTTCGCAGTACATCCGGAAAACGGAAGAATTCTGGCAATAGAAATGAATCCAAGAGTTAGCAGAAGCTCCGCCCTCGCTTCGAAGGCAACTGGGTTCCCGATAGCAAAGATTGCTGCAAAACTTGCGATAGGATACACGCTTGACGAGATCCCCAACGACATAACGAAAGAGACTCCTGCAAGCTTCGAGCCTACGATAGATTATGTTGTTGTGAAAATCCCCAGATTTGCGTTTGACAAATTCCCTACAGCAGACAAAACCCTCGGGACCCAGATGAAAAGTGTTGGCGAGGTTATGGCAATAGGAAGGACATTTGAGGAGGCTCTTCAGAAAGCCATCAGAAGCCTCGAAATAGGAAGATTCGGCCTCGGAGCCGATGGTAAGGACAAAAAGCCATCAAGAGATAAAATAATTCAAAAACTCATCACTCCCAACCACCAGAGAGTATTTTACATAAAATACGCTCTCGAAAACGGTTTTTCCGTTGAAGAAATTGCAGAGATTACCAGAATAGATCCCTGGTTTATCAAGAAAATCGAAAACATAATTGAAGTCGAAAAAGAGCTGAAAGAGCTTGCAAAAAGGTATTCCATAGACGAGCTTTCCCCTGAGGTTCTTAAGAAGGCCAAACAGTACGGTTTCAGTGATGTTCAGCTTGCACGCATTTTCAACACAACTGAAAAGGAAGTCAGAAAAGCCAGGAAGAAAAAAGGCCTGGTTTCCACATTTAAAATGGTGGACACCTGTGCTGCAGAATTCGAGGCAAAGACTCCGTATTACTACTCCACCTACGAGTCCGAAAACGATGCTCCTCCAACGGAGAGAAAGAAGGTCATGATTCTGGGCAGTGGTCCAAACAGGATTGGTCAGGGTATTGAATTCGACTACTGCTGTGTTCACGCGGTGTTGAGTGCAAAGGAGGAGGGTTTTGAGACAATCATGGTCAACAACAATCCGGAAACCGTCTCAACAGACTACGACACCTCTGACAGGCTTTACTTTGAACCCATAACACATGAAGATGTTATGGACATATACGAGAACGAAAGGCCAGAAGGTGTGTTCGTCCAGTTTGGTGGCCAGACACCGCTCAACATAGCGAGGCAGCTTGAAGAGAGCGGTGCAAGGATTCTTGGCACGTCGGTGGACTCCATAGACCTTGCAGAAGACAGAGAAAAGTTCGCAGAGATATGCACAAGGCTCGGAATACCCCAGCCAGAAAACGGTATAGCGTACAGCATCGAGGAGGCAAAGAGTATAGCTGGACAGATCGGATATCCTGTGCTTGTGAGGCCCAGCTACGTGCTTGGAGGAAGGGCGATGGAAATAATCTACGATGAAGAAACACTCGAAAGATACATTGAAGAGGCCATTGAGGTCAGCCCCGAGAAACCAATCCTCATCGACAAGTTCTTAGAAGATGCGATCGAGATAGAGGTTGATGCCCTCTGCGATGGCGAGGACGTTTTCATTGGAGGAGTGATGGAGCATATTGAGGAGGCTGGAGTCCACAGCGGAGATTCTGCCTGTGTGCTGCCACCTCAGAGTGTTCCGAAACACATAATCGACACGGTGATAGAATACACGAGAAACCTCGCCCTCGAACTGGGAGTTGTTGGACTGCTGAACATTCAGTATGCTGTCAAGGATGAGAAGGTCTACATCCTCGAAGCAAACCCGAGAGCGAGCAGAACTGTTCCATTTGTGAGCAAGGTTACCGGAATCCCGCTCGCCAAAATAGCGGCAAAACTCATGCTCGGGAAAAAGCTCAGAGACTTCAATCTGAAGGAGAGAATATTTCCAAAGCATGTGGCGGTTAAAGAGGTGGTCTTCCCGTTCATCAAACTTCCGGGCGTTGATCCCGTCCTCGGACCTGAAATGAAAAGCACCGGAGAGGTCATGGGTGTGGATTATGACTTCGGCGTTGCATACTACAAGGCCCAGCTTGCCGCAGGAATGAGGCTGCCGCTTGAAGGCACGGTCTTCGTAAGCCTCAGAAAGGAGGACAGGCCGAAAATCATTCAGGCGATCAAAAAATTATACGAAATGGGATTCAGGATACTCGCCACGGATGGTACTGCAGAGTTTCTGAGAAAGAATGGAATTCAGGCAGAGATAGTTCTCAAGGTAAGCCAGGGAAGGCCAAACATCATTGACAAGATAATCAACAGGGAAATCGACTTCATCATAAACACCCCAAGCGGAAAGAGGGGCAAAACGGAGGGATTCATGATAAGAAGAACTGCAGTCGATCACGGCGTGCCGTACATAACAACAGTAAGCGGAGCTATTGCTGCCGTAAAGGGCATGGAGGCAATGAGAAGAGCGCAAATGACCATAAAGAGCATTCAGGAATACCACGGTGAGTTTGAATGAAAGAGGAGGAGTTTCAGGAACTCCTGAAAAAGCTGGACGGGAAAAAAATATCCAGAATATTTCTTTCGAAATTATCCGAGAACATAAACATCGACCATCTGAGGCACCTGAGAGCAGGTAAGCCGGAGGCCGTTCTCGCAGAGTTCAAGACAAAGGAGGAGGTCGTTGAAATCGCGAAAAACGCCATCGAAGAGAATAGACCAATTCTCTTCACCAGGTTGAATGAAGAGCAGATGGTTGAACTGGATAAGCTCAGCCTGAATATCAACAGGAAAGCAAGAACCGCAAGGTATCTGAAGCTTCACGAAAATACAGGAAAAGTGGCCATTTTTTCTGCCGGAAGTTCGGATGCATGTGTTGCTGAGGAAGCAAAAGAAACTGCGGAATTCCTCGGCCTTCAGGTGCTGAAGTTCTACGATGTTGGCGTTGCAGGAATACACAGGCTGATCGAGCCTCTCGAAATTCTGTCTGAAGAGGATGTCGATTCGATCATCGTTGTTGCCGGAATGGAGGGGGCTCTACCGTCGGTGATTGCCGGAGTGGTTGATTTGCCGGTCATAGCCGTACCGACGTCTGTCGGCTACGGTACAAATCTGGGAGGGATTACAACACTATTCTCCATGCTGCAGAGCTGTTCCTCAGGTGTTACTGTTGTAAACATTGACAACGGATTTGGAGCGGCAGTTTTTGCCTATCTCATTTCAAGAAGAATCAGAAAAAAGCCCTGAAAATCTCCGCAGCAACTCTTGCAGACTCTTCGTCATAGATAACCAGAGCTATCTCTCTGAGGTTTGTGGCTTCAGCTGAAAAAGCCTTTGCAGTCTCAAGGAATGTTTCAACAACCCTGTTCAGGGGGCAGCCGTAAATACCTGCACTCACCGCAGGGAAGGCGATGCTCGAGAGCCCCATTTCCTCAGCCTTTCTCAACGGTCCTTCAAACGCCAGGTATAGTTTTTTCTTCAGACTCTCGTCCCACCTCCCGCTGCATATTGGTCCAACAGTGTGAATGACGTATTTTATCCCCCTCTCCTCAAGCCTCATTGCCGGAGTTACCACAACCTCGCCGTGGTCTATGTAGTCTCTGCCAGTCTGCTCCCTCATCGCCTTTTTGCTAATCTCAGTGTACTCAGCAGCGTTTCCTGCACACGCCTTCGCAATGGCATAAGCAACCCCACCACCATGCTCCAGATACTTGTTTGCTGCATTCACAATGGCCTCGGCAGGATATGCTGTTATGTCTCCCTGAACGAGCATTACATCCATACCGTTGAGGTTCAGGACGATTTCGGGCTCCATGCTCTAAATACTGCAGTTATTCTATAAATCATTTCCAGCACATTACGTTTCCGTTATTCTGGAAAGCTTTATAAATAGTCCAGGTATGTTCCCAGATAATGAGAAAAAGCCTGTATAAAATGATTAAGCTCAGAAAACAGGAGCAATTTAATGCGGTGATAGCCGAGATTAAAGTGCATTCTCCAAAGCACGGGGATTTGCTCAGGGGCAGGAGTGTTCTCGACATCCTGAGAACGTACGAGAAATGCGATGTCGCGGGGATATCGTACATCACCGAAAAAAAGCACTTCAGGGGAAGCTTTGAGACATTCAGGGAAATCTGCAGAAATACAGATCTGCCTGTTCTGAGGAAAGACTTCGTAACAAGCGTTGACGAAGTGGAGAGGACGGCTGAGACTGAAGGTTCCGCACTGTTGCTGATAGCCAGAATTCTCGGTGACAGGACTGCAGAACTCGTTGATTCATGCCACGACCACGGTGTTGAGGCTCTCGTTGAAGTGCACTCTCCGTATGATGCAGACATTGCCCTCGAAACCAGTGCCAGGCTGATTGGGATAAACAACAGGGACATCTCGAGGCTCGAGCTTGACGACGGGGGCGTGGAGGTTACCGAGAGAATTGCCCCCCTGCTGAAAACACCTGCTTTAAAGGTCAGCGAGAGCGGGATATCCACTCTAGACCACCTGACTCGCGCTCTGAGGCATGCGGATGCGGTTCTTGTAGGTACGGCATTCATGCTGGCTGACGATATGGAAAGGAGGGTCAGAGAGTTTGTGGGGGGTGGTGGCCATGCTTGAGCATGTACTTTCATCCAGGAGAATGTCGTTCGATGAGGCATACGATGTGTTCTCATCCCTTTTTGAAGAAAATCCATACAGAATTGCCGGTTTTCTCTCAGCTCTCGAGGTGAGGGGGTATGAGGCGGAAGAGCTGGCAGGGTTCGCAAAGGCGATGGTTGACCACGCAGTCCAGCTGAACCTCGGTGAGGTGACGGACGTTGTAGGCACGGGTGGTGATGGAATGTCCACGATAAACGTGAGCACCGCAACGGCCATCATCCTCTCACTGTTCACAAGGGTGGCGAAGCATGGAAACAGATCCGTGACCTCGAAAAGCGGTTCAGCAGACTTTCTCGAAAAAGTCGGAGTCAAAATTGCGCTCGATCCGGGTGAGGCGAGGCTGATGCTCGAGGAGACGAACTTCACGTTCCTCTTCGCACCACTCTACCACCCCGCCCTGTCGAGGATAATGCCTGTCCGAAAGAATCTGGGAATAAGGACGGTGTTCAACATTCTCGGCCCTCTTGCGAATCCTGCGAGACCGGAGAGGATTCTGCTGGGCGTGAGTGATGAGAGCTTGGCGGAGAAGATCGCCAGCGCCCTTCTCATGCTTGGCACTGAGAGGGCAGCAGTCGTGCACGGCTATCCGATCGACGAGGTCAACCCGTCAGGCAAAACTCTCGTGTGGGAGGTTGAAGGTGACAGAATGGAGAGCTACACGATAACCCCCGAGTACTTTGGCATTAAGAGGTGCAGACTCGTCCCGTGCCTTTCTGCCGATGAGAGCGTGGAGAGAGTCAGGGCAGTCTTCTCGGGTAAGGGTCTGGAGGAGGACAGGAGGTTCATTCTGCTGAATGCATCTCTCGCACTCTACCTGTGCGGCTTTGACGACTTCGTTGAGGCAAGGGAGGTCGCAGAGAGCGTTCTCGATGGCAATGCTATGAAAAAACTGGAGGAAATTGCATGCGTGTCAAGCACCTCGAGCCCGTAGAGCCAGTTAAGCTTTACAGCGTTTTGAGAGAGGAAAACTACCCGTTCATCCTCGAATCCGCAGACAGGCACAGCAGAAGGGCCCGATATTCCTACGTCTCTGCAAATCCAGATTTTGTGGTTGAGGTAGGCGAGAGGGGAACGATGGTGGACGGAAAGCTTGTTTCAAGGGAGAGAGACCCCTTCAGGGCCCTCAAGAGCTTCAGCCTTAGCGTGTCAGGAGAGCGCTTTTCCGGAGGGTTCGTTGGTTACATCTCATACGACAGCGTCCTTCAGCATATTGGTGAAAAGGTGGAGAAAAGCTCTGTTTTCGGGCACTACGGCTCGTTTTTTGCCTTCGATCACCTCGAAAACAGGCTGTACTTCTTCACCGACAGCGACGAGAAGGCCAGGTGGGCGGAGGGTGTCGTGAGAAGGGCAAAGAGAGTCGTGCCCGAACTTGGAGATGAGAAGTCCGAAATTACCGGACAGGATTCGGGGATGGAGGAGTTTGTCGAGGACGTTCTGAGGGCGAAGGAGCATGTCTTTGCTGGAGACGTCTTTCAGGTTGTCATTTCGAGGGAGTATCTTGTGGACACTGACCTGTCTCCCTTTCAGGCCTACCTGAACATGAGGGAGGTGAACCCCAGCCCCTACATGTTCTGCCTGGAATTTGACGTTGCGCTTGCAGGCTCTTCTCCGGAAACACTCGCGAGCGTGGAAAATGGCTACCTGAAAGTCAACCCGATAGCGGGAACCGCAAGGAGAGGTAGAGACGAGAAAGAGGATGCAAAAATTGTGATGAGGCTTCTGGAGGACGAGAAGGAGAGTGCCGAGCATGTGATGCTTGTGGATCTGGCAAGAAACGACGTCAGGAAGGTGTGCAGGGCGGGAAGTGTGGAGGTCGTCAGGTTCATGGAGGTGCTGAAGTACAGCCACGTGATGCACATCGAGAGCGAGGTTAGGGGGAGACTGAAGGAGGGCTGCGACGTGTTCGATGCAATCTCTGCATGCTTTCCGGCCGGAACGCTCACGGGAGCGCCGAAGCTCAGGGCGATCGAGATCATAAACGAGATCGAGCGATCCAAGAGAGGAGTTTACGGCGGGGCGGTGGGCTACTTCTCAAAGGAGGCAGACTTTGCAATAGCGATCAGGATGGCGGAATTTGGAAAAAAGGTCAGGGTCAGGGCTGGTGCAGGAATAGTGGCAGATTCCGTTCCTGAAAAGGAGTTCTTCGAGACTGAAAGAAAAATGGACGCGGTTTTAAGAGCTTTGAGGGTGGAAAGATGATTCTCATCGTTGACAACCGCGATTCTTTCGTGTGGAACCTCGTAGAATACGTTTCTCTGTTTGACAGGGTGAGGGTTGTGGAAAACACGGTTTCAGCAGGAGAGGTGAGAAGACTCAGTCCAGATGGCATAATCATATCCCCTGGCCCCGGACATCCTGAAAGCAGGAGGGACGTTGGCAACAGCCCGGAAATAATCCTGAAGGCTGACGTTCCCGTCCTCGGGGTGTGTCTCGGACACCAGCTCATCGCTCAGGTGTTTGGAGGCAGGGTTGAGAGGGTTAGCCCCGTTCACGGGAAGGCGAGCCTGATTGAGCATGATGGCAAAGGTGTCTTTCGCGGGGTTCCAAGCCCGCTGAGAGCCGGGAGGTATCACTCCCTCGCGGTAACCAGGGTGCCGGACGGGTTCAGGGTTACCGCCATTTCCGAGGGGGTGGTTATGGGCATCAGGAGCAGGGACGGGATGCTGGAAGGTGTGCAGTTCCACCCCGAGAGTGTGCTCACCCCGAGGACGGAGGGGTTCAGGATGATAAAGAACTTCGTGGAGGCGTGCAGATGATCGTGAAGATATGCGGGATAAAGACAGCTGAGGAGCTCGAGTTTGTCGAAAAGTATGCGGATTTTACGGGAGTCGTTATGGACAGCAGCTCGAAGAGATTTGCCGATCGAGAGAAGGCAAGAGAGATAATTGAGGTGGCATCAATCCCGGTATTTGCGGTTCTCACCTGTGGAAGTTTTGAAGATGCATACAGAACCGCAACCGACCTCAATGCAGAAAACCTGCAGATACACTCGGAGAGTTTTCCAGTTGAGGATTTCCTGAAACTCAGAGAACACGGATTCAGGTTGATCAAGGCGTTCAGGGTTCCAAAAAGCTCCACAGATTTCAGGAAGGATTCTGAGAAGATAATCAGGAGGATAGACCAGTACAGGCCGGATTTTTCTCTCCTCGACACAGGGAAGGGTACCGGAGAGACCCACGACCTCAGAGTGAGCAGGGAGGTGGCAAAAGTGGAAAGGGTGATCCTTGCCGGTGGCCTCAATCCTGAGAACGTTAGAGCTGCTGCTGAGTTCGTGAAACCTCTGGGCGTTGACGTTTCAGGTGGAGTTGAGAGGAACAGTATGAAGGACGAATCCCTTGTCAGGGCGTTTGTGAGAAGCGCCAAGGCAGGAGTGTCAGAAAAGGTGATCTGATGAGATTTGGAGAGTTTGGAGGAAGGTTTGTTCCCGAGATGCTCATACCTCCGCTCGAGGAGCTGGAGGAGAAGTACGAGGAGCTGAAGGAGAGTGATGAGTTCAGGAAGGAGCTGGATGAGCTGCTGAGGAGCTATGCCGGAAGGCCCACCCCGCTTTACTACGCCGAAAATCTGAGCGAGAAGATTGGAGGGGCGAGGATATACCTGAAAAGAGAGGATCTGCTCCACAGCGGAGCGCACAAGATAAACAACACTCTCGGGCAGGCTCTTCTCGCAAAGCACATGGGAAAGAGCAGGCTCATAGCCGAGACGGGAGCAGGACAGCATGGCGTTGCCACTGCGATGGCAGGGGCAAAGCTCGGGCTGAAGGTGGACGTGTACATGGGGGCGGAGGATGTTGAGAGGCAGAGACAGAACGTTTTCAGGATGAAACTGCTTGGGGCGAACGTGATTCCCGTTGAGAGCGGAAGCAGAACCCTCAAGGATGCGATAAATGAGGCGCTGAGGGACTGGAGCAGGACCTTCGAAAGCTCCCACTACCTGATTGGCTCAGTGGTTGGCCCCCACCCATACCCGACAATCGTCAGGGACTTCCAGTCGGTCATTGGCAGGGAGATCAAAGCCCAGATCCTCGAAACTGAGGGTTGTCTGCCGAGGGCGATAATTGCGTGCGTTGGTGGAGGCAGTAACGCCATCGGGGCTTTTTACGAGTTTATCGATGAGAGAGAGGTGATGCTGATAGGTGTTGAGGCTGGAGGGAAGGGCATCGAGAGCAGGGAGCATGCTGCAAGTCTCAATGCAGGAGAGAAGGGAGTGCTGCATGGAATGCTCTCGTACTTCCTTCAGGATGAGGATGGTCAGATTCTCGACACCCACAGCATTTCAGCCGGCCTTGATTATCCGGGAGTAGGGCCAGAGCATGCGTGGCTCATGGAGACGGGAAGGGCGGAGTATGTAACAGCATCAGACGAAGAGGCCCTCTCAGCATTCATGGAGCTGTCAAGGACTGAGGGAATAATTCCAGCCCTCGAATCTTCCCACGCTCTCGCATATGCGATGAAGCTCGCGGAGCAGCTCGACAGGGATGATGTTATTGTGGCGAACCTCTCCGGCAGGGGTGACAAGGACATGGGCATAGTGATGGAGGTGCTGGGAAGTGCTTGACAGATCTCTGGTCACATTCATCACCGCAGGCGATCCTAGCCTGAAAAAAACCCTGGACTTCATGCTCGTTCTTGAAAGATACTCTGACGTGATCGAGCTCGGGATTCCCTTCAGCGATCCAGTTGCTGACGGCAGCGTGATACAGAAAGCAAACTTCAGGGCTCTGAAGAACGGGTTTAAAGTAAGGGATGTATTCGAAATCGTGAGGGAGTTCAGGGAGCAATCTGAAAAGAAGGTCGTGCTTATGACCTACTACAACCCCGTCTTCAGGATGGGGGTTGAGAAATTCATCAGGCTATCAGCAGAGGCTGGGGTTGATGGGATAATTGCCGTTGACCTGCCAGCAGACAGCAGCAGAGAGTACGTGGGGCTTTGCAGAAAATTCAACATCAGGACAATTTTCATAGCCTCCCCGAACACAACAGACGAGAGGCTGAGGGTCATTGACGAGGCAAGCACGGGATTCGTTTACCTCACCTCAGATTACGGCACGACAGGCAAAAGAGACAGGGTTGGGGAGAGGGCGTTTGATCTCCTTAAGAGAGCCAAGAAAACATGCATGAATCCTGTCGGTGTTGGCTTTGGTGTTTCAAAGGCAGATCACGTTAGAAGTCTGATTCATGCCGGGGCTGATGGAGTTATAGTGGGGAGTGCGATAATGGAGCTCGTGGAGAGGTATGGAGAAAATGCCGATGAGAACATTGAGGAGAGGGTGAGGGAGCTTGGAAGGGGGTTGGGCTAATTCTGTTCATAAACGGCGAAAAAATTCTGCTGCCCGCATGAGGACCATATTATTATTTCCATGATGCAGTAAAGGCAATGCCAGATTATCTCACGGCGAGAGTTTCGAGAGCTGTGGGGTGAGAAAGGCTTTTCTTTTTCCACGCAACAGAGTCTTCGATGAACAGGGTTTTCCTCATAGGCATCGCCGGAGACAGCGGCTCAGGCAAGACCACGTTCGCAGAGGGCATAAGGAGAATGTTTCACGGAAGAGTTGCAGCGTTCAGCATGGACGACTACCACACCCTATCCAGGAAGGAGAGGTTTGAGAGAGGAATAACGCCCCTCAACCCCGAGATGACGGATCTTGAGCTGTTCAGAGAACACCTGCTGATGCTTAAATGCGGCAAGGCGATCGAGAAGCCGGTTTACGACCACTCTCTAGGAGAGAGAAGGTGCTGCGAGAGGTTCGAGCCAGGGGAGATCGTCATCGCTGAAGGACTACACACTCTCTACGAAGGACTGAACGAGCTTTACGACTACAGAATATTCGTGGATCCTGCCAGAGAGATCAAGAGGACGTGGAAGCTGAAAAGGGACGTCGAAGAAAGGGGCTACAGGAGAGAGGATGTTATCAGAGAGATTATCCAGAGGGAGCCGGACTACAAAAGGTTCGTGGACTTCCAGAAAATCTATGCAGACACGATCGTGAAGATTTACCCCAGTATGCTGAAGAGCTCGGAAAGGATATCCTACCTGTCATCGCAGGAGGAGATGTATCGCGTGAGGCTTGTGTTCACCAACCTCTCGGTGAACATGAAGCATGTTGGCCTGAAACTGGACCTCTCAAGGATGATCAAGGCCGGAGAGAGGGATTTCGCCATATCCTTCTTCTCGGACTACTACTATGGAAAAAGGGCGAGCTTCATAGATGTGGATGGTTTTCTGAGCGTGGAAATTTTTCAGTCGCTCCTCGATGTTCTGAGGGACGAGACCGGAGAGAAGCTTGAGTGGGATGTTGGGGAGTACGCAAGCTCCACGGAAATTGCGAAGCTGATGATATGCTGGAACCTCGTTGAGGTCATGAACTCGGAAAAAATATAGCCTGTTTTTAGCAGCTATTCGCTTTCTCCGCCTTCAAGCCTGATCAGTTCCTCATCAATCTCCCGTATCACCCTCCCACCAGCGTCCTCACCGACTATACCCTTTCTGATTAGTTCGCTGACGGCACTTCTCCTTATTTCAAGTACCTCTCTCCAGACTTTTCTGTATTCTTCGTCCCGTATCTCCTCTCTGCCCAGAACCTCGGAAAGTTTTGCTTTCACGCCTTCTGCCATTTTACCAAGTCTTTCGATAATCTGAGCAGCGACCTCGTGGTCTATCTCACCTCTGCTCGCCATCCTGGATACCTCTTCCATCGCCTTTCTGATGCCGTACAGCCTTGCCCTCAGCACCTCGTATTCAGCCTTGCGCACATCCCTCCTGAAAACTCTCCTCGCATAGATGTCAAGACTCAACCCCTGAACGACCAGTGAAAAGATAACCACTCCAAAGACCATTGAGACTAGCTCCTCTCTCATCGGGCCCTCGTAGCTCAGCGCAAGCGCCACAGGTATTGTGCCGTGCAGTCCACCCCAGAACACTATGTTCTGCCAAGAGAGGTTCATCCGGAATGCCGTCAAAGTTGGATAGACGACAAAAGCTCTCCCGGCAAGAACGGCCAATATGGCAAGTCCAACCAGCCAGAGGTTGTCTGCAAGCCTGTAAACTGGAGTGTCGAGGCCTATGAGTATGAAGACAAGGGAATTGACTATGAACACTATTGCGCTCCAGAAGTTGACCAGTGTTATTCTCGTTGTCGGAGACATTGAAAACTCAGTGCCATAATTTCCTACAATAAGGCCAGCAGAAACAACCGCTATAACTCCGGAAACTCCGAGACTTTCGGCCACCAGGAACGTACCAAAGGCAAGGATTACCGTGAGTGTAACCTCTATCAGGGCATCGTCGATGTGCCTCAAAAGCCTGTGGGCAGAG
Source organism: Geoglobus acetivorans (assembly GCF_039641995.1). Taxonomy (NCBI): domain Archaea; kingdom Methanobacteriati; phylum Methanobacteriota; class Archaeoglobi; order Archaeoglobales; family Archaeoglobaceae; genus Geoglobus; species Geoglobus acetivorans. The sequence goes on along the minus strand of NZ_CP087714.1, from coordinate 1,546,113 downwards.
TGTCCCAGCAGAAACCCAACGATCGCACCGCCCACGCACACGAAGAAAAACTCAATCACACCCTGAGATAGTGTCGATGTGCCCTCCAGCATACCGAACAGTATCGAATAAATGACCACAGCCGTGCCGTCGTTTATTATGCTCTCTCCTTCCATTATTGTCGTCAGCTTTCTGGGTGCTCCGAGCTTCTTGAACGTGGCAAGGACTGAAACTGGGTCTGTTGGAGACGCCATCGCCGCAAATATCAGAGCCAAAAGCAGAGGAAGTCCTGCAAGACTCGTAATGTATCCAGTGACCAGTATCGAGATGACAAGTCCGAGGGTTGCGAGCGAAAGGATGGGCTTAAGGTTTCTCCTCAGCTCTCCAATGTCCATCGCGAGTGCCCCTTCAAACAGCAGAGGTGGAAGGATGAGAGTAAAAACAAGCTCTTCGGTGAGCTGAATTGGCGGAAAAAGACCCGAGAGCCCTACCGCAATGCCCACAAGGACGAGGGCTATGGTGTAAGGTACACGGATATACTTTACGGCAGTGGCAATGAGTATTGCAATCAGCAACAGCGATAGAAGTTCGACCAGAATGTCCATGCAGACATCTCGTATTGAGTGAAGATAAATGAAACGGTTGGCATCAGTCTCCGCATCAGGGCAGTAAAGAGTGTTAAACTGGTCCCCTTCCCGCAAAAGGCGGAGAATTTATTTATCGTCTATCAGTGTGGCTCAAACTGGCACATAAACGGTTCGGCAGAAAAAAGGTTATATGCAAATAGAGTATTCGGCTGAAGAATGAGAGGAGAGCTTGCGGTGCTGGTGTCTGCAATCCTCATGGGGACTCTGCCATATTTCATCAAATCACTCAACCTTCACCCGCTCACAATGACGTTTTACAGGACGGGTATTGCGTTCCTCTTCACCTCACTATTCATGCTCGTTAAGAGGGAAAAACCTGCTTTCAGCCTCAGACTGCTGATTCTGGGTCTTTTCAATTTTGGCGTTGTTTTCTTCTACATCACCGCAATATCACAGCTAAGCGCCGCAACCGCCGCATTGCTGCTGTATATGGCGCCGGTCTATGTAACAGCATACACGATATTCACCGGAGAATTCTCCAAAAAAAGCCTGTTTACTCTTATTCTCGGAATATTCGGTCTCTACCTCCTCTTAAGCCCGGAAAACGAAATTAACACAGGCATCATTGCGGGGATGCTTTCAGGAATAAGCTATGCCGTGCTGTTCATACTTCTGAACAGGTTCGGAAAGCTGTACTCCTCGCTGCAGATAACATTCTCAAACCTGCTCATCCCCACACTCCTGGCCATACCGTTTGTCAGAATAACGCCGGCAGATCCATCACTTGTTATCGGTCTCGGCCTGATTTCCACAGCAATCCCGTTCCTCCTGCTCACCTACGGCATGAGCAGAACCAGAGTTGATAAAGGCCCATTAATTGCCCTCATTGAGCCGGTTGTCGCGGGGTTCATCGGCTTCATGATTTTCGGAGAGATGCTTGAAGGGGTTCAGCTCATCGGGGCCGTTCTGATCATGATCGCAGTCATAATCGCATTAAATGAAGACGGTGAAAAGCACATAGGCAAAGATCAGCATGATCAGTGAGTGCTTGACGCCCGAGGAGAAATCACCCTCACCCATCACTCCTGCAACCAGTCCGGCGAATAAGCCCTGAAAGACTGCGGCATGCATAAAGATTCCCTTGTAAAACTCCTCATCAATGCTCCCCATTGACATGAATCCTCCTCCCGCCGCAGCCACCTTTGAAGTGCTTTCGGCAAGGACGGACAGGAAGGTAGTGGAGATTATGTACACTATTCCAATGAAAACGAAGAAACTGATGTAGATGATCATAACGTACATCGACATGTTCTTTATCCTCTCTCTCCTGAGAAGCTCTGCATTGCTCGCATCCTTTGCCGAAATTCTGAGGATCTCGGTGACGTTGGGTGTGCTCCTCAGAGATTCAACAAGCAAAATGGTCGTTCTCGTGAGTTCAAATGTTCTGAGTCTGTTCGCAAACCTGATCAGGGCATCAACGAGGCTGATGTTCCACTCCAGATCTCTGTTTATCTTCTCTATCTCCTTCCTCAACGGTGTGGTGTCCGTTTTCGCAAGTGTCCTTATTGCCCTCGTGATATTCATACCACTTTCATTCATTGAAGCTATCCTGTTCAGAAAAACGGGCGTGAATTTCAGAACCATCCCGGTTCTCCTTTTGTTGATCTGATAAACCACAGCATAGGGGAGCAGAGCAATTACAATCGAGATGAAGATGTTGTCATCAACCAGAAAGAACCAGTCGATGGTTGGAGAGAAGGTGTACTGCATTATCCCGAACAGGGCGAACGCCACTGCAAGAGGGATAGAGATCAAAAACACAGCCGGAGGGTTTTCAATAAACAGCTCTTTCGGATTGAGCCTCTTCCTCATTTTCCAGCTGTTCCACTTCTTCATCACATCCTCATCAATCTCTCTCCTGAGAACATGCTTCTCCTGAATCACCGGAGCCTTTCCAGACTCCACAGGTGTGAGGAGTTTTATTATGAAAGCAAAGAAAAACGCACCAACCGGTATAATCATGTACACAACAGCATAGAGGAGCGTAACATCGCTTTCACCCATGACGGCCATCACCGTCTGGATGATGATAAGGAAGAGCGGCCCCGCTACAAACGCAGTTATGTAGCTCTCACCCATCAGGCTGAGGAATTCGAGAAAGCTTTTCTGATCCTGTCTCGCCATTTCAAGATAGTAGTCAGACCTCTCTCTGAAATAGCTGGTAAAATCCCCTCCGCTCTCAATGATGGTGATCAAACCCTGAAGAAGGTCTGCAAGATTTTTTGATGGTGTCAGCTCAACCGCCTTTGTCAGAGTTGTTACAAGGTCATGACCAAGCTCTTCGATTTCCAGAATAATCCTCGAGAACTCCTTCGCAAGCTCACTGTAAACATCCTCGTAGCTGGCGATAGATTTGAATATCTGAATGAGCGGCATGCCACCCGAGCTTAGGGAGTACATGAACATCACAGCATTGGGCATGAGTCTGTCGATCTTGCTCTTCCTGTCGCTGGCAACATATCCCGGATAGATGGCAAATATGAACTGGCCGATCATGAAGAACAGAACTCCGAGGAACACTGCGAGGAACAGGCTTATGAAGACCTTTCTGTATGCCAGCCAGAAGGACAGGAAAGGTTCCGGAAAATAGATGTCAAAGGTCGGGATTTCAACGAAGAGGTAAACAATTATCGCAACGATTGCACCGAGGATCAGGCCAAATGCTGCCAGAGCAATCGAGAACAGCATTTGAGTCGCAACATACACATCCGGTGGAATGTTTATCATTGCCTGCTGAAGCTTCTGCCCCAGCTCATAGTAATCACTAAGCCTTCTTCTCGCCCTGTCTCCAAAGAACCTGTCCGCAAGTTTGGTAAAGCTATTCTCAGATCTGAATACCAAATTCGCTCACCACCTTATCCGGATCTATCTGATAGGTCTGGATTATTCCGGCAACTTCCTTAAAGTCTCTTATGTTTTTGTCGAGCATGTATTTGAGGACTGCTTCCCTTCTCTTCAGCTCCTGTTCGAGTTCCTTTCTCGACCAGTTCCTCATGATTCTGAGTTCTTCGAGGGCTTTTGAGCTGCCGACCATTACGTGCTCGTCCTTGCTTGAGTCCCAGGTGAAGACTGTTGTGGTTCTCATGATCTTTGTGTGGGGGTCAACGCCTATGATCTCTGCTATCTCCAGGTTTCTTCTCACCCTCTTCTTGCCCATGAAGACCTGGGCCTGGATGCTGACTATGTCCAAAGCTTCGATCATGGCTCTGGGGACGTTTATGGGCGGGTTTTCAAGCCTGTGGATGACGCCATTGACGGAGTCAGCATGGAGTGTTGAGTAGGTGGTGTGGCCCGTGGACATTGCCTGGAAGAGGGTTAATGCCTCCTTTCCCCTGACTTCTCCGACTATTATGTATTCGGGTCTCTGTCTCAAGGCTGCTCTGAGCAGATCATACATGTCCACGACCTTTCCCGTTTCCCTTGTGACTGCGGGAATCCAGTTCTCGTGGGGGAGCATTATCTCTCTTGTGTCCTCAATGGTTACTATCTTTGAGCTTCTCGGGATGAAGATTGAGACGGCGTTCATGGATGTGGTTTTTCCGCTTGCGGTTCCTCCTGCGAAGATGAGGGACCTCTTGTTCTCTATGCAGAGCCAGAGGTAGGCCATCTGCTCTATGCTGAAGGTTCCCCAGGCGATGAGGTCGACAGGGGTTACAGGTTCATCTCTGAACTTTCTTATGGTGAATGTGGAGCCGTGGTCTGTTACCTCTTTAGCCAAGGTCATCTGGATTCTGGATCCGTCTGGAAGGGATGCGTCGAGCAGGGGTTCGGCTATGCTTATGTGCTTGCCCGACATCTGGGCAAGCTTTATGACGAACATGTCCAGCTCATCTTCACTGAAGGTGATGTTTGTTCTGATGTTCTGGTAGTTGCGGTGGTAGATGTAGAGGGGTTTGTTGTAGCCGTTGCAGGAGATGTCCTCTATCAAGCGGTCATTCATGAGGGGGGTGATGGGGCCGTATTCAATGAAGTCGGACTTGAGGTGGTAAAATATCTTCTGAAAGTCCTCCTCCTCAAGGTCTATTCCAAGCTCTTTCAGCAGCTTTCTCGACATTTCTTCAAGATGCTTTACTCTGTCATCCACCTGCTCCACATCGCTTTCAAGATATTCCACAACGGTATTTTTCAGAACATAATACACGGAGAACAGGTGATTATCAAGCTTAGGAACAACCACATAATACACATGTTCCTGGGTCTCTTTATTAAACCTTATTTGAATCTTGGAGAACGGTTCTTCTATCCAATATTCCTCTACAAGAACGTATTCCGGCTCTTCTTCTGATTTGACTTCTTCCAGCTTTACCTCAGCTTCGGGTCTGGCAGGTTCTTCCTTTTCCTTTTTTCGAAAAGAGAGTTTCAACCTCACCGAATCATTATTATCATCAAAATCTAATAAACTTTTCCGTTGTTAGGAACAAATGCTTTATTAAGGGGTGGTGCATAAATGCAGCAGGGCCCGGAACCCGACGGGGCTGAGAAGCATGATGCTCCGTGGCTCCAGGGCCCACAAAAACACAAATTTTATATTTCGCAATGTTTTGTTCGTATTATGATAAAAGCTCTAACAAATCCCGGAAGGTTTTTCGAAGAAGAGAGTGTGCCAAAGATCAGGGCTGCACTCCCACCGATCATCATTATTTCCACAATCGGTGCAATCAGCCAGTATCTCATCTCATCATACATGAAACCGCTTTTCAGCGGATCAGAGTTGATGCAGAACATGCTGGCGATTGCTCCGGTGATCGGATTTATCTCTGCATTCATAGTGCTTTTCGTACTGCTTGTCGTAATCGCCGGGATAATTCACGCGATCTCCAGTCTCTTTGGAGGAGAGGGAGAATTCGGCAAAACCATGGGAGTTACAGCCTACGGTTTTTACCCGCTGGCAATCGCATCAGTAATTCAGTTCGCAATACAGTATTACTTCCTGCAGTCAGCATCTCCAGAAACTCTGCAGGAATTTCTGATAGCGATTACAAACAAAAACCTGGTTTACAGCGGATTATTCATCAACCTGGCAACACTCGTATGGAGTATAGCGATATGGAGCAACGGAGTCGCAAAGATTAGAAAAATAGAACTCAAAAAAGCAATTATATCTGCCTCAATACCAGCAATCCTTTACCTGGGATACACGATATATTCGATCATGAACCTCCAGAACCTCACACAGCTCGGAAGCATGCCGGTCTAACTTCCCTCCACATCCTTCATCATGTGTTTCTTTCTTTCTTTTGCTGTGTATCCGGTAAGCTCATCAAGGAACCTGTTGTAGGTTCTGAGAGTCTCAAGTGCGGTTTCGTCATCCACATTCGGGTTCGTTCTGGTTTCAGCCTTCAGGACCTTCCCTTCGAGCCATAGTCTAAGCTCCTCGAGAGCCTTGTATCTGACAACATAAACATCACCGTCTTTTTCGAAGCTGCCAAAATACTTGATTATCATCTCCTCCAGCCTTTCTGCTGTGGGCTTGAAACCCCTTTTGAATCGATACTCTCGCATGAAATGAAGTAATCAGTAAGAGTAATATATTTTTCCGCCCAACTGTATTCATGGGAGATACGAGAGTCTTTTCTGAGAGCACAGAAATGGAAAACCCCATTCTGATTACAAGCTTTCCCGGAATAGGTCTCGTCGGAACAATTGCAAGTGGACACCTCATACTGGAACTTAAACTTGAACAGATTGGAGTTATCGAGTCAAAGCTGCTTCCCCCAATAGCCACACTTTTCGAGGGAGTCGTCCAGCCTCCCGTGAGGATATACAGGTGCCCGGAACTCAACTTTATCCTGATACACTCCGATGTCCCGGTTCATCCGGGAATAGCATACGACCTCAGTTCAGTAATTCTTGAGTGGGCAGAATCAATCAGCGCAAAAAGACTGGTGTCACTCGCTGGATTAACCACATTTGAGGGCAAAAAGAGGGTATACGGCGCAGCCACATCCGAGGAAGTTCTGAACGAGATAAAGGAGCATGTGGAGATATTCAGAACGGGAACGATAAGCGGCATAGCTGGAAGTTTGATGAACGAATGCGTGGCGAGAAAGTTCCCGGCATTTGCCCTCCTCGGCGAGACGGCAGGATTCAATCCTGATCCGAGGGCTGCAGCGGAGGTCATCCTGACCCTCAACAGGATTTATGGATGGGACATAAGCACGGAGAAACTGATAAAGGAGGCGGAGTTTATTGAGGCACAGATGCAGAAGCTCGCAGAGCAGACACAGATGCAGGAGGTAAAAGAAGATTATCATCCAATGTACGGGTGATGGAAATGAGGTGCTACGTTATCTCCGGCATTTCCCGGTACACCATCGAGGAAGTGTTGAAGGGGAATCTGAGAACTCTGGAGCTGAGAAACGTCGTCAACATATCAAGTGCCCTGAATGCAGGAATTGGCGAATGTGTTTTCATAACCACCGCCAAGAACGTTGATCTGTCGAGAGGAGTTACGGGAATAATAGCAGAGGTGGAGAGAAAGGAGCTTACCACCCACACGATGTATTACTCAAGAAATGACTACTTCGAGGAATGTGAGATGACCGCCGTCAGGCTTAAAATAAGGCCAAGGGGGGTTGGAAGAATAATCCAGGTGTTCAGAAAAGACATTTTAAGTCCGGTTGAGGCAGAGGTTATTCAGCTTGACCACTTTCTGGCAAGATAGTAACTGGAAGAACAAATGCGGATTGACCTGATGTATCGCCCGCCAATATTTTTAACCAGAGCCGTGGCAAGTATTCAGAGTGAGGATAATAAGAATATCATCCGAAAAATTCAGTGAGGAAGAACTATCTTATCCGGCGGAATTGATAAAAGCAGGTAGTCTGGTTGCTTTCCCAACCGAGACAGTTTACGGACTTGGAGCAAATGCACTTGAAGGGAAGGCCGTAAGAAAAATCTTCGCTGCAAAGGGCAGGCCATCCGACAATCCCCTGATCGTCCACGTTCATGAGCATGAGCAGATATACGAAATAGCCGAACCAAACAGGGTGGCGGAGAAGCTCGTTGAAGAGTTTTTCCCGGGGCCCCTTACACTGGTGATGAAGAAAAAAGAGGTTGTGCCAAGGGAAACCACCGGCGGTCTGAACACGGTGGCCGTCAGAATGCCTGCCCACAAGGTCGCCCTGAAACTGATAGAGCTTTCCGGCGTTCCAATAGCCGCCCCTTCAGCCAACAAAAGCGGAAAGCCAAGCCCCACTCGGGCAGAGCATGTAATTGAAGATTTCGGGAATGAGATAGACTGCATTATCGATGCCGGAAAAACCCGGATCGGGCTTGAATCCACTGTCGTGGACACGACCACATATCCACTGGAAATCCTGAGACCCGGAGCAATTACACGGGAAATGCTCGAGGAGTTTTTCGAAGTGAAGGTTATAAGAAAATCCGATGTCGCGAGAAGTCCGGGCATGAAGTACAGGCACTATTCTCCCGATGCAGATGTGATAGTCCTCGTCGGAGATACGGCAAGAGAGGAGATGCGTGAGCTTGCAGAGAGGCTTTCCAGAGATGGAAGAAAAGTGGGCATTGCTGCAATGAAGGCAGATGAGTTCCAGGACATTCCCACATACAATCTCGGCAGCACCCTGAGAGAGTTTGCCGAAAGGCTCTTCGATGCTCTCCGGGAGCTTGACAGAGTCTGCGACGTGATCATAGTGGAGGGGGTTGAGGAAAAAGGGCTGGGACTTGCGATAATGAACAGGCTTTCGAAAGCGGGCAGAGTCTACAGGGTTTAGTGGGCATCGTAGAGCTTTTCCTTTCTCAGATATTCCCCTCTATCAACAAGGTTCTCCACAACCACTCTTTCCTGCTGAAGCTCTCCAATCACATCTGCATCATATTTCGACCTGCCCAGGCCAAGTACATCACCGTATCTGTTGCACACAAACACCACGTCATTTTCTCTGACGTCCTCATCAACATCGACAACCGAGCCGGCAAAAACGTCCCTGCCGTAAAGAAAGAGCATTTCTCCTCTTTCAGTCACAATCACTCTTCTGCGGTCTTTGGCGATGAAAAATGCACCCTCCAGCGTCATTCTAAACCTTCGGCTACCCACTTCTCCAATCTTCACGCCAGCATGAACGGCGTCTGTTTTCATTAAAAGCTCAAAAACCTCTTCCGTGAACAGATATACCTCCCTTTTTCCAGATTCCACGATGAAGATTTTGTATCTTTCAAGAAGGTCCGTTGCCCTGAAAAATTTCAATGCGTTTCTTATGACCTTCAATTCCTTTTTCGTAGGCTCTCTGACTTCCATATCCACTCACGCATTGATTTAACGGCTTTTTCCATAGATGAGTAGTCTCCATCGATTCTGAAACTCTCAACGGAATTCAGAACCATGAACTTGCCAACCCTGTTTCCGAGAACCTCTGCATGTTCTGCGGAGAGCACAACCTCCCCATCCCGGGAGTATTCGCATGCTCTCCTGCCAGTCGGAATTGAGACAACAGTGAACATTGGTCTGAGGAAATATGGCTTTTCCCGCTCGTCCAGAAACCTGATCTTCACTTTTGTCTCATCCGGGATGAGAGAAGTGTTCACCTCTATTGCCTTCTCATTTATCCCGATTTCGTTCCGGGCAAATTCCTCACTAAAGCCGCCAAGCCTGGACAGATACGTGTCCGCAACAATTTCCTTAGGGTAGAGATACATCAGAAATTTTTTATTGAAAAAATTGGTAAATAAATTTTACGCCCTCTCTCTGAGGGCTCTGCCGAGGGCTTTGGCCATGTTGATGAGAAATCCGAGGGCAAATTTCACATCGGGGTCGTTCATGGCTTTCAGCAATCCGGTCAGCCCAACAGGCTCTGGTTCCTTGTCGCACCTGCAGATCGCATCTCCAATTGCGTCGATCAGCATCAGAGCGTTGTCGCTGGTGAACTTGGCAGACACAAGACCAAGGTTCGTGATCAGCTCGGAGTTCTTTTTGATGATTTCATCACTGAGAGTGTCCTGTGCAACTTTGACGAATGCTGCCAAGTCTGCCAGAGTGTCGAGCGCTCCCGTTTTCTCGAGAAGTATGATCTTTTCAAGAATTTTCTCTATTGTATCCTGGTTTTCGAGAAGTTTTTCAACAAGTTCCTGAGTCTTATCCTCCATCTTCACCACCTCACAGCAATCCTCTCGCAGTTAGCCAGTAAGCCTTGTTGTACGCCATCTTGACAAAGTGGACAAACTTGCTCGGCAGAACCGGCCTTGGCGGGGTGAAGTAATCGAACCAGATGTAGGTTGCCTCTTCCCATCCGGTCTCGATGAAGCAGAACGCCTTTCCGTTGAACATCGCTGTCGGCTCTATGCCCTCTATCTCCGCCGCGAGGTTTTCAGCCACAACCTCTGCCTGAAAGTGCGCAACACTCCCTGCTTTACTCACGGGCAGATTTGTGGCATCTCCAAGGGCATACATGTTGTCATATCCATCTACCCGGAGGGTGTACTTGTCCGTTGGCACCCATCCACCCTTGTCTCCCAGCCCGGAATCGATTATGACCTGGGCGCCCCTGTGCGGTGGGATGGCAATGAGCAGGTCGTAGCTCTCCTCTTCTCCCTCAAGCGTGATAACCTTTCTGTTTTTGGCATCTACCTCTATTGGGTTGAAGAACGTCTTGTACTGTATCCCCCTTTCATCGAACATCGGCTGAACAAGCTCCACAACCGGGTCCATGGTGAATATCTTGTTTATCGGGTAGGTGTAGAGAAGCTCTGTCTTATCCCTCAGATTTCTCCTCCTCAGGAAGTCGTGCAGGATGAACGTAACCTCCATGGGGGCAACCGGGCATTTATGCGGGATGCCCATCACGCTCACAACAATCTTTCCACCGTTAAACTTCGCAAGCGCTTCTCTAAGTCTCGTGGCCCCTTCGAGATTGTAGAACCAGTGGCCACCCTCTTTAAGGCCAGGAATTTCCTCCGGAACCACTCTTGAGCCCGTGGCAATGACAAGATAGTCGTAATCGTAGCTTCCGTTTTCAGTTACAACTCTGCTGTTGTCAGCATCTATTTTCGTCGCCCTGTCTATCACAAGCTGAACTGCGGGGTCCAGCAGTTCGCCAAGATTTCTCTTCAGCTCACCTTCTCCAAGCCTGTTGAAAATCAGATAGAGGAAACCAGGTTCGTAAATCTGAAAATTCCTGTCGGAGATGAGCGTTATCTGAACTTCTTCGTTTTTAATCCTCTCTTTTATTTTCGGAACAAGATAGTTCGCCGTGAGGGTGCCTGCAACACCCCCACCGAGAATGACAACCCTTTTCATTGAACCACCTCTCCAAAAATTAAAAAATTATCTGGTTTTCTTCACGACAATTCTCCAGTATCCGTCCGCCTCAAAAACCCCTACAAGTTCGTGTCCAGCCTTTTTAACCCATTCCGGAATGTCCTTAGCCGAGCTTTCATCACTTGACCAGACCTCAATAATCCTGCCAACGTCTTCCTCTCTGATAGCCTTGATCAGTTCCATGAGCGGTCCCGGACAGTAGCTGCCCCTTGCGTCCACAACCCTGTCAGCCTTTACCTCCATCTCAACCACCCCCTTCTGACTTCAGATAAACAGAACCTGTGCTCCCTCGATCATTCCAAGGAAAGCCGAAACTCCAACAACGTCATCAAAGATGTCCACAAAGTCGTCCTTGCTCATCTTGAGCATGTCCATGATCATACCGCAGGCATACATCTTGAGGTTACCTACCTCCTTTGCCTGCCTGAATGTGTCCACGAATAAGGGAACATTGCTTTCCAGCATGCCCTTACCGAGGTCTCCGGCAGTCTTCCATGCCTTATTCTCCACAACATCCTTTCTGAAAGCGAGCAACCCATCCATTGTTGCAAAGACCACAACCTCATTTCCCAGAGTTGAGGCCACACTTGCAATTATACTTGCCGCCTGGAGCTTTTCAAGCTCCCCACTTGCCAGAACTAAAGCCAGTTTTCCCATTCTAACCACCTCAAAATTTAATTAGGGCTTTCCGGATATAAATATTAGCGGTTTTTGAAATACCATTCAAAACAGACTATTAATCGTTAAGGTATACTTTTTTAAAGTTCGCCGCCCGTAAACAGAGCATGGAAGAGAGAATTTTTGTATTCGCCGTAGGGACTGCCGGTAGCGGAAAATCATATTTCACCAAGGCTTTTTCAGATTACCTCGACTTTAAAAAGATAGATCACGCCATTGTCAATCTCGACCCCGGTGCTGATTATCTCCCATACGAGCCGGATGTGGATGTGAGAGAGTGGTTCACCGTATCGGACATCATGGAAAAATACAATGTCGGGCCAAACGGCGCTCAGATAATCTCAGCAGATCTCATTGCCACAAGGGCTCAGGATATCGTCGATGACCTCGACCTTTACAGCGCAGAGTACGTCCTTGTGGATACTCCGGGACAGATGGAGCTTTTCACAATGAGAAGCAGTGGAGAAATAATCCTGAGGACTTTCGGTGTGAATAATTCCGTTTCAGTGTTCCTTTTAGATCCCGTAATCTCACAGCAGCCATCAGGGTACATCTCCATGGTCTTCCTGTATTCCTCAGCAGTACTGAGACTGAACATACCACAGATTCCCGTTTTGAGCAAATCAGACCTTCTGCCCGAACACACGCTGAGAAAGATTACGGGCTGGAGCGATGACCCCGAATCGCTTTATGATGATATTCAGGAAGAAAAAAGCCTTTCAAGAGATTTGTTCCACGTCCTGAAGGATCTCGGACTTATCAGACCCCTCATTCCGGTTTCCTCAGTTAGCGGTTACGGAATGGACGACATATACGACATCATTCAGGAAATTTATTTCAGTGGAGAAGATCTCGAGAGCATAAGGTACTAACCACCGGCGATCGGAGGGAATATACTTATCTTATCTTCTTTTTTCAGCTTAGGCATTTTTTCAAGGTCCTTGACGTTTCTGCCATTTATGAGAACTATTCTGTCATCCCTGACCGAGCCAGCCTCTTCAAAAACCTCGCTGTAAAAGCTCTTACCAAAAACCTCAGAAGCTTTCCTTATTGCATCCTCAAAATCCTCCGCCTCAACCTCAACCCTCTTACCGTACCTTTCTCTGAGGGTTGCGAATAATTCTATCACAACCATGCCGCAAGATTGGTCATTCATTTATTTAGACTTTATCACTTCCTCGGGCAAGAAAAATAAGAAAATACAAAGAATTACAGCTTCTCCCTGACAACTATGGCATCCATCGGGCAAACACTCTCACACAGCCCGCATGCTGTGCAGTTCTCCGGTTCGACTTCGCCCCTGACCTCGGACAGATTGATTTCTTTTGCAATTTTACAGACGGATTCACAGAAATGGCATCCTATGCACTTGCTGCTGACTTCTATGATCGGGTGGATCTCGTGATAACCACTTATCTTCCCCGGGAGATGGATTTCCTCATACCTTTCGGAGACGAACCTCTCGATCCCTATCGCATTCCCCGGACAGTACTTTTCACATTTACCGCAGAAATTGCATGAGTCACCGAACGCAACAATTTTGCCATCCCCGTATTCATACGATATTGCGTTGTTCGGACAGATGTTTATGCAAATCGTGCATTCATCCCCAAGGCATTTGTTCCCATCAAAGCTCTGCTCTCCTGCGAATATTCTGTTAACATGAATGGCATCAAACTCACAGACCATTTCACACGTTCCGCAAAGTGAGCAGCCAATATCAACATCCACGTTTCCGGAGACGGCATATTCGAATTTTATCTTGCATGAATCGCAGTGTATTTCGATGACATCCTTGGGACAGACACCCTGGCAGATCTGGCAGTAAATGCACTTGCTCTCGTCAATCTCAGGCCTGCCCCTGACTATCCTGACGGCATCGGTGGGGCAGAACATCACACAGTTCCTGCACTGAATGCACCCCTCTCCAATGCGAACATAACCGAGCCTGACCCTGTCCTTCTCGAGCCGTTTTTCAACGTCAATTGCATCTCTGGGGCAGTTTTCGGCACATTTCCCACAAAAGACACAGTTTTCAAAATTAACTTCTGTCTTGGAGTATTTTATCTTGTCAAGAATCTGGCTGAAAGGTGAGGTATCAAGAGTCAGCGCACCGTACTGGCAGTAAACTGTGCAAACACCACAGTCAATGCAACCCTCAATATCAGCATGATAACCTGAAACGGTTTTGATGACGTTTATTGCCGATTTCGGGCACGTCACTTCACATAACCCACATCCCGTGCAGTATTCTGGCTCAAAGGAAACTGTCATGTTTTTTGCGAACAGATTTTTGTATTTAATATTTGCGGTATTGCACAAAGTTGCAAACAAATAAATACAAATGAATTAATAAACAATTAATAGTGATTTAGGGAAATTAAAAAAACGATTAATCATCCCCGAAGCACTCCCAGTATTTTGAATGAATCCTCCTGACCTCCTCGACATTCTCCACAACCCTGTCGGTGGCATAGTACTTCTTTCTCCACCTGAGCTCAGAAAGGTAGTTTTCTGGCTCCCGAATGTTGGAGATGTCCATCCCAGCCATGGCAGCGATTATTCCAAGATTCGTGTACGGAAGGGCATGCTCAACACTGTATCCACCTTCCAGAACGGTAACAATCCTCCCCTCGCAAAGCTCGCTGGCAAGATTTACGGCCCTCTTCATTATCTCGGCATAACCTTTTGCAGTCAGTGCGAGGCCCGTTATCGGGTCGGTGAAGTGATTGTCCTGTCCTGCAGATACCGCAATGAAGTCAGGCTCAAATTCCTGAATGACAGGCTCAATAACCTTCTCAAAAACGTAGAAATAGCCCTCATCAGACGTGCCTGGAGGGAGAGGCACATTAATCGTGTAGCCCTCACCGCGACCCTTTCCAGTTTCGTACGGATACCCTGTCCCCGGATACAGCGGCATCTGGTGAGTGGAGATGAAGAGAACTGAATCATCGTCATAAAATATCTCCTGTGTTCCGTCCCCATGATGAGCATCCCAGTCAATTATCGCCACCTTCCGGAAGCCCTTTTTCTGAATCCACCTGACCATAATGGCCATGTTGTTGAGGTAACAGAAGCCGGCACCGGTGTGGGGTTTTGCGTGATGGCCTGGCGGGCGAATCATTGCAAATGCGTTGTCAACCTCAGACTCGATTACAGCCTGTGCAGCCCTTATCGCACCTCCAGCTGCAAGCAATGCCACATCAACAAGACCGACAGGTACATTGGTGTCCAGATCGATGAAACCACCTGTTTCACTTGTCTTAATCAGAAAATCAACGTACTCTCTTGTATGAACTTCCAGCACATCCTGAATCTCAGCTTCAAAAGGCTCGAGAAGGACGATATTTTCGAGGTCAAAAATCCCCTCCTCCATGAGCTGATCCAGAGTGTATGCGAGCCTCTCCCTTCTCTCAGGGTGAGTCGGAGACTGCTCATGCTCCAGATATTTAGGATGATAAACGATTCCAGTCCTCATACCACATCACAACACAATCCCGGCTTTATCTGAACAATTATATCCACAATCTTACCCCTTTTTATGCCCCCTTTGACAATATTGAAGGAGTTGAAATACATAACATCTATGTCCGCGAGGTCCCTTTCATTTGCTCCGTATTTCAGAGCCAGTTCTTTGGCCCGCTCAATTGCAAGTTCCACAAGCTCATCATCATCCGGATGCCCAGATATGCTCTCAAACTGCTCCTGATCAACCTCTCCGTTGAATATCGCAAGCCTCCTCTCGGTATCGAACCTGGCATAGAGCGTGAGACTTATTCTTGATACCGCAACACCCACAGCATTTGCCGAGCCGTAATGCTCGGGTATTGTGTATCTCCTCCCCGCTGCCTCGGCAATTCTGGGAACAAGGTGCTGGGCGAGGTATCCCGTTCCAATTATCGTCTTAACCCGGTAATTCCTGACGACCTCAGCTACGGAATTCACATACCTCTCAACCTCCCTTTCTGCATCGGCCCTCCCAACCTTTTCCCTCGACCTCTGAAAACTTCCAATCTCTGCCCCCAGTGCATTGAGCAGGTCGGTGAGCGTTGGAGCGTCCCCTCCAAAAGCCACAGATTTACCATCTCTGTATGGCATCAAAGAACCGCTGTAGAGGCTATCTCCCCCATAGGGAAGTGAAAAACTCCTCACACACCTCACATGAGTCCTCATACCATTGATTTCCACCTTTTCCTCAACTTCCGGAGACCCATCCTTCAAAAGTACGAGATCAGTGGTCGTTCCCCCAATATCAATGACGAGGGCATCCTTAATTCCAGTCAGAAAATACGCTCCGTAGGCAACTGCTGCCGGACTCGAGTTGTAAAGTTCCAGAGGATTTCTCAGGGCTATCTGCCAGGGTATTATTCCGCCATCTCCCTTGTAATAGAAAAATTCCTCTTTGATCTCCTTAACACTCTCCGTGAGTTTTTTAACCTTTTCAGCAATTTTTGCATTCAGAATTGTGGTATTTATCCTCAGGGGAAAGTTTATCAGGCCAACGTGGTGACTCAGGGCAATCCTATCCCCATCTATGAAGTTACTGGCCACCTCCGAAACCTTGTGTTCTATAACCGGATTTCTTATCGAAAACTTTGAGGAGATTGCCAGTGCATCATATTCCTCCCCTTCCAGAGCCTTTACAATCTCCTCTTCGTTAATCTCCTCAACATAAATGCCCCTGTGATTGACGTAACCCCTCATAACGATGCCATAACGGCTGTAATCCAGTCCGGGGCCGGGAAAAACAAGAGACAGAACCTTTATCCTGTCGAATTCACTCGTGAGGGCATTGAGAGGGACGGACGTGCTTATTATCAATCTTGAACGCTTAATGTCCACCTCTCTGGAAATCCTGTTCAGAATGTTTTCAACACCATACTCGTTTGGAAATTTGAAGGTTTTAACCTGATTTTCTGAGAGAAACGCTACATCGGTATTTGTCCCCCCGACATCTATACCCACTATCATCCATCTCTGAATCAAATTCCCATTATTTAAAGTTGCTGAATTTGAGTTTTTATATACGTTATTTAAGCACCTTACCTGTTCTCATATACCACACATAGAGATCAAGAATTCCCGGCTTCATTCCGGCCAGATCGGCAATCTCAACGAACTTCTGTTCGATTTCAAGGTATCTTTTTCTCGTGAGGGTTTTGGAGATCTCATTCAGTATGCCGTATTTGTGCATCACAGCAAGAATGTGTCTGTCAAGTATCGCAAGGTCAAAATAACCGACGTTTCTGAGAAAATGGCTGGCCTCTTTATAGCCAATACCCTTGATGTTTTTCACCAGCCACTCCCTTGCCTCACTCACACCACCGCTCTCGATGCTATCGACCACGATGTCCCTGATCCTGGAAAATTTTCTCGCCCGGACAATGAATCCAGCTCTCGTCCTCCAGAACCTGTGTCCCAGCCTTTTCAGCTCTTTCACAAGTTCGCTTTCAGACAGATGAAGAAAACCATCCCCAATTTCGTTCTGAATTTTAATGCCAAGCTCAGCAGAGCTGTTGGCCGTGAGAATGCAAAAACATAGCTCGGAAAACCACTCTTCATTACCCTTTCGGTTAAGATCGAGAAACTGCTCAACTCTCTCCGAAATGATGCGTCCGGCCTGATTTTCAACCTTTTCAATGGAAGAAATTAAAGAAAGAACAGGTTCAGACAAATGCCTGAAGCACCTCTGCCTTCAGCCTCGCCTTTCCTCCGGTCGGCTCAAGGAGAGTTCTCCCGCAAACGAGACACTTCACGTATGTGGAGGCCCTCTCAAACACAACCTGCTCATTCTCACAGTCCGGACACTTCACCTTCAGGAACCTGTTCATGCCGCATCACCCCACAAGTTCAAACCTCTTGGCTCTCCAGGTGGGGCGATGTTCTGCCTTACCGCACTCGGTGCATCTCCATCTGATGTTCACCTTCTTTGTGGGCTTGTCTCCACCAGGAACCTTGCTGAACTTTCCGAGGTTACCAACCTTGCCTCTCCTTTTCTTTTGCCTGTTAATCCATCTGAGCGAACTCTGCCTACCCTTGCTTACCCTTTCCACTTCATGAACAGTATGCTTGTTGCAGTATTTGCAATATGTCTTGACCTTTTTCGGATACTTCATCTTTTCACCTCTATTTTTTCAGCAACTCCGCTTTTGATTAACGCGTTAGCATTAAGGGAGGGAATCAATACCACATCCTCCCTTCTCAATTTATATGTTTTTCCATCAACACCCTCGAATTCAGGCACATCCTGCCTTACTCTTACCAGAACCCTCTCAGAATCAGGCAATTCTTCTGCCGACTCGTGAACGGGCTGACCTTCAATAACCGATTTCCGGAAGTCGGTCAGAAGGTCTCTCAGCTTTCTGTAAAACTCTCTCTCAACTTCAATCAGGTTCTCTCTGCCCTCGATCCCGCTTTCAGTCTCACAGATGTCCGCCCAGGCAAGTTTGATTATCTTGAAGGTTCTCATCTCGAAAATCCTTTTCTGAATTCTCTTGAGTGTTCTCAGTTCTTCATCGATTTTCGTAAACTCATCGTCATCCGCTTCTTTTCTGAGCTGATTAAGCTCGTCAATTCGCTCCTTAATTCTGAAATAAAGGTCTTCCTCAATTTTTTCAATCTTTTCTCTGCTCTTCTCAATCAGTATCAGCAGATCATCAATATTCATGATCACCACCCGTAAAGTGCCCTGTTCCTACATATCAGGAATACTGCTGCGTATTCCGGCAGCTCATGTTTGCCCGCCCTGAGTCTGAATTCCTCGCCTTTCAATTTAAACTTTACATTGCTGAGCACTCTGACTCTAACCTGCTCATCTCCAAACACGACAGCATCCCTGAAGGGTTCAAACTCCTCGATGCCGTCTCTGTCGAGAGGTGTAACTCTCAACGACGTTTTTCCGTGAAGCGACCCGGGGAGCCTGATCAACCTCTTAACGTCAGCGGTAACAGGTGGGTCCACGTGGACCCTTATTGCATCCACACACTTTTCAAAAACGATCTCCATCGATTTCCTGACTGTTCTGGGCAATGTTCTGAAATCTCCGGAGTATATTTTCTCCCTGTTTCTGGCAAAAATATCCTTCAGATTATCGGCAGTTTTCTTCTTTATCCTGAAAATCTCAGTAAGCAGATCCCTCTTTATTGCGTTCTCGAGAATTTTTGCCATACAGCCGGATATCCTCGAATACTGGGTTGACTGAAGCATGAGATTATCGTACGAAACCCCATTTAGAGATACATAATCCACTATCTCTCTCCTCTCAGCGGAGCCGAGAGCGAGAAATTCCTCATCATGGACGTGTATGTGGTATCCCCTTCCCCCCGAGAACACAAGCATCATATCCTCAATCCCGAAATCGGATTCCAGCAGGTCATAAAGCCTTACAATCTGCTTTTTCGCCTCTTCAAGGCCACCCCTGGGCAGGTGGTCAGCATCAATGTCAAATATGAGGTCTGCCCCCTTCCATCCCTTATCGTCCATTTTTTCTGCATCCGGTTTTTCATAGTATGCAGATGAGAAATATGCATGGAGCGGTGTGTTCTTCATAAGGTAACCCCTGAGTTCAATTTCGTTTTGAAATGCGATGTGCCTGTGCATGATAAATTCCGGAATGGAATCGACGTTCACAAAGGCCCATTCTCTTGTCTCAAATCTCCCAGGGGTGTAAACCCCATTTCTGGAATAATACTCCGAAAATTTTTGTTTCAGGTAGGATTTGGTTATTGTATCCACAGACGGCATGTATGGCAATTGGATTTAACTTTTTGCCCTCAGCACAATGAGGATTCCGGCGAGTATCATCGCACCTCCGGCGAGAGTCGATAGCGTTATCGGCTCCGATAAGAGAAGACTGCCCGCCACTATGGAAACCACAGGAATTGCATTGAGAAAGACCGATGCTCTCGACGCTTCCTCCCTTTTCAGGACATAATACCATCCCTGATAGGCGAGGTATGTTGAGAATACGCCCAGAAAAACCACCGAAAGAATGGTGATCGCATCAAGCTCCAGAAGCTTCTCAAATGACGATGGTGCATAGATGGAGAGTGGCACAGAGCCGAAGAGCATTACGTAAGACGTCAAAACTCCTGAAGAATACCTTTTCAGGGTGGATTTGCCGAGAACAGTATATATTGCAGCTGAGATGGTGGAGATAAGTACAAGAAGAACTCCGATCAGATGACCGGCACTGTCAGGTCTCGAGAGAACATAAACACCAACCAGTGCAATCGCTATGCCTGCAACCTTTCTGTAGGTGATCCCTTCCTTCAAAAACACGGCAGAGAGAACAAGAACGAATACCGGAGCTGTGGAGATGATGAGGCTGGCGATTCCCGAAGGAATGTACATCTCTCCTGCATTCAGACAGACGTGATAAACCGTAACTCCAAAAAAGCCGAGAACGAAAACCGTGGGAATATCTTTTCTCCTGATCCGGTATCCCTTAAAAAACACGGTCAGTATGAAAAGAAAATCGGCAACGAGAAACCTCAGAAACGCAAGCTCGAAAGGACTGAGGACCTGAACGGCATGTTTGATTGCCGTGAATGCGAGACCCCAGAAAATTATCGTGAAAGTGAGAACTATCCACTTTGTCCTGTCACTTCCTTCTCTGCTCAAGCCATGCATCACCCACGCTGTGATAACCCCTGCTTTCCCAGTACCCATCCACATATTCCTCGAGAAACTCCACTTCCTCCACCCACTTTGCACTCTTCCAGAAATAGAGGTCTGGAATTACTGCCCTGACAGGATATCCGTGTTCGGGAGGAATTGTTTGCCCGTTAAGCCTGAGGGCAAAAATTCCGTGCTGGAAATAGTTTAAAGGGACACAGGTAGTGTATCCGTCAAGACATTTCAAAAGAACGAATTTCGCTTCAGCAGGGCGAGACAGGGAAATTATCTCTTCAGCCGGAACTCCTTCCCATTCCAGCCCCGTAACACTCCATCCCTCAACGCAGTGTGCGGAAACTTCTGCCTCAACCTGTCTCATTTCCAGCAAATCCCCGTAGGAGAATTCGAGTTCATTACTCACACACCCACCGATTTTGAGCGTGTAATCGTCAGCATCAATCTCGGGAATTGACGAGATATTGAGCACTCTGAGCTTTTCCTCCTCAAACTGTCCGGGTGGGAGCATGCACAGGATAGGACATTTTTGCATTTAACCTTATCCCAAAATATATTTAGTGTGGCGAAAAATCCAAGCTCATGAAAAGAATCGGAATTATTGGTGGACTTAGTCCTGAATCCACTCTGTACTACTACCAGGAGTTCATCCGGCTTTCGAGAGAGAACTTTGAAAGCAACGTGTATCCGGAAATGGTGATATACAGCATCAATTTCTCCGAATTTCTGAATTCTGACTGGGAGACGAGGTTAAAGATTCTCAGCAGTGCAGTAAAATCACTTGAAAGGGCAGGAGCAGAGCTGCTCGCAATCGCATCCAACACACCGCACAAAGTCCTTCCCGAGCTTGAAAAGATTGCAGAATCCGACTTCGTCAGCATAATCGATGCGGTGGCGGAGAGGGCAAGAGAGATTGGAGCAGAGAGGCTCCTGCTCACAGGAACAAGGACGACCATGAAAGAGGGATTCTACAGAAAAGAACTTGAAAAATCCGGATTTGAGGTCACAATTCCTGAAGAGGTTGAAGAGATCAATTCAATAATCTTCGAAGATCTCGTTTTTGGAAACTTGCAGAGAAAAAACAGACTTGTGGAAATTATCAATAAATATGATGCTGATGCAGTAATTCTCGGATGTACTGAACTGCCGATCGCCATCAGCGAGGGGGACGTGAAAATGAACGTAATAGATTCTGCCAGAGAGCATGTCAGACTGATACTGAGAAAGGCCATCGAG
Source organism: Geoglobus acetivorans (assembly GCF_039641995.1). Classification (NCBI taxonomy): domain Archaea; kingdom Methanobacteriati; phylum Methanobacteriota; class Archaeoglobi; order Archaeoglobales; family Archaeoglobaceae; genus Geoglobus; species Geoglobus acetivorans. The sequence goes on along the minus strand of NZ_CP087714.1, from coordinate 1,524,666 downwards.
TAAATCAACAATCTTTTTATTAAATCGCAGGTATCCAGAACCATGGAAAAAGTGAGCACCCTTCTTGAAGCCCTCCCGTACATCAAGGAATTCCACGGTCAGACGATGGTAATCAAGATAGGCGGTCATGCAATGGTCAGCGATGAGATGCTCGAACAGACAGTGAGAGATATAATGCTGCTTTATTTCGTAGGCATTAAGCCCGTGGTCGTGCATGGAGGGGGGCCAGAGATAAGCGAGAAAATGGAGAAGTTCGGTATAAAGCCAAAATTCATCGACGGGTTGAGGATAACAGACGAGGATACGATAGAAATAGTAGAGATGGTTCTCGATGGAAAGATAAATTCAAAGATCATCTCATATTTCATAAAGAACGGTGCGAAGGCCGTTGGAATCTCAGGTAAGGACGGTCTGCTCGTCATAGCAAGAAAAAAGAAGGTGAAGAAAAGAATCGGTGAGAGTGAGGTCGAGGTCGATCTCGGCTACGTTGGCGAAACTGAGTACGTAAATCCCAGAATCCTGGAAATTCTGATAGATAACGGATACATTCCGGTCATATCGCCGGTTGCTGCAGATCTAAACGGTAACATATACAACATGAATGCAGACATTGTGGCGGGAGACGTTGCCGGAGCGCTCAGAGCCAAGAAAATGATCATGCTCACCGACGTCAACGGGATTTACAGGGATGTTAATGATGAAAGTTCACTCATATCGAAAATGAGCGCAGAAGAGCTTGAAAATCTTCTGAAAGCAGGTATGCTCTCGGGAGGCATGATACCCAAAGCAGAAGCTGCACTGAATGCCCTGAAAAATGGTGTGGAGAAGGTGCACATAATAAACGGCTCAATTGAACACTCAATTCTTCTTGAGCTGTTTACAAAGGAGGGAATAGGAACCATGGTACACCGGTGATAGCATGATTCTTGGTTTTCAGCCCGATGTTGAACACTGCTTAGAGCAGGCGTTTGAGTTTGCAGCAGAAAACGGTTTCAACCATGTGGAGCTTTTGATGGATCACCCCCACTACCACTATTCTGCCATTCACCCTCAGCAGGTTTCAGAGCTTTCCATGAGCTACGAGATAGACGTGCTGATACACGCTCCCGCCATTACCACCAACTTTCTCGCAATAAGCGATGTTGCCAGGCAGGCCAGTTACGAAGAGCTTAGAAAAACGCTGTATTTTGCGGAAAAAAGCGAAGCGAAAGTAGTTACAGTCCATATCGGATGGAATCCCGGTTTCATCACATCGAGGGGGTTTATTTTCCGGGAGGAGTGGTTCGACAGGCACAATGAGAAGGTCCTTACAGAAGAATTCCTGCCATTCGTCAGAGAAAATGAGATCATCGCAATAGAGAACACGATAGGCATTTCAGGAGGAATAAAGAAGGGTCTGGAGAGAATAATCAACGAAACTGATGTCTGGCTAACATTTGACATCGGACATTATGCGGTAAAAGAGGGACATGATCTCTTCAGGGAGAATTTCGACAGAGTCATAAACGTTCACCTCCACGATAACAGGGGCGATTTTGACGAACATCTGAAACTCGGCGCAGGGAGCATAGATTTCTCGATAATACCAAAAAATTACAGAAACTATCTGACCCTCGAGCTCAGAGACGAAGATGCGATTCTCGAGTCAAAGGAGTTTATCTATGCTCATGGTTTCTGGATGTGATGAGCACTGCCCGCACTTAATACGCCCCCACCAGAACAGCAAGCCCGATAAGGTGGAGCTACCAACACTTTTATAAACACAAGCCAACCATGCATCATAGCGCTAAAGGCGCACATGCATGCACGCAGAACTGGCATATCCTGCCAGAAAAGGGCCCGTGGCTCAGCCTGGTTAGAGCGTGCGCCTGATAAGCGCAAGGTCCGGGGTTCAAACCCCCGCGGGCCCATATTTCTGATTTTGCCAGCAAGGATGAAACCCTGATTTCATGGGACTCCACTTCAAGAATTGTTAAGCATCTTTTTGACGAAGTACACTGGCCAGTGAAGCATGCGGAAAACCGATTAGAAGCAATTTTTGAGAATAATGTTCCCATTTCAGAATCATATTTCAAATTTTTGCCTGCATTGAACTCCATCAAATTGCAGAGCATTTCAAAAACAGAGTGTAAACAGAGAAAAGCAAAGGCTCGCAGGAGCCTGTCTAAAAACCGAGATCATATCGAATTTTCAGATTCAAACAGGTTTTCATCAAATAACGTATCGATTTCGACATTTATTACGCCAATGACATCCCTCTCCTCTATCTCCTCCAGAACTTCGGGCATCTTTTCGAGATACATCCTCGCAGCCTCCCGCATATTTTCAACCGCTTTGTCCATTGTTTCTCCCTGCGTAGTTACTCCGGTGAAAAACTCCTTGATGAAAAACAGATTCCCCTCTTTCCAGAGAACTGCATAGAGTCTCATAACCGAATGTATGTTCTTGAAAGTTTAAAAAGCCTTCACTGACTACCTACAAAAAAGCAAAAGTCACATTGGGATGGACTGATTGTTTGATTTAGTTTAGATAAATAACAATCGAGCTATTCTCAAAATTATTATCGGTGAATTTAATAAAATCAGAAACAGCTTTCTTATACCGGCGTTTTTCATCATCCGTAATGGATTTCAGCTCAATCATTTCGCAGAACTTCAGATAATTTTCGTTTGAAAAATCGGATGCGGGGGGAGGGATTTGAACCCTCGGACCCCTACGGGACGGGACCCTCAATCCCGCGCCTTTTCCTGACTCGGCAACCCCCGCGCAGGCGGAGATGAAGGAAATGCGACAGTGAGGCCTCAGAGGGGCTCACTCCTTTCCGTCTGCATTATCTCACCGGGTATGGTTTATGAAATTTATGGTTCAACGAATTCAGTATGTTGTCTCAACCCGGGTGCCATGGGAAATTGCAGGAATCTGTAACGAACCAAAAAACTAAAATTGTTCGCTGGAATATAAACTATGAATGAAAAGCAGTGGAAAAATGAGAAATGACGAGGGCAAGCTCAGTCTCGATATTCTCATAGGTCTGACAATTTTTCTCCTGAGTTTTATATTCATCATCCAGTACATCCCGGCAATCTTCGCCTCTGAGAGAAGCGAGATCTATCTCTACCCGCTGACTTACAGGATTTCCGCCCTGCTTGTTGAGGATCCCGGATACTGGAGCAACGGAAGTGTCAACGGAACCGACTGGGAAAAGTACTACACTCAGCAGAACGTAGAGGTCAGGCCGGGATTGATGGGATCTCAGGTAAATGTGCTCAACCCGGAGAAGATAGATGCACTGAAGAACCTTTATCTTTCGGCTGGGAAGGACGGAATCAGAAAAGCTCTGGGGCTGGAAACTCCAGACAGAGTATTTGGATTTAACATATCCCTTCAACTTCTGTCGAGCAATTCATCCAACCTCAGGTATTCCACGTACGGCGGTCAGCCGATGCTCTTGATTGGCGACCCTATACCTGACTGGAAGAATGTGGCAAAATACGAGAGAATAATAGCCTTTGAGAATACCACAAGCGTGTCTAACATCTCCAGCAAGGTTGACACGCCAAACACGGTCAATTACGAATTTAACGTTGATACTCCTGTTGGTTCGTTCGTAATCGTCATCACCGGTAGGAACGACAATCAGTCTGCCACCGAGCCCTGGATGAGAGTCGACATAAATAGAGTGAGAGTTATAGACGTTACGGGAAACGAAACGATAGACACGTTTGACCTGACAGGCGAGATAAACCAGTACAGCGGGACTGTCAATGTGGATGTGCAGGTGCACAATGTGAGGGGGTATGTGATCTCGACCAACGCTGGTGAATACATAGGAGGGAGGATAGTTGCCAAGCTCGTTGTTGCGGTGTGGTAAAGGACAGATGATGACACTGGAGAGCATAATAGCGGCAGTTCTCATCCTTAGTGTGGCCTATTTCCTCTTCCAGAGTACGATGATAATTTCACCCATATCAGATGAGGTCGTTTTCGTCCAGATTAAACAGTATGGAGATGATGCCCTTATGGTCCTCAACAACGAATCCGGCACAAAAGACACGCTCCAGTATGCTCTAAAGCACATCAACAACACATACAGGGCGGATGATCTCATCAACAGCCTTAAAAAACTCCTGCCGGACTATATCGACTTTCATCTCCAAGTATACTATCTGAATCACACCACCGGTAAAATCCAGGTATACAACATAACGAATAAGATTCCCACCTCAACCACCGTAACAGCTTCAACCTACGTCGTCATAAAAAATGGAGAGTTTGTCGACGACTCGCCCTTCAAGTTCAATTCAACCGATGTGGAGGGGACAGACAGTAACACCCCAGTGCTGTTCGAGGTTAGACTAACCCTTTGGAGGGTGTGATCATGAGAGAAATGAACGAGAGAGGTCAGCTGATAATAACCATGGGGTTACTGATCTCCATACTGCTGGTAGGCCTTTCCTTCGTCTATTCACAGAATTTGCTGGCAGGGACAGAGTCGTCAATAAGCCAGCTGAATTTCCCCAAAAACGATATCAGGCTCCTTAAAAAAATTGCAGTGGAAGAGCTGACAGAATATGCGAACGATCCTTCTTCCTTCCTTCAGCGAGCCAATGAGCTTGACAGACAGATAACCGCCCTGTATGCCCTGCACGGAGCCTACGCAAGCATCGATGTATACGATATCAAGAAAGGCTTTTCAGGAGGGAGCGAATCTATCACATCATTCACGGTTAAAATTATTTTCAGCAACACGGAGGTAGAATATGAGGATACGATCACGATCCGACTCACGTAACCCGGAAAAAGGAGTGTCATTCCTAGTTGAATACCTCATCCTATCGATAATTCTCATGATATTTTTCTCATTCATAGCACTACAATTCAACGACCTTCTTGGAAAGGCACCCATTTCCACAGCAATGGACAATCAGTTCCAAGACGTTGGAAACCAGATTGCCGTGAAACTCACGGACATTTCCCTGATCGCCCCAGAAAACGGTTACATAAAGGCAAAAGTATTCATGCCATACACCGTGGGAGATTATGATTTCAAAGCCGAGTTCACACAGGTGGGAGGAGAATATGTCCTCAAAATCTCATCAGAGAGGGCGGGAAAGACACAATACGTGCCGATAAATAACTTAGCATTAAAGGTCATACCGGTAGGATCAACCTTCAGCATAACACCAGTTCACGAAATTGAATATTCCAAATACACCCACCTGATGCCCACAGCGGTCGCGCTGGCGTATCCAACAACTGTGGAAGTTGGCAGCAACGTTACCTTTGATATGACTCTCTCCACCGGAGAGGGCGATCTGTGGTTCAGGTGGGATTTTGGTGACGGGAGCAGTTACGAAGCGAAGTATGATCCGAACAATCCGTCTCAGTCCTTAGTTGAGTACTCGTATTCTGCCGGAGGCACATATACGGCAACCCTTACGGTATGGGATAGTTATGGATACTCAGATACTAGCAATATCACAATTAAAGTCCTTAACCAGACACCCAATCCATTCCTCTTTGCCACCAAATACATCATTCCCGAAATCACCGAACCCGGCAACCCCGTTCAAATCGTGATTTACCTCCGGGGTGGTGGAATTATAGAGCAGGCGAGAAACGTGAGCGTGATGCATGTTATTGACGTTTCGGGAAGTATGGATCCAGATTATTTCCCTTACTGGAACAGATACATTGGTTATACGCCATACATATCTATGAACGGGAATGTTTCGCCTTCAAAATGGGAAGGCAGCGTGTATGTAGACAGCTCATTTGACAGACTCGAAATACATGCCCATTCTAACAGCGAGGATGTGGACCTCTGGGTTAAATCTCCAGACGGAGACTTTGCCAGAGCCCAATATATATCTAGTTACGTAGAAAAGTACAAAGTGAACAATCCGGTTGAGGGTAACTGGACCATCAGCGTTGTTGCAGACTATCCAAAAGACAGCGATACTGTAACGGTAGAGGTCTGGAAAAGAAGTAGGGGGAGCTGGTATCTCATTGCCTCATATAACTTTGTACTGGCTGCAAATCCGAAAACATTCAGCATAAATGTACCCGATGAGGTTGATGACCTGAAAATCAAAGTTACGCCGATTAACGGGAGCAAAGAACTCCACACATGGATAAGAGAGCCAGATGGGTCTTTGGTTGGTCCCTACTGGTCATCCTATGACGAATATTATGAGGATTCGAGCGCCCAGCCAGGACAATATACTATCTACGTTGTGGCCGATTTCCCATACGGATCCCAAGATTTCCAGATTGATTCATACATCGCCAAGATTGACGCAGTTAAAATTGCGGCAAAAACGTTCAATGGACTCATAAAGAGTAGTGACCAAGTAGGCGTTGCCTATTTCAATACGACCTCTGCATATAGTCCATATTATCCGAAAGGAGAAGTTATCCAAAGCCTAACAAATGATACATACGCTGCAAACTCCAGTATTGACAGTTTAAGGGCTTACGGAGGGACTCCTATGGCTTTAGGCATAAAGGCCGCAAGAGAGGAACTTGTTGCAAACACCACCCCCGGAAATATACCCGTCATGATTATACTCTCAGACGGTAACCCCACCATAACGTCCGACGGTGTGGCTTCTGAAACCCTTGCAATTCAGGAAGCCCTGAACGAAGCAGAAATAACCAAGCAGACACTTGTGAGCAACGAATCCATACTGATTTACACAATTGGATTCGGCAGCGATGCCAACGCAACACTCCTACAGCAGATAGCCACATCTCCTGACTACTACTTCTTTGCAGCAACGTCAGAAGAGCTTGAGAACATATACGAACAGATTGCAAAGGAGCTTAAGGAGAAGGCTGCTACGAACATAACCATCACAGACGTGCTCACGTCCAATGTTACCCTTTCTCAGCCTCCACCTGGCGCCAACATCAGCACTTGGGGCAACCAGACAGTAATTCAGTGGAACCTGACGAGCATAAGAATAAATGAGACCTGGACTGCGAGCTTTGAGGTTGTGCCTGCCAAGGAAGGGCTGATAAAGACGAACGTTTTTGGTCTATCAAACGTGACGTATCTACCGTGGCCGTTTACAGGAATGAATACTACGACTATCAAACTGCCTGCCCCAGACCTGAACGTAACGAGAATAAGTCCGGAAAAGGTTGTGTTAAAATGAGGGATGATGGCGTTTCGGATGTCCTGGATGCAATACTGATTATTGCTATGATGGTCATAACAATCTCCATCCTGCTCCTGTACGGAATGCCCGTAATTGACACCCATCAGAAGGTCATCAGGGAGAGAAACGCTGTTTCTCAGCTTGTATATCTGAACGAACAGATATCCAAGGTATCAGCAGATGTCTTTCCCGTTACAAGCACAAAATTCGCACTCTCTGGTGGATCCCTGTCAATAACCGACGGGACACGCATAACAATCACGGTCAGGAACTCGAGCGGAGTGGTGTTCCAGATGAGCGATGACCTCAAATCCATAGAGTATTCCAGCACCGGTTTTTCAATGGCAATAGAGAACGGTGGAGTCCTTGGAGACGCTATCGTCTCGCATCCAAAGATGTATCTGGAAAACGGCAACCTGAGCGTGGCGTTGTACAAGATAGTCGGCACGGGATCAGCAGGTGGTGGTCTGGGCGGAGGAATCATAAACGTAGTTCTGAAATTCAACACAACAGAGACACATGTTTTCAACGAATCCGGAAATCTAACAATGGAATTGAAGACAAAATACGTCAACGCCTGGACTAGGTTCCTGTCAAATCTGGGTAACGTGAGCGTGGATGGTGACGAGATTGAGATAACCATACCATTCAACAGGCTGGTGTTGACAAAATACGTTGTGGATGTGAGGTTCACATGAACAGCAAAGGTGTTTCTGAAATTGTGGGATACATCATAATATTCGGAATAGCCATCTCAGCTATCACGACGATTTACATCCACGTAAATTCAATGGTAAATGACGCCAAAGAAGATGTGAGATTCGAGAGCATGCTCCAGGGATTCAGAAAAATACAGGATGCAGTCGAAAGCGTTGTATATGGAAAAAGCACCAAAAAAGAGGTTAGAATCGTACTGAGCGGTGGCACATTGCAGGTGTCATCAGATGCAAACCTGAATACCAGAGTCATCATAAATAATTCAACGGCTTTTGAATCAACAGACATACTTGGAGGTGTGGAATACCGCTACCCGAACTACATAATGGCCTTTGAAAACGGTGGTGTGTGGGTAAAGTCATTCAACAAAACCACAATAATGTCAAATCCCAGAATATTCATCTACAAAAAGAACGTGAATAACGAAACAATCGTTTTCGTGGCAATTACATCAATCAGAGGGAATGGGTCTACAGGAGGTGAAGGATCGGTAACACTGATGTTTGAACTGAATTCCGCTGAAATAAACCTCTTCAACCAGAGCGGATACCTATATATGAGCATAAACTCAAGCTATGCCGACGCATGGAAGAGTTACTTCGATGACCTGAGGGGATACACAAACAACACGGTCCTGCAGACAAATCTCTCGGGCAGCACACTTAACATTACAATGTACTTCGACAGACTTGTTCTTGCAAAGTACAGCATCAGCGCAGGAATCCAGTGACACGTCAGAAATTATCACAAGAAGAGCGTGTCAAAAATTTAAGGGCAGACACTACACCTTTGCATACCTGGAAATCGCTTCCACAATCCACTTTCTCGTGAAGGGCTTTGAAATTATCTCCTTGGCTCCAGCTTTCATCAATTCATCTCCCTTGTTGGAATGAAAAGCAGTTACACCGATGACAACTGCCTCAGGATCAATCTCAAGAATTTTCCTGGTTGCCTCTATACCGTCCATTTTTGGCATGAATAGATCCATCAGCACGATGTCTGGTTTCAGCTCCTGATACATCCTGACGGCTTTCTCACCATCATCTGCCTCAAATGTTGTGTAATCCTTCAGAATTACCCTGAGGAGTTCCCGAACGGTCATGTCATCATCGACAATCAGGATTTTCATATCCACCCCCGTTCTCTTATTGGATACGCTTTATAAATTTATTGCGGTCTAATTTTTGTGAACCAATTTTTGGCTTTGTCAACTAACATGGCCACCTGTATAGACAGCCGAGTGACTGAAGCGCCATTTTATCGTCCGACGTTAATTTTATATTTACCAAGTAAATAAATAATTACAGATGGACTGTGATAAATTCGACGAAAAGTTCTGGAAAACAATAGTAAATAAATCGCTAGCTGGAATATACATTCATGACACTGACTTCAAACTAATATATGTCAATGAAATAGTGGAGAGGGCCACTAAATTCACAAAAGAAGAGTTGATGAAAAAATCACTATATGACCTCGTACACCCGGATGATTTAAGCTTAATTAAAAGCGAAGTTCTCAAAGTATTCAATGGTGAAGCAACTAACTATGAGTGCAGATACATCAGAAAAGACGGAAAGGTCAGATGGGTGTGGGGCTACGTTCTCCCGATAGAATGTGACGATGAAATACTGGCTTTAGGGAACTGGATAGACATAACACGGAAAAAACATCTTGAAAATAGGCTTAAAGAAAATAATGAACTATTTCGGGTTCTGGTTGACGATTCCCCAAATCCCGCATACATACTCCAAGATGATAAAGTTGCTTACGTTAATCAAAGCCTATTGAACTTAACAGGATACACTCGAGAAGAACTTTCCAAAATACACCCTCTCGAACTTGTCCATCCTGAAGACAGAGAGATGGTCGAAAGAAGATATAGGGAGCGACTTGAGGGCAAAAGGGGTGTTGAAACATATTCCTGGAGAATTCTCACAAAAGACGGAAACGTATACTGGGTGACCGGGAGGCCCTCAAGAATAAATTATCGCGGGAAACCCGCCGTTGCAAGCATTCTCGTCGATACCACAGACCTTCACAGGCTCACGGAAATGCTTAAAAAGAAGAACGAGTATCTGGCGCTTGTAAATAAAATCCTCAGACATGACATCCTAAACGATATTACAGTTATCAGGGCGGCATTTGAACTCGGTGAAGAAAAACTCAAAGAGAGTGCTCTGAAAAAGCTCGATAGAATTGAATCACTTATAAAAGAGTCGAAAGCCATAGAAGAGGCAATCGGTGAAACTTACACCATAAACATCTCAGACTATATAAGAGAAATAACCAAGGGCTATGAAGACCTTGCAGATATTCAGTATTCACTTACAAATGTTTTTGTAAAGGCAAATGAATCAATAAAATCGGTGATAGACAATCTGCTGAGAAACGCAGTTATGCACAGTAACAGCGATGATATTAAAATAACGATCGAAACTTTCGTTAACGGGAGATATGGCGTTTTCAGAATAATAGACAACGGAAAAGGCATACCAGATGAGATAAAAGACAAAATCTTCGAGGAAGGTTTTTCGACGGTTGGAGGGACAGGAATAGGGTTGTTTATTGCAAAAAAGGTTGTTGAACTTCTGGGAGGAGAGATAAAGGTGTACGACAATACCCCAAGTGGCGCCATTTTCGAAGTCAGACTGAAGAGATACTGATAGATTTATTAAATTTAATTTATCGCAATAAAGTATTTATAGAATTGTGATAGATTATATAACGCAGGTGATATCCATGGCAAACGGTTTTATGGGAAGTATTTTGAGAGTTGACCTGAGCAGTGGATCCTTAGACGTTATTGACGTCGATGAGGAGGTCGCAAAGAAATATCTGGGAGGGAAGGGCTATTCTGTGTACCTCCTGTACCAGTACCTGAAGGAATATGAGAAAGAGGGGCTGTCTGCAAGAGATATTGACCCGTTTGGAGAGGAGAACGTTCTGATTTTCAGTACAGGCCCGGCAACTGGAGTGCCCGGATTCCCCGAATCCGGAAGATACCACGTAATGGCGCTGAGGAGTCCCCTGACCGGCTCTGTTGCTTCTGCAAACAGCGGAGGAAAGTGGGGGCCATATCTCAAATTCGCCGGATTTGACATGATCGTGATTGAAGGAGCCGCAAGTGAGCCCGTATACCTTGAAATAATCGACGGTGTTGCTGAGCTGAGAAATGCAGGGGACCTGTGGGGCAAGAACGTTTTTGACACAACTGCCACTCTCGAGAGGAGATACGAGGAAAAAATCAGCGTGGCATGTATTGGGCCAGCAGGAGAGAATCTGGTGAACTACGCAGCAATAATGAATGACAACCACAGGGCAGCAGGGAGAACAGGCGTGGGGGCAGTAATGGGAAGCAAGATGCTGAAAGCAATAGTTGTAGGAGGTAGCTTCAGGCCAGAGATAGCAAAACCAGACGAGTTCAAGGAAGCGTCAAGAAAGGCACTTGAAAAGATCAAGCAGAACCCGGTTACCGGAGAGGGTCTGCCCAAATACGGTACAGCCGTACTTGTTAACATAATCAATGAGAGTGGAGCTCTGCCATACAGAAACTGGCAGGATGCTTATCACGAGAAGGCGAACGACATAAGCGGTGAGACCCTCGCCGAGAAATATCTCGACAGGAACCACGCATGCTGGGGCTGTGCTATCGGATGTGCGAGAGCCACATCCGTGAAAACGGGCCCATTCCAGATTATAGACTCCGAGGGGCCAGAATATGAATCCATCTGGAGCCTCGGAAATGATACAGGCGTTATTGACCTCGAAGCGGTTATAAAGGCCAACCACCTCTGCGACGAACTCGGGCTTGACACAATCTCGATGGGCTCTGCAATAGCCTGCGCGATGGAGCTTTATGAGAAGGGCAAGCTCACCCCCGAAGACACGCAGGGCATAGAATATACTTTCGGCAACCCTGTCGCTCTGGTTGATGGTGTCTGGAAGACAGCTTACAGAATTGGAATTGGCAAGTACCTCGCACTCGGCTCAAAGAGAATGGAAGAGATGTTCGGCATGGATGTGTCCATGAGCGTCAAAGGTCTTGAGATGCCGGCATACGATCCCAGAGGCATCAAGGGAATTGGACTGAACTACGCCACAGCCAACAGAGGAGGATGCCACGTCACAGGCTACACAGTGAGTCCAGAGATCCTGGGGCTGCCTGAGAAAATCGACCCGCTTACATACGAAGGGAAGGCCCAGTGGGTGAAGGTGTTCCAGGACTTCACCTCAACGGTCAACTCGACGGTCAACTGCCTGTTCACAACCTTTGCCCTCGGCGCAGATGACTACGCGAGCCTTCTTTCGGGAGTTACCGGATGGGACATAACTCCAGATGATGTGCTGACAATCGGAGAGAGAATCTACAACCTCGAGAGAGTGATAATGAACAAATTCGGATTCGATGGAAAGGACGATACGCTGCCGAGAAGACTCTTCGAAGAGTCTGTCCAGAACGGACCAACCAAGGGACAGGTCGTGAGCAGGGAAGAGTTCGAAAAGATGAAAGAAGAATACTACAGACTGAGAGGGTGGGTCAACGGCAGACCGACGGAGGAGAAACTGAAAGCTCTCGGAATATCTTAGCGTAAAATTATATATTCTATTTTCAACCAATTTTTTCCAATGAAAATTCAGCTTGAGGTAACCACATCCTGCAACTTAAACTGCGAATACTGCTTCAGAAAAAGAGATCTTGCAAGAAACGTGCCCCTTTCTGTCGCTGAAAAGGTTGGCGACGCTGATGAGGTCGTTATTTATGGATATGGCGAACCCCTTCTCAATCCACACCTCAAGGAGATACTCAGAATGATGAATGGAAAAATCCTGATCAGCACAAACGGAATGGTTGACACCGGATTTGAGGAAGTTGCCGAGATGGCTGACAGACTTGCAATATCGATAGACTTTGACGCAAGGCACAGAAGGGGGCTCGTGTTCGAGAGCATCGAAAGGAAGCTGAAAAAGGTCGGAGAAAAGGCAGTAACCCAGATCGTGGTGACAAGGGACAACATAGAGGTTTTGAAAGAACTCGTTGAGATTTCTGCACGTTACGGAGCATCAGTCCAGCTGACGAATGTCGTTGCAGGCAACAGGGAGATATACAGCAAGGCCCTCTACTTTGAGGGTAGCAGATTCTGTGTGGAGGAGGTCGAAAAACTCGACAGAGATTTCATCATCAGAGCAATAAAGGACTGGAGCAGAGGCAGGGGCATGTACAAGGAAGAATATCAGAAAATCCTTAAAAAAATCTACGACAGGGGGTATTCAATAAACATGCTCTACATTCTCGAAAGCAGAGACCGAATTGCCCTTGCCAGAAAAGCAGAAAAGACGGTCATGGAGTGTGAAGAAATTGCAAAAGATTATGGCGTAAAGCTGGAGAAAGCAGAGTTTTTCGGGGATTCACAAAAAAGAGAGTGTCCGTACAAAGACGTAGTTTTTGTCAGGGCAGATGGAAAGGTGTCCTCATGCATGAGCTTTGCATACAGCCACAGGGAATTCGTCAACAATCACTGGAAGGACATCAGAGAATTTGTCGTGTCTGATCTGAATAAAGAGGAAATCGATGATGCACTCCAGAAAATATCTGAATTCGAAAGGCTGAGGAAGGGTATGAGCGACAGTTTCCCGTGGTGTGCTGACTGCCCCTATGTTGCGGGATGTTGGTATGCCAAGAATAACATAGACTGCTACGCAAATAACATCTCATGCTCCGAGTGCCTCTACAGTTCGAAGATTGCGAGGTGTGTGCTATAGAGATAATAACCGGCATAAGCAAAGAGGAGATCCTGAAAATTATCAAGGACATTCTTGCAGAGCTGGATCTGAAGTTCAAGGTCGACAATGACAGAATTGAGACCACTCAGGGGAATATCATTATTCAAAGCTGCGGAAAATCCCATTTTGGTCTGAAACTCTACAGAGTGGTATTTCCGGAAAGAAAGATGCTTGAGAAATTCCGCGAAAAGCTCATGTCGAAAAGGGCAGGAGGTTGAGAAAGGAGAGTTTAAGTATTCTGAACCCCATTCTAAATCATGTGCGAGTCAAAGGTCATTCTTAAGAAGGGAGAAAAAGAGGAAGTCGTGATGGAAGACGTTGTCAGGATAGAGGTCGAAAACGGAAAAATTAAAATGTGGGGTCTTCTTGGCGAATATGGCGAGGTTGAGGGTAGAATAGTGTTGATGGACTTCAGAGGTCATAAAATCGTTGTGGAGGGTGGAGAATGAAGGTTAAGGTTGCGATAAACGGTTACGGGACAATTGGAAAAAGGGTTGCAGATGCTGTGAGCCTTCAGGGAGATATGGAAGTCGTCGGAGTTACCAAAACCAGGCCAGATTTTGAGGCAAGGATGGGGGCAGAAAAGTACTCGCTCTACGCGGCAATCCCGGACAGGGTTGAGGCTTTCGAAAACGCCGGAATAAAGGTCGAGGGCACAATTGAGGATCTGCTTGAGAAGGCCGACATCGTTGTTGACTGCTCCCCCGGAAAGGTCGGGGCTGAGAACAAGCCACTGTATGAAAAAGCGGGAGTCAAGGCAATATTCCAGGGCGGGGAGAAGGCCCATATTGCTGAGGCTTCGTTCAGCGCCCTTGCGAATTACGACGATGCTGTGGGCAAGAACTTTGTAAGGGTTGTGAGCTGCAACACAACAGGCCTTGCAAGAGTTCTGTCGATTCTGAAGGACATGTACAGCCTGAAGAAGGTGAGGGCGACGATGATAAGAAGAGTTGTGGATCCCAAAGAAGACAAGAAGGGACTCGTGAATGGAATAATGCCTGATCCTGTAAAGCTTCCATCCCATCATGCCGAGGACGTTAAGACTGTGCTTCCAGACGTGAACATTGTGACCACGGCTTTCAAGGTTCCCACGACGCTCATGCACCTGCACAGCATAGCTGTCGAGATAGATGGCGATGTGAATCCGGATGACGTCATAGCGAGGTTCGAGGAGGAGCCAAGGATAATGCTGTTCTCCAAGGAGGAGGGATTCACCTCTACTGCCAAAATAATAGAATTTGCGAGAGAGTACAGGCTGAGATATGATCTTTTCGAGAACGCTGTTTGGAGAGAGAGCATCAACTTCCACGATGGCGAGCTTTACATAACCCAGGCAATCCATCAGGAGGCGATAGTTGTGCCAGAAAACATCGACGCAATAAGAGCGATGTTTGAGCTTGCCGACAAGTGGGAGAGCATAAAGAAAACAAACAGGACGCTTGGGATTGTCTGACCCACTTTCTTTTTTAACCTCTGGTGGGAATGTCCGGGTTTACGCTGATCTTCTCTGTCTTCCTGCGAATGCTCTAAGCATTTCTCCAAGTTCCTCTTTTGTCAACCGGTTTCTCCTCTCCTGATCCTTCCACAGCTTTCTGAAAAAGTAAAAGTACTCGTAAAGCTCTAAAATGTCCCTGCAGTACACAACCACGTGGTTTAGGATAACCTCCATCTTCATGTAGAGCGGCAGCTCCTCGAAAAGCCACACATCGTAATTCTTTCCGGCGACGTCTACCCTCATGAAAACCTCCCTGAGGTCAAAACCACTGGGGGCGACTATGCACACATCCACATCTCCCGCTTCTGCTTCACTTACCGCCGAACCGAAAATCAGAACCGCGAGCACTCTATCTTTGAGAAATTCAAAATCCCTTGCTACTTGGTCTGCAACTTCTTTTCCAGCCATGACCCCATCACCTGAATAAACTCCTCAAGACAAGGTATGATGTCCCTCATCGAATCGAGAGCGAGTTTATCATCGAGCCCGTTGTAATGGTGATCGAGCCTGTTCCTCAAACCATTTGCCACCTTCAGGCAGTCGGATATTCTCCTGTCAGCCAGTTCTCCCCATTTTTCGAAGTTAGAGTAATCGTCTTTTGGCGGATACCCGGAATCCTTCAAAGACATGGATATGAGATCACAAGCAGCCTCAACGGCCTCCTGAAAGGCTTTGTAAACTGCAAGTCTTGATTTCTTATCTTCTTCTGCCTCATCGATCCACGCAATAACATCTCCAATCCTTTCTTTCATGTGCCCCAATTTGTCAAGATATCTTGCTACCCTCTTTTCGTTCACAACCCCAAATCTGCAAACCCCTAGTATTTGGTCTTTTTGATGCAAGGCAGAAAAGACAATGGTTAACTGAGAGTGCTGAAGCTCACTCCCTGAGTTTTCTGTATTCTCCAAGCATCCTCTCGAAGTCCTCTCTACTCAGCCCGTACTCAAAGAACCTGGAAGGCATCTTTCCATACTCGATCCCCTCCCTCCTGTTGAACTCCCATGCTAAGCTGTGTATCCTGTGGCCTATCCTTTTCAGCTGCTCCACCTCATATCTCCTGCCCGTCGCAATCTCCAGCAGCCTTGCCACATCCTCCCAGCCCATCCCTATTTGCGGCAGTGTGAGGAAGCGGCAGTAAACCAGGCTGTCAACAACAGCGTAGAAATCCTCAAGCTCCTTAACCAGCCTCGCCTGCCCTTCCGGGGAGAGCCTGTTTAGCTGCCCGGCAAGGTTTGGCCTGTAGGCGCAGCTCCTCATGTGGCAGGCTCCTCTTGGGGAGGTTGCATATGCCAAAGCCACGCCGAAAATTCCTCGGGGATCGTAGGCAGGAGGCTCAAGTCCGTTCACGTGCACACCCTCAACTCCCGTTAGCTTTTCCATTCCCGCAACACCTTCTGCCAGCATGTCTCCAATGCCCTCCCTGAAAGCGACCTTTCTGACGAGTTCGACGTATTTCTGGCTTTCACCAAAGTCCAGATTCTCGTTAATCTTTCCAAGCCTGCTCAGCTCAATCGCAAAGCCGATAGCGTTTCCCAGAGATATTGTGTCCATTCCCAGCCTGTCGGCGAGCTCGTTAGCTTCAATTATGGATTTCAGATCAGAGTTGCCGAGCAAGGAGCCGAAGGAGTAGAGCGTCTCGTACTCGGGCCCCTCAACCTCAGCCTGTTCAGTCCTGCTTATCCTTCCGCAGGCAACCCTGCAGCCAAAGCAGGCGTTTCTCCTGACAAAGTACCTGAGCATCGCCTCAGCGTCAATGCCCTCAATGTCGAACTCGGACTCCTCCCAGTAATACGAAGGCAGGCTCTTTGATCTGTTCACCAGCCACATGATGTTCGGCGTCCCGTACTCCTGCAGAGCGGATAGCTTTGAAATCACCTGCATGTCAAGAAACTCCTCAAACTCCGTGTCAACCCTGCTCTTTCCGTCTCCTTTAAAGACGATGGCCTTCACTCTTTTCGAGCCGAGAACCGCACCTCCTCCAGCTCTCCCAAACTGTCTGCCCCTCCTGTGAGTTATGCAGGCGAATCTTACCAGATTCTCGCCAGCCTGCCCGATGGCGATTACCTCTCCGCCTTCATCTCTCCTGAGCGCCTCTTCAGTCTCGAACGCATCAAGCCCCCAGAGGTGTTCTGCGGACTTTATCTCGATACCCCCATTCTCAACAACCAGGTAAACCGGTCTCTCACTCCTGCCCTCAAGCATGAGAAGGTGAATTCCCGTCAGTGCCATTTCATGGGGTGCAAAACCACCGCACTGGCTCTCGCCATAACCGCCCGTTAAGGGGGATTTGAAAACAGCAGTCATTCTTGAGGCTCCGGACAGTCTGAAGGAGTTTACTGGCCCTACGGCAAATATAATTGCGTTCTCAGGTGACAGGGGGTCGATTTTTGGCGGTATGCCGAGCAGAAGCTTCGTGGCTATGCCTTTTCCACCTATGAGCTCCCTCTCGTCCCTCTCCGAAATTCTCGAAATCCTGACATCCCTGCTGCTCAGATCCACACGGGCAAGGTTCATGATGGATTATTGAAAAACAAGTAGATAAATTATGGCACTAGATAGTAAACTCATCTCCTGTAAACCCCGACGATTTCCCCGTACTGAATCACGTGACCCTTCATGGCGTTTTCCAGCTCCTCCCTGCTCGCCCCGGGATTCAGATCGAGCGTGGTGTCGAGAGCATAAACTCTGAAGAAATAGCGGTGCTTCTGACCTTCAGGGGGGCACGGACCATCATAACCGAGCCTTCCAAAATCATTGACGCCCTGAACCATTTTTACGGGGGCACTGACCACACCCTCTCTGGGGATTTCATCGGGTATTTCACCCACAGGAGGGATGTTCCAGGCAATCCAGTGGGTGAACACACCGGAAGGGGCGTCCGGATCGTCCACTATTACCGCCAGGCTCTTAACTTCGCTCTTGAGCCCACCGATGTGCAGAGACGGGTTTGTGTTCAACCCATCACACGTGTATTTTCTGGGAATTTCACTCCCCTCGTTAAATACGGTTTTAACGATGAGATTCTCCTCTGCTTTCTTTTCTTCAGTCGAGCATCCGGAGAGCAATACTGCGAGGAGAGCCACAAGCAGAAGCACACGCCTCATACTCCTCCCCCATGACTCATGCCGGGATTGATGAAATGAAGGTTTCCAGAGTTTATCAGGGCATATCAGATCAGTAGTCCCTCACTATGTCCATAAACCCCAGCTTCATGTCGAACTGGAAGTATATGGCGAGCAGCACCTCATCTATCTCGATTTTATGCACTGGATCAATTGAAGAGGGCACATCGTAGCTCACACTCGCAGTTCCGGCGAAAACCACCTTCTCCCCATTTGGATCGGTGTGAAAGTCTATGTCCGCATACCACTTCACAAGCTGGGTCACACCGCCCTTCCCGTTTATCGGCGGGAGGTGCCTGACGGAGTACAGGTACGTGGGCTTGGGCAGAACCAGGTCAATAAGCCCTCCTGTGGCTCTGGCCGAAGGTTTCATCGTAAATGTGACGAGTCTCGTTCCCTCAGGTCTCTCGAGGATGCCCTGAACGACATCATAGCTCTTCCTCAGATCTATCCTCGCCAGCTTCTTCGGAGCTCCGGCTATCTCCCTGCCAGCAGCCATTGCAGCGTCGTTGGTGACGTAAATGTACGGGATGTAATAGCCCATGTCACCACTCTCATCCTCAACCTGAATCGTGCTTATGAACTCCCGGTACTCCCCGAGGGTGCTGAACGAGTAGTGGGAAATCCATACCCCTCCCTGCGGCGGGTCGCTGTAGGGCTTCAGGCCTTCGGGCAGGATCTCGCTCACGTCACCCTTTATTGTGAAAAAGGCAGTTATTGCTTCACAGTTTCTGTACTCTATCCCCCTCTCCTCATCCACCTCGTAAAGCGGAGAATCAAACGGAATTCCCCTCAGCATATTCCACCACCTCCTACTCATACCATCTCGAAACTCTCTCAACATCGTAGTAGTCCTTCTCGTAGTTCTCAACAACATCTTCTCCTGCTTCAAGGCTCAGAACCTCCACAGTCCCGTCCTCGATCTGCAGGGCTCTTGCATCTCTGAACAGCTTCTCGACAATGAACTCTCTGCTGAGCCCAGAGGCGCCAAAAATCTGCAATGCATCGTTGGCCACCTCAAATGCAATCCTCTTGGCATATATCTGCGCCGCCCTCGCATGTCTTGGAGATGCATCGGCGGTCCTCTCGTCTATTATCCTGCGGTGGGTGTATTCGGTGACCTTGCGAACGTAGTACCTTGCGGTCTCTATCTTCTCGAACATCTCGTAGAGCTTCAGCCTGATGTTCTTGTGCCTGATGAGCGGCACACCCCCCTGCACCCTCTCCCTCGCGTAGCTCAAAGCCTCCTCAAACGCAGCTCTCGCAAGACCTACCGCGAAAGCACCCATCCCGCAGCTCGTCAGGCAGAGAAGCTGGTCAAGAAACACCCCGTAAAAGAAGCCTGGGGCAACAACAACGTGGCTTTCAGGAATTCTCACGCTGTCAAAGAAAAGCTCTCCCTGCGGGTCGTCTCTCATTCCGAGCATGTCCGCGGGCTTACCCTTCCTCACCCCATCCACATCGAGGGGCACGATGCAGAACAGCCCGTCGAGCAGGGTTTTTCCATCCTTTAGCTGGGCATGCAACCCGCAGTGAGTGGCTACGGGAGCTGAAGAGACCCATGCAGACTTCTGGCCCGAGATTATCCACTCGTCTCCATCCTTTTCAGCGACAACATTGCCCTTTCCAAACCTTCTCACGAGATCCTCATCCTCTCTCAGAGCGATAAGGTAGTCACTGCCGTGCTCAGGCTCGGTCACGCCCCAGCATCCGTGGTATTTCCCCCTGTCATCCTCAAGCCAGGGAACCACAAGCTCATCGTAAATTTCAGGAGGGCCGAAGAGTGCAGCACATGCAAACGGAATCTGATCAACGCCTATTGCTGTTGCGAGTCCCAGGCTCCCCCACCCGAGCTCTTCCATTATCATGTACCTCTGGAGGGGAGTTAGATCCACACCGCCCATCTCCGCCGGGATTGTTATCCTGTGGTAACCGAGCCTCTTCATCTCCCCGAAAACCTTGAAGTACGGGGAGCCGGGTTTGATCCTCTCCTCCGGTTCCATTCTGTCCAGTTCTATGGACGCTGGCCTCATCACCTCCAGAGCAAAGCGGTGCACCTCTTCTTTCAGAAGCCTGTCCTCCTCGCTGAGTTCGTCGAGGTCGAGAAACTTCATGAACCTAACTTGACGGGAGAATTTATAATTATTTTTACTGAAAATTAATGCAGGATTTTTACCGAAGATGCAGAATTGCGTGGCAGAGTTCAAAAATCCATAGCGAGGTGAAATGCTGCCTTGTGGAAAACAAATCTTGATCTCGCGAATCCCACTTAGGGGTGATCCTGACTGCACCGTCTTTGGCTTGGCGATAAGCAAACTCATCCGGGGGAGGTATCACTCACAAATAAACAAGAATGTCAACCATGCACTCAGCCACAATGCAACCTTCTCAATCCCACCTCCGAAACCCTTTTTTAAACTCACGTGCTGGGGTGAAGCAGGTGCCCCGGTAGGGTAGCTGGATATCCTCGGGGGCTGCGGACTCCCGGACCCGGGTTCGAATCC
This sequence comes from Geoglobus acetivorans, assembly GCF_039641995.1. Lineage (NCBI taxonomy): Archaea > Methanobacteriati > Methanobacteriota > Archaeoglobi > Archaeoglobales > Archaeoglobaceae > Geoglobus > Geoglobus acetivorans. The sequence continues at coordinate 1,503,881 of NZ_CP087714.1, read as the reverse complement.
CGGCCGGGGCACTTTTACTTCAGGCGCAAGTCCCTGCAGGGCTATTTTGTAAGAGTATTCGCTTTTTTCAACCCCAATGGCTCAGATGGCTGGCGACTGAAAACGGAGAGGGAGGTTTAGGATGCATCTCCTGTGAAAGGGAAAGTTTAAGATGGGAATTAAACAGACATTGAAAACCTGAGGGGGTTCATCATGGAAAACGTTATTGGAGTTTGTGGATGTGCATGCAGCAACTGCACGATGTATGGAAATGGGTGCGAAGGGTGTTATGCCATAGAGGGAAAACCCAGCTGGCTGCACGACGTGGGGCTTAGGGTTTGTGATTTTTATGAGTGCTGTGTGATTGAAAAAGGGCTGGAGCACTGCGGGCAATGTAATGAGATCCCATGCGACATATTCTGGAGCAATAAAGCTCCCACACTGACAGAAGAACAGCACAGGAAAATTGTGAAAGAGAGGGTTGCTTTGCTTAATAAAATGGCACAGAATAGGGACTGATCTCCACAGAAGGAGATTAATGAAAGCAGAAGAGTGCAATGAGATTGCCAAAAAATTACGGTAAAAGTGGGGCCGGCTAAATCAGAATGTGCGTGAAGTCTCTTGCCACCAGATGGGGCTTTACTCTTTCTTCAAGCTCTTCGTGTGTGTAGTTAGTGTGGTTTATGTGGGCAAAGACAGTTTTCTTTGCTCCGACCGCCCGGGCCAGCTTTACCGCATCGTCAACTCCAAGATGGGCCTTCGGAATTGAGTGTTTATGCGTCATATCCGCAACAAGCAGGTCAGCACCTTTGATTTTTTCCACTGTGATGGCATCATCAAGTATCTCCGGGCCTGTATCACCAGTAATCACTAACTTTTTGTTTTTAACCCAAAGTATAAAGCCTCCCGCCGCTTCCACAGGCTCGTGGACAACTTTAAAGTGGTAAACCATAAAGCCAAAGTCATACCATCTGTTGAACTCTAAAGGAAAATATTCCCAGTTCCACCTGCTCTCCCCAACAAAGCGTTTTTGTAGATCTCTGGCCGCTTCAAGCGTCTTATGGTGTCCGTAAAATTTGATGTGCCTGAAAATCTGCAGCTCAGGTAGACCACCTATGTGATCGAAGTGAGCGTGTGTGATAAAGACGTGCTCGATTCTCTCGTTAATACGCCCTAAATGATAGTGCAGATCCGGTGAAGGGTCTATCAGCGCTTTAATTTCGGGAATATATATTGAAAAGCGCGTTCTCCTATATAAGGGAAATTTTCTTGCTCTCAAACAGTTCTCACAGCTGCATAAAGGTTTTGGAGTGCCACTGTACACCCCAGAGCCCAGTATGATGATGTCCATCTCAGTTTTTCCTCCGAATCAATTGCATCCAAGGTAGGCAACTGCGATTTTTGACAAGCTTTATAAAGTTTTAGGCAATTAATACAGAAAAAATCAATTTATTTAAGGTAAGAAATCGAAAAAGACGTGAAGAATTTTATTAACACTGTCTTGGAAGTGTTAGCTTCGATTTAATCCACAGGAGGCACCATTCATGAAGCATCGAAAGCATGGAGATTTGAAAATTTCCGAAATTGGTATTGGGACCTATGCTCTGAGCGGGGTTTATGGAGCAAAAGATCTTGAAGAGTTTAAGAGGACGATCTACCGTGCCCATGAACTTGGAGTTAACTTCTTTGACACTGCAGAGGCTTACGGAAACGCTGAACAGATTTTGGGGGAGATATTAAAGCCATTCCGTGAAGAGGTTTATATAGCCACGAAAGTCGGGGTTAGGGGGAACATAAAGCCAGACCTCTCCAGAGATTACATCAGAAAAGCCTGTGAAGAGAGCCACAGGAGACTGCAAACCGATTACATCGACCTCTACCAGGTTCACTTCCATGATCCAGCCACGCCAATTGAAGAAACGGTTGAAGCGCTGGAGGAGCTCGTTGAAGAGGGGAAGATTCGATACTACGGCGTTGGGCACTTGCCCATAGATGTCACGGAGGAATACTGCAGGCTTGGAAAGCCTTTCTCAGTTCTCGCCGAGTTCAGTGCAGCTGCGAGGGAATCCTACGAAAAGCTTTTGCCCCTTTATAAGAAATACAATTTGGGAATCATTGCTTTCAGCACAACGGGGAGAGGCCTGCTCACAGGAAAGTTTAAAGAAAACCAAAAGTTTGAACCCGGAGATATACGCTATTTAGACCCGCTTTTCCAGAGGGAGCGTTTTCAACACGGCCTGAGAATTGCCAGAAAGTTTGCCGAGCTGGGGGAAAAATACGGTAAAACTCCAGTGCAGGTTGCCATCGCCTGGGTCCTTGCCCATGAAGGAGTGATATGTGCTCTAACCGGCCCTTCAACGGTAGAGCATCTGGAGGAGAACGTTGAGGCGAGCGAGTGGGAAATCCCCAAAGAGGACTTGAGAGAGCTGGAGGAGTTCTTTAAGAGAGAAGATGAGTGGCTGAGGCAGAAGCAGAAAGAATCCATAAAACAAATTCTCATTAGGCCTCTCCCGGAACCCCAAAAGGCCTTCGTTGATTTAATATATGTTATTGAAACCGCACTTTCCCTTGGCATTATTGCGGAAAAGGAGATACTGCCGGTTTTCTATGAGCTCTACGGCTTGAGGAAGGAGCTGGATAAAGAGGGAGTTGGTGAAAAACTGAAGGACATCCAGGCCCGGCTGCGAAGAGTAATCTCTCTGGATGCTCTTTGACCTTTCTTTCAAATTTCCCACACCTCTATATGCTGCGTGGTCTGAGGGAGATCTTTTAATGCTTTCCTCAAGAACCCCGGATATAACGGAAGATTTTCCAGCTCATCAAGAGAGAACCACTCAAAAATCAGCCTGATTTCTTTTTCTCCCTCTACATGTTCCTTCCCCCAAAACCGTCTTTTCCTGTAGAGAGAGCAATCTTCGGGGAGCTCCACCAGATAGTAAAGACCCAGCTCATGGAGGAGCGTTCCGCCATCCCTAAAGAACGTCTCAGCGACCCAGATCAGCCTGTCCACACGAGCCTCAACACCAAGCTCTTCGCGCATTTCTCTCTTTAACGCATTTTTTGAAGGCTCCAGCAGCTCAACCCTTCCTCCCGGCAGAGCCCAGAAATCATCCTCCTCTGCTCTGTGGAGGAGAACATAATCCCTGTTGAATACAATCCCAACCACCCGATAATTAAACCGTATTTTTTCTTTTTCAAACGTTACCATCTGTCTTATCCTCAAAACAATCATCTCCACTTTGAGTCGACTATAAACCTTGGCCCCTGTACTTAAATCACTATTGATATCATGATTTCACCCTGACAGTTTTCCCTTTTTGTGGGGGGTGGTTTACTGAAATGACTCTCCTCGTTCAGTATCAGTTTCCAAACCCATTCTGTCCCGAACGTGATTGGACGCAGATTAACTTCCTGTGATTCATCCGTTCTTTCCATCCTCCAATGGATCAAAACAGTTAATGGCGAAAACATGCTACAATGATGGCCCCTTGCATGAGCAGCTTAAGAATCTTCTCTGCCAGTACAATTTCCGCCAAATAATCGAGAAATGCAACAGTTCCGGTTGGAGACAGAAGGGGCATTATCCATGAAAACACGAAAAGATCATTACTACCAGTCGCCCCCAGTCAATTTGGGCGAAGGGTTTTGTAAATTAAGACAATGGTCTGAAAAATACTTACAACCAGCAGATCAACGATTGCACCCATCCGATCGACAGGCTGTACTGTATCCGCTAAACCAAGCACAATTTTCGTTTTCATGAACAAACTGAAGAAGTTGGACTCCTCCAATAAGCGAGCCTGAAAGCTTTTCCGCATTTGAACCAATTTCCAGATTTTAAACCCAATCAATCTCAAAATCAGAAACTTCCAACAATCACACCGGATACGAAGATGACAAAGATGACAGACATGAGATCAGAGATCGTCGTTATCATCGGAACCGTTGCATTGTCAGGGTCAAAGCCGAGTTTGCCGAAAAATCTGGCAATATAATAAGCAACAATCATGGCGGTGAGAAGGAGCAGCGGATAAAAGATTATGAACTCGGGGACGATTCCAGCGTTTTTACCGAGAAAGTATTTCGCAATGATTATGCCGGCAAAGTTCATGACAAGGCTGATCAGGAATCCGGTAAACAGATAAATGACTATGTCTGCGAGGGTTTCACGATCAACAATACCTTCGATGTCTCCAACGTGAATTCTTGTAGAGGTTGCCGCCCCCACAATTGCACCAAAATTACCTGTGGTGCCAGCTATGGCAGGATAGAGTATGCTGAACAGCACTGATGCATGAATCAGATCACTGTAATGTTCAAAGAATCCTCCCGAAACACTGGCTATGAGTGAAGTTATCCCGAGTATTGCAAGAACTTCCTTGAAAGTTCTGATGTCATCGCTGCCAAGTTTGATTTTAAATGCCAGAACTGCAAAAACCACCACACTGACAACGCTGAGAAGAACGAAAACAGAAAAATAATGCTCAAAGATTAAGATGAACAGAATCAGAAAAGGGAGAGTTATGAGATCGCCAACGGACGTGATTATAGGTGCTGCGACTCTGTCCGGGTCCAAGCCCCTCAAATAGGGAATCACCGTTGATATGGCTGTAGAATACCCCATGATCAGGGTGGAAAAAATCGTTGAGACAACGATTATGAAAAGAATATACATTCCGGACCATACATCACCGACTTTCAGCACACCAACCGCCCAGAGAATGAATACCGGTATCAGGGACAGCCATAAACTCAGGAGAATGTTTTTCTGAACCTCTTTATCGGATATTCTTGGCTCCATAATACCGATGTGGAGCATTGTGGTCAGCCGGGAAGCCATAGAGCCGAAGATGTTTCCCCTCAATCCCATCAGCCCGGGTATGATCACAAGGACTATCCTGTAAGACTCCATGAGCTTCTCAAAATAAGCGCCGAGAATACCTCCTGCAATGAACTCGATAAAGATGCAGAAGAGCAAAGCGGGAAGTGTTCCTGCCATAAGCTGTCTTATCCTGGCAGAATACAGCTCCTGGAAGCCTCTGTAATCCATCGTCATCACCACCCATCGTCTCTCACCCCTTCCCGCTTTTGGGTAACTTTTTTAGGAGATTTATAAAAACATTTTCCCTATTAAAATTTCACAGTGTCTGCCTGCTCTGCACAGCAATACACCTGCCGGCAAATCTCGCTTAAAACCGTTTTTTCAATTGTAAAAAATGGCAATCGTTAAATATATTCCGAGAGACCTGGATAAAAATAACGGTGACTGATATGATTGAGGTTGAAATCATTTCTGGCAGAACAATAGACCAGGGAAAGACCGTAGAAGAGAAACTTTCTGAGGAATACTTCAAAGCTGTCAGCTACTGTGAGATGAACGAGATGGACTTTAAAAAACTCGGCCTGAAAGAGGGGGACAGAGTTAAAGTAAAAACGGAATTTGGAGAAGTTGTTGTTTTTGCAAAAATTGGGGAGCTGCCCAGAGGAGTTATCTTCATTCCAATGGGCCCGTATGCAAATCAGGTAATTTCTGACGACACCGACGGCACTGGAATGCCAAGATTCAAGGGAGTAAGAGGGATAGTGGAGAAGACGGAGGAGAATGTTAAGTCTGTTAGAGAGCTTTTAGGGGTGGAATGAAATGGATGCAGTATGCACATTCTGTGGTAACGTATGCGATGATGTAGAATTTGACGTAAATACCCAGAAAGGAAAGAGATTCTGCGCTCTTGGTCTTGCGAAGTTCAGAGAGAAGGAGAGAATCAAGAGCCCGATGGTTGATGGAAAGGAAGTGAGCTATGAAGAGGCAATTGAAAAAGCGGCAGAAATACTTGTTTCTTCAAAAAAGCCCCTGCTCTACGGATGGGCGTCAACTGTCAATGAGGCGATAAGGTATGGAGTCATTCTGACCGAGAAAGTCAGAGGTGTTTACGACCAGTGCGCAAGTGTATGCCACGCTCCCGGGACACTCGCAGTTATCGAGGAGGGTATCCCAGGAGGGAGTCTCGGGGCAATCAAGAACAGGGCAGATGTCGTCATCTTCTGGGGGAGCAATCCCCTTGAAGCTCATCCGAGACACCCGACAAGATACAGCGTCATGGCGAAGGGTTTCCTGATAAAGGACAGAAAAGACAGGAAGGTAATCGTTGTTGACGTTAGAAAAACAAAATCTGCCAAAATGGCAGACAAATTCGTCCAGATAAAACCGGGGTACGACTATGCAATAATCTCAGCACTGAGAGCGCTCGTGAAGGGCGAGGATATTGAGGCAAATGAGGTCGGAGGGGTGCCAAAAGAGGAGCTTGCGGAGCTTGCAGATATAATGAAAAACGCAAAATACGGAGTTATTCTCTACGGCCTGGGAGTAACACAATCCAGAGGAAGGGACAGAAACATTGAAAACGCTGTAAAGCTAATTCAGCTTCTCAACAGATATGCAAGATGGATTATATGGCCAATGAGAGGCCACTACAATGTCGTAGGTGCCGGAGAGGTACCGGCCTGGGAGGTGGGATACCAGTATGCAATAGATTTCAGCAGAGGATATCCCAGATTCTCACCTGCCGAGTTTTCTGCTGTGGAAATGCTTCTCAGAAAAGATTGTGATGCCATGCTCGTGGTATCCAGTGATCCCGCAGCACACTTCCCGAGGAGAGCCGTTGAACACATGAAAAACATACCCGTGATCCAGATTGATCCGTTCCCCAACATGACTACCCTCCTGTCAAATGTCATAATACCCTCTGCAGTTGCAGGAATAGAGGCTGAGGGATGGGCATACAGAATGGACGGGATACCAGTGAGGGTGAAGAAGCTCGTTGACTCACCATACTGGAGTGATGAAAAGATTCTGAAAGAGATGCTGAGAATTGTGGAGGAGAAGCTTGAAGGGTGATTGAAATGCTCTGGATTAAAAACGGTATTGTTATTGATCCGAAAAATAAAATAGATGGAGAAAAAATGGACATTTTCATAAAAGACGGTAAAATCGTCGATGAAAGTGAGGTTAATAAGGACGAATGCAGAGTAATTGATGCAAACAACAAGCTTGTTGTTGCAGGCGGAGTTGAGATGCACGCACACATCGCAGGAAGCAAGATCAATGTCGGCAGAACGATGAGACCTGAAGAGATGAGAATCGTAAGGCACACGGCAAACAAATTAAGGGCATCCATTGGGAGAGTGCTGCTAACATCCCCTGCCATTGGTTATGAGTATGCCAAGATAGGCTATACAACCGCAGTTGAGGCAGCATCACCCCCGATAGGCTCACCCCACACACATGAAGAGCTGGACGCCATCCCCATAGTGGATAAGGCAATGCTCCCTGTTTTCGGAAACTGGCACTTTGTTTTCAAATACGTTGCCGAAAAAGATAGAGAGAAGCTGAAAGCGTTCATTGCATGGGCAATTGAGAGAACAAAGGGCTATGGTGTGAAGGTCGTCAATCCGGGTGGCGTTGAGGCCTGGATGTATGGAGGAAATGTGAAGAATCTAGAGGATGAGGTACCAAACTGGGGAGTTACACCCAAGGAGATTATCACCGAGCTCGTAAAATCCAACGAAGAGCTTGACCTCCCCCATTCCGTGCATCTCCACTGCAACAATCTCGGAAACCCAGGAAACTACCAGACCACGATCGAAACCATGAAACTCGTATCAGGTCTGGCCAACGAGAAAAGACAGACCCTCCACGTAACCCACGTTCAGTTTAACGCATACGCGGGAAGCTCATGGAGAGACGTTGCAAGCGGTGCTGAGGAGATCGCCAAGGTTGTGAACTCGATGGATAACATTACCATTGACATGGGACAGGCAATTTTCGGACATGCTACCGCAATGACCGGTGATGCCCCATTCCAGTTCACCCTGCACAAGCTCACAGGATCAAGATGGGTCAACAAGGACAGCGAAATCGAAGGAGGAGCAGGAATAGTGCCAATAGCTTATCTCCCTAAGAATCCCGTTCACGCCCTGCAGTGGGCAATCGGGCTTGAGCTTGGACTGCTCGTTGACAGTGATAAAGTCGTTCTCACAACAGACTACCCCAACGGTGGACCATTCACAGAATATCCATACGTAATGGCCATGCTGATGAGCAGAAAGATGAGGGAAAAAGAGCTTGAGAGAGTTAGTCCCTACGTTCAGAAGGCAACATCCCTGCCAGCAATAGAGGTCGAAAAAACCCTATACGATGTCATCCAGATGACGAGAAGTCTGCCTGCAAGAGTCATGGGAATGGAAAACAAGGGACATCTTGGCATTGGGGCCGATGCCGATGTTGCGATCTACAGCATTAACCCGGACGATGTTGATCCTGCAGCCCAGTACGAGCTGATAAACTCAGAGTTCAGAAAACCTGTTTACACAATAAAGGGTGGCGAAATAGTCGTGAAGGATGGTGCCGTTGTTGCCGAAAGCTGGGGAAGGACATTCTGGGTCGATGCAAGAAAGAAGGTCAGCCTTGACTCCATAGATGAGGACCTGAACTCCTTCTTCAACAGCTACTACACAATCCAGAGAAAGAATTACGGAATCCAGGAAGAATGGTTGAGAAACCCGGTTAGAGTGGAGGTGAACTGAGATGCTCATCCTTAAGCCAAAGTTCGAATTCGACGTCAGCGTTGAGGCCGAACTCACTCCCGAACTTGCAGAGAAGAGTCTTGAGGAAATAAAGAACTTCAAAGTCTGGTACGGAAATGCTGAGAAAACTCTTGGAGAGCTGTTTGATGTTGAGAAGGAAGGAGACGGTAAGAAGCTCCTACTTGATGGAGACTTTTCAAAGGTCAAATGGGTTGGAACAGGAATGGATGACGGAGAAATAGTCATAAAAGGAAATATTGGGGCAAACTGTGGCGCATACATGAAGGGCGGCAGGATAACGATTGAAGGGAGTGCTGACGACTGGCTTGGAGCAGAGATGAAGGATGGTGAGATAATCGTCAAGGGCAACGCAAAGAACCTCATCGGGTGTGCTTACTACGGTAACCCAAGCGGCATGCAGGGAGGAAAGATTCTGATAGAGGGCAATGCAGGGAACTATATCGGAGAGAAGATGACGGGAGGAACAATAGAGATCAAAGGTAACGCTGGAGACTTCATCGGAACAGAGATGAAAGGTGGGGAAATAATCATCCATGGAAACTGCGGCTATGCAGGAGGAGACATGAAAGCGGGAACCATAAAGATTGGAGGAGAATTTGATCTGCTTCCAACCTTCAGAAAAAGTGAAAACGGCTGGACAGGAGACGTCCTCGTCGGTGGAGAGGGTAGAATACTGAAAATCTGACCAGAGTGTGCAAAATCTTTTTTACATAACATTATACACATTTTCTTTTCGGTGCGGACAAATTGAAAAGCAGTGTGTAGGAAAATAAATTAAATCCGTGAGTTCAGTTCATACATTGTGGGCCCGTAGGGTAGCTTGGATATCCCAGAGGCCTTCGGAGCCTCTAACCCGGGTTCAAATCCCGGCGGGTCCGTAAGAATCTCCCTTCGGTATCCATATTTTACCAGACTGATATGTTCTCTCAGCTTAATCTCAAAAAAGGCCGACAGGTTTATCCCCATCTCCTTAGCTTCCTGAACCAGATTTTTATCTACACTCAGGGTTAATTTTCGCTTTACTGGAGCAACAGAAGTCATGCACGTATGTTGGAAGTATCGCCTAAAAAGTTAGCGGGGGTATCACTAAGGGAGGGGGAGATAATAAAATGTTCCACTGTTCCGCTGTTCCATAGGTTCCACGTTACTTTTGTGTTCCGTTGTTCCGCTGTTCCGTGAAAAGTCATAAAGTTGAGAAAAGAAATAAAGCATGCGCTAATAAGGTGCGGAACACATTTTCAAAACAGCTTTGAAATTCCTTCAATTCCGAAACTGAGAAAAAATAACCCTGTTCCGTGGGGTTTTATATTGCGGAACATATGTCATTTTCAAATCTGAGAAGAATTTCCCCTTAGTTTGCAGAATAGAGCATTATTCTGCCTGTGGAACACTTCGGAACACCCACTTAGTAACATTAAAAATTAAATAATGCTGTTAAATATCTGATTGTCTTGATTTCAATAAACTTAATGCTCCAATAACTGCCAAATCAGCCAAAAGTTCTCCAGTTAGCTCTTTGTCTGTTATATCCCCTTTCTTTCGATAAATAACTTTCTTTGCATAATTTTGGACTGGTTTCTTAAGTTCCTCAAATTTCTTTCTATACTCCTCCCCCACCTTAGGATTGAGTTCTTGCAGAATTTCGGCCAAATTTTTCAAGACCATATTTAAGACTCTTAAACCCTCGTCCCCTCCAGCCATACAGATTAGAGAAACTTCACCAATGCTTTCTCTCAATTCTTTAACATCTTTAAAGTTCTTACCTATAAAATAAGACAACAATACACTCATAAGTTTCTCAGAAACTTCCATAGCCTCAGGATTGATTTTGTAAATTTTTACTCTTCTATCTTTCGGATCAATTTCAGAAATTATTAACCCATCATCTTCCAATTCCTGAAGATGACTTGCGAGGACACTTTTTGATAAACCTGTTCCTTCAATGAGTTCTTTCCAAGTCTTTGGTCCTTCAGCTATGAGAGAATATATTTTCGTTCGATTGATTCTTCTCTCCATTTTCTTGGGATGTTTTCTTTCAGACATAGTTTGGTATAGTACACCGAAATATTTAAATATAACGGAAATAGGATTATTATTGTATGTCGAACCGAACCAAAATGATTGGAACTAAGACAAAATGGAATATGATCCAAGTTTCATTTACAGTATACCCTGAACACACCAAAATAATTGAGAAAATCCTAAATAGGGAGTATTCAAAGCCTATTGCCCACAAATCAGCTTCTGAAATCGTCAGGAGGGCTATTGAACATTATGCTATGTTTCTTGGTATTGATTTTGAAAAAATTAAATCGGAGGGGTAGAAAATGTCAGTCTTCCAGTCCACCTGCCTCTTAAAGGAAAATAAAGCGCTGAAATATTTTAAGATTCCGGAATTCTGCACCAACCAGGATTTTGACCACTTCTGCGGTCATTTTCTCACAAGTTCCCCCTGTCCCCTCGGACATCCATCCTGCATTTTCCTGAAGGGTGATAGACATGTCCACCTTATTAGAGCATGCTAAACAGTACCTCCAGGAAGGTTTCAGCATAATTCCGGTTGCTCTGATAAAGTTACCTGATGGCAAATCCAGAAAACCGGCTCTGGTGGACTGGAAGAAATACCAGCTCTCACCACCCACCTTAGAGGAGGTTAAAAGCTGGTTCTCAAATCCAGAACAGTTTCAGGCCATCAGGAATGGAAACAAAATCGGAATAGCAATCGTAACCGGTAAGGTTTCAGGAAATCTGGCAGTTATAGATTTCGATTCTAAGGAAGTGGCTGGAGAATTCCTGGGAGAGCTGTATGAAGCAAATCCTGAGCTTTATGAGAAGTTCATCAGTACCTGGGTGGTTGAAACAGGGAAGGGTTACCACTACTATTTCAGAGTCAGAGATCCGGATCCAAAGTTCTTCAACAACAGAATAGGCATAAGGCCAGGAATTGACATCAGGGCTGAGGGTGGTTTTGTCGTCTGTCCTCCCTCCCCTCACCCTTCAGGAAAGTTTTACAGGTTTGTCAATAAGCCTGAAAGAATTGCAGAGCTGAGCTGGGAGGAATATCTCTCCCTCCTTAGAATTCTGGAAAAGAATGAAGGACTTGAAAGCAGGTTCGAAAGAACCTTCGAGCAGGATCCCGCTCCCAGGAAGTCTAAGGAATCTTCGACATCCAAGGATGGTGAGAAACTCTCAGAGAGCAAAATCCTTGAGATCGTCAATCTGATAAGGCCGATCTACAGGCAGGGCTACAGGAATTACATAATCATGTTTCTAAGTGGATGGCTGAGGAAAGCGGGAGTTGATTACAGCTCTGCCAGAAGAATTGTCGAGATTCTGGCTGAGGGAGATGAGGAGAAGGATCTCAGGCTTTATGTTCTTGACCGGACCTACGGACTTAAGGGCAATCCTCCATCAGAAGAGGAGCTTAAAGGAAAGTCAGGTCTCCAGGAAATAGCTGAGAAATTGCTGGGTGAGTTCCAGTCCTTAGAGCTGATAAGAAGGCTGGAGGAAAAACTGGGAAGATCCTCCCCCTTCAGAGATTCGATATTCAGTCTGATTGATTTCTCCAGAAAGCTGTATTATGTTGCCAATCCCAGGAAGGGGATAATTGCCAGGGCCTATGAAGATCAGAAGAATGGAGGAATTGTTTATAAGGAGCTGATAGCTGAAACATGCCCTGTCAGGGTTGTTGTTTTTGAGGATCCCCTTGGCGGTGTGAGAAAGTTTGAGATTGAGTTTGATGGACTGTTAAAGAAAACGATAGGCCCGGCAGAGCTGGAGGTTATTGTCCAGAGGCTGAAGGCTGAGGGAATTGTCAAGCACAAAAGACTGATTGAGGATGCCCTCTCCTCCTTAGTTATTGCATTCATCAGGAACGGAAAGGCTGAGATCAGGAGAGAGCTGGAAAAGCCTGGCTTTTACTTCTTTGAGGGAGAGATCAGGGCGGTTAAGTGGGAAGCTGAGGAGTTCACCAAGGAGGACCTGGAGAGATCTCTCCTCCTTCTCAGGGAGCTGAGGGAGGAGTGGTATAACCATCTGGCAGACAGGTTCACCACAATAATCAAGTGGGGAATTCTGGCACCGTTCAGCTATGCGATAAAGCAGATCAGGGGGACTTATGGGATCCACTTTCCCTGGCTTTTACTCCATGGTTCAGCCTCCACCGGCAAATCCACCTTAGGGAAGATAATAAGAGCGATCTGGAATTTACCCCCAGAGGAGAAGGGTGGATCCCACATTGACACCGTTCCGAGGTTCGGGAAGGTTGTTTCAGAGACAACATTCCCCATCCTGATCAATGAGGTTGCTGACGTTCTTTCCAAGGACTCTCTGAGGGAGATCCTGAAGTCCAGCATAGAATCACCATTTGCCAGAGGGAGATACGTTCAGGGCGTTTATGTGGAGGAGCCGGCTTTAAGCCCGATGATTTTCACCACAAACAAAACCTATCCCTCAGATGATGCCCTCCTGAGAAGGTTTATCGGGATTCTCTTCAGCCTCTCTGACAGGGTTTCAGGTGAGAGGGTCAGGGAGTTTGAGAATAAGGTATTGCCCAGGATTCACGATCTCAGGTTCCTGGGTTATTTTGTCTTCCAGAGAATAGCTGAAAACCCTGAGTTGCTGAAAAAGGACTGGCTGGAAACTTCAACCCTCCTCCTTAGGGAAGCTTATGAATTTGCCGGCCTTGAGGTTCCTTCCTGGATTGATGAAGCACATGAAGGAGAGTCCCTGGAGGACATAACAGAGCTGGTAAATGAGGAGATCAGGGCCAGACTGCTGGAGGACATCAACCAGAGGTATTCCAGACACATTTCTAAGGTGGAGGTTACTGTTGAGAACGGGACATTTTACGCTCCAGACCTGGATTATAGACTGAAGGCCCTGATAAGGGAGAATTTCCTCCCGTGGGCTTATCTGAAGGGAGAAGATGTGGTTATCACAAATTCGGTTCTGAAGGTTCTGGACGGTCTGGCTGTGGACTCCCTCAAATCCTTGGCTGAGAGGTTTGGATGGAAATATGGTAAGATGAGAGTTGGAAATAAAACTCCATGGGCTATCAGAGTTTCTCTTTCTGAATTCGTTAATTTCCTCAAGGGTTTAGAAGAGCAGGAAGAGACAGGCAGAGAGGATTATTCTGGGGATTTTGAGCATTATGAGGAGGTTATGGGCTTATGAAGTGTCCTCACTGCGGAAATTACATTGAAAACACACTCTGGGAGGCTCTGAAACCATACAGGGAGTTATCTGACAAAGTGGTGATCACAAACATTGACACCGTCCTTGACGTCGGGCCAAGAATCAGAGCGATTTTTGAGGAAAAGAACGGAAAGCTGAAGATAAGAGGTTATCAGGCTGTCACGCTGAAGAAAGTGGCCAGAGCGTTGAGAGTTCCCCTTTACTATATCGAGAGGAGAAACGAGCTGGTCAATCTGTATGAGTTCAATCCAAGACAGAAAGTCTATTCCGATTACTTTCTGAGGGCTGATCAGCTCCTGCCTGTGTTTTCCGGGAGTGTTGAGGAGCTGGGAGACTGGATTTACAGGAAGTTCATCCTTCAGGCTCCCCCCTTAGCTAAGAAGGAGAGGAGGTGGTGAGTTTGGAGGCGTTGGTAAGTCCGGATCTGAAGGTAGATGATCGAGAGTTCTCCCGGTTCTGTCCAGTGATGAAAAGGAAGTGTCTGAGAGAGCTGTGCATGTGGTTTCTATCGGACAGGATATGCGCCATCTCGAGGATTGCAATAAGGCTTGATGCTTTCGTTGAGGGGGTGCCTGTTGTTCAGCTCTGGAGGGATGAATGATGGGCGATCTTGACCTCATGAAAAAGGAACTCCTCTACGGGAAGGGTGCAAGACTGGCAGAAGAACACGCAAGATGGTTCTCAAAATGGGTGTCAAGGCTGGTTGAATCCGTTTACCATGATGCTTTTTTACACGGTTATAAGCACGCTCTGGAAGATATTAAGCTTCTTGAGGAGGGAGAAAGATGAAGAGTAAAAAGTATCTTTCCGGATACGTTGATTTTGGTATTCTCGGCAAGAGAGAGGCTTACATCTTCAAGAACGAGAAGAAGGAGAAGGACAGTCAGCCAGCTTTCAGACTGGTGATCAGAGATAACGGCACATGGAAAGAAGTCGGAGTCTTCTGGGTGAGGGAGTCAAAGCCAAAAGAACCTGAGGAAGAGATCATAGACATGACAGGGTGAGATAATGCCTGAGGTTCTGTATATCAGGAAGGGAACAGGAAGACCGAGGAAGGACTTTCCCCTTGATCTCTGCCTCTCCCTTAGAGCTAAGGGGTATAGCTATGAGATGATTGCGTGGAAGCTCAGGCAGATGGGTTATGATGTGAGCAAGTGGACTGTAATGAGGAGGTTAAGAATCCATGAAAAAGGGAGAGATCTCTGAAGAGGAGATCCAGAAAATTCTTGAGAATCTTAAGAACGTTATTCCTAAAGGATCATCAAGGAAAAGTAAGGATAATATAATAACCTGCCCGATCTGTAATAGAAAAGGTATTCTTAGACTTGTCAAGAAAGGTAGAAATTACAGGTTCCATATTGAACATTGGATAGTGTATGGTTCAGACCCTGATTTTCTCACATTACGTCAGAGGACAGATAAGTGTCCCATTACCTTCCATGATGAAGAGTTATTCAAGGAGGTCTTGAAGATCTACATGGAAAGGTTTGAGTTATCACACAATTTCAGAAAGTGGCTTGAATTCTATGGGTTTCTGTGATTCAGTCTTACATTGGTAATACAATGTATTGTTATATTATATATTTACGCTGCGAATTCCGGCAAAAATACCCGGGATTTGGGAAAACTCTCCTTTTCCCAAGAGTTTAAAAATGGTACCTCCGAACCTCAAGAGTTGAGCTGGCCAGAATAATAGTGATTTCTAAAACACTGAACTCACATAGAATCCTAAAATAAGCCCAAAAAGAAGCCCAGTCAAAAATCCTAGAGGGTCCTTTTTCAAGATAAATAACCCTACAATCCAAGATATCAGAATAATTACCTGCGCAGCGGTAGTCACATTCTTCATAATGTCCTCAGCTTCTGGAGGAGTGTATTCTTCCAAGACCTCAAACATCTTAAAAAAGGCTTTTATGATCGTATCTTCTGGATTCAAATAATACAAAATGGAGAAAAAGCCAATTACAAACCCAGCTCCTAAACCTACAAGCTTGCCCATATTGGTGCTCAAAATTTCGATATAGAAAAACCTTGTTACTAAGGAGGGGAGAGGGAAAAATAGCTCTTGTCCTACAGATTGAGACCAAAGAGGTTGAACAGTGCCCTCCTTGCTGCCTCAAGCTCGTCGTAGTAGATGAGCTTTGTTTTCCTTGTCACATTTTCGTTCCCTTTGTCCAGTCTCCCTATGAACGGGAAGAATGGCAGAACCCTCGGCATTGGAGTTGGGGTTGGGGTTGGTGTTGGAGCTGGAGTTGGAGTAGGCGTGGGGGTAGGAGTTTGAGTTGGCTCTGGAGTTGGTGTAGGCTGAGGAGTAGGTGTTGGGGTTGGCGTTGGAGTTGGTGTTGGGACAGGTGCTGGGGTTGGGACTGGACTTGGAGTGGGGGAAGGACTTGGAGTGATTGTTGGAGTTAGTGTGATGGTTGGAACAGGCGTTGGACTTGGAGTTGGGGATGGGGTTGGTGTGGTTGATGGTGTTGGACTTGGTGTTGGAGAGGGAGCTGGAGATGGTGACGGAGAAGGAGCTGGTGTTGGCGTTATTGATGGGACCCTCATCTTTGCCTTTCTGGCGTTAATGCTTCTGTATATGCTTCTCGTAGATCCGGGACTGAGCTTCTCACGTGGAAGGTTCCCAGGTATATCAGATGGAGCTGGAGATGGGGTTAATGACGGTGGATGAATTCTCGGAATCCTCACAGGTTCAGGGATATCTGCAACTGGCAGGGAAGGCTGTGGGACTTTTATCTTTCTGGCAAAGCTCTCTCCTATCCAGTCTCCAGGCTTCTCGTATGGGTCAATTATTCCCGTGAAATAGTCAAGGGGTTTGGCAAGTCTCGAGCCTTTAACTGCCAGCCTTCCAATAACAGCACCTGCCACACCGGCAGCTGCTGCACCTGTAGCAGCACCAAAAGCAACGTCCTTCAACATCTCCTTAGGTTTGGTATACTTCTCTCTGCTCACATCCTGCATGGCTGAGACTGTTGCACCTTCCCATGCCCCAGCTAAGGCTGATGCTTTCCCCACTGCTTTTGTTCCAATACCCACAGCTTCCTTCTTGGAAACTGTTATCAGGCCCTTTTCCATCAATGCTTTTCCAACTGATTCAGCACCTTCTTTGACTATTGTTTTCCCGACCAGCTTCTCCACTCCTTCCCTTCCTAAGGTTTTGATGGCCTGCTCTCCTATCTCCTTGGCTATGAACTTCCCTGCCTGTCTTACTGCCAGAGCTGCTGAACCTCCTGCAGGAATTATGGCACCAACAACCTCTCCAATAGCCTTGGCAGATTCGACTCTCTCAATCGCTGATGCTGCTTTCCTGGCCTCATCAGGCGAATATCCCTGGGAGATGAGGATTTTTTCAGTTGCAGAGGCAACCTGTTTTTTGCTTGCATAGGTGGCAAGTCCAGGAATGGCACCATATATGTAATATGACACATCATCGAATGGTGAGGGGGTGGACTTCACTCTCTCATACTGCGCTCTTTCAACCTCCTCAATGGCTTTCCTGTAGGCCTCTCTAACCTCTCTTCTGCTGGCATACTCGTTAACCTCAGGGTTTCTCATTCTTTCAACCGCTTCTGCCACTTTTGGTGCTAGCGCGCTCGCAGCCATTGCAACGGCCAGACCGACAAGAGGCAGGACCATAATATCACCTTCAAGAGCCTTTTCTGTCTTTGGATGTATTAAACAGGCTCGAGGTGACACGTGTCACAGCGAGCGTTATTTGAGGAAAGAATCTACTCTCTTTTTTGGTGATGTGAAAATGGAGGCTGTCGTGGAGGAATTCAGGCCTGAGGGGTTTGAGGAAGTGAAAGCAAAGCCGGTGTACAGGAAGTCCGGATACGTTCAAGCGAACGTCGGCGACATCATAGCCCTCATAGTCGGCATAGGTGTGGCCACACTTGTCTTGATTTTCGTTGGAACTCTCGGAGGGCAGACCTATGTTATGGTGGAGCCAGAGATCAATTCAATAAACAACACCCAGGTGCAGACCTATGTCAACGATGCCATAATAAACAGCTTCAAGGCGCTGGCTCAGACGGGGAAGTATTTGCCAGTGGTCGTCATGGCCGTGATAATCTTCATAGTGCTTGGACTCGTGATGGGACTTGGAAGGGCTGGATACGGCTACTATTACGGAGGAGCTCTCTAAAGTGGATTGCTGTTCTTTATTTTTTGATACATACTAATACATATTAATTTATATTCAGGTCTCCGAAATACAAATTTCAGGGCTGGATTGATTATCCAGTAGATGAATCATCCAGTAACTCTAACAATCTTTCGACTTCCTGGAAGCTGGACCTATTCTAAAATTCCTTCGACTCTCAAGGAAGAACCAGAACCTGATTTTGCACCAAAACCTTAGCATGTTCTAAGGTGATAACTGGGAGTCAATGGGTGGAAGAGAGGGGGGTTAAAGAGTAGGGAGTTAATCCCCAGTTGGGGAGAGGTTATGGATCAGCTCCTCCAGCTTAACCTCTGGTGGCACAAGGTTAACCTTCCCCCACTTCTCCATGTACTGGTAATAGATCTCAGAGGGAAGTTTCCCATCATAGCTCTGAACGTCAAGACTGCCTGTGTTATGTGCCATGATGTAATCTCTCAGTCCAGGGTGAACCATCAGGACGTTGTTACACATCTGCTCGAAAAACTTCCTGAAATGAGAGGGCCTTATCGGTATGCCTGTATGGATTGCTTTAACGTTAATTTTCTTCAAGAGTTTGTAAACTGGATATTTGTGGAAAAGCCTGTTATCTGATGGTCCCTGAGGATGGATGTCATAGAATTCTATCACAGGTTTAAGCCATTCAACCACAACAGGGTGAAGAGGAACCCAGTGAGGGAAGGACTCTTTATCCTTCTCCTCAGGTATCCAGAGCATGGGCGGATCTCTTTCCAAGGCCTCCCGGATATCATTGAGGGTAAGTTTAACCAGGGTGGATTCAGGTCTCTGTCCTGTGTAGGATGCAAGGAGAACAAAGGCAATAAACTTGATCTTGGAATAATAGTGTCTCATCTTAGAATCATGCGGGTTTATTGGAAGTTTGTAAATTGCCGAAACTACGTTTCTTACGTCATCTTCTCTAAGGAGGATGGAATTGATCTTTTTGCTTGGCCTCTTTGGTGTTACCAGTAACTCCTTTAGCTCTCTAAACCTGTAGTCTCCAGTCTTCTTGTAAAGCCATTCCAGGAAATTCCTGGTGTTTGTGTAATACTTCTTTCTTGTTTCATGGTGGCTGTATTTAGTCATATACCAGTTCTGGAATTTCAGAATGCTGTCTCTTGAGATCTCTCTCCCGGTCACTTCTAACAAGTCCTTGAATATTTTTTCGATTCTCCTCTGTCCATCCTTTGTTTTGTTGTTAGTGAACCTGAAGAAGATATATTCCTCTTCCGTCCTATCATCTATCTTGAATTTCACAACGGATTTCTCTGCTCTCTTCTTCGGAGCCTCTAACCCGGGTTCAAATCCCGGCGGGTCCGTCATAATTTTTCTGATGTGAACACGCATTACAGATCCGGGATATCCTCTCAGTCTGGCTTATATGTATGCTAAGATATACAGTAAGCTATGAACTTTGGTCCACATTTTGATGGATCTGATTGATCAGGTTCAGGTTGCAGAATTATGAATCCCATGCTGCCACGTATTTCAGATAAACTCCAGATGGCGACCTTCAGTCACAGTTCTGAACGTACGGAGTTGCAGTGACCTCTCACTCCCCGGACCTTCCGGTTTCCCGGCAGTATTCTCCTTTACTCGACTGTGAGGGGACAACCGAATTATGCGAATTCTGGTCACTCTGATCAGTAAAACCTGATTTACCGATTGCCTCAAGATGCTCTCCACCCCTCAGGAACACCAGCACGATGAACAGGCTTATCAGGATAAAGGGTATGGCATTCAGGAAAACACTTCTGAAGCTCCTCATGAAAGCCTCTGTGACTATCACAATCGGACCGGCATAACCCTTCATGGCCAAAACTTCCAGTATTTTTATCTGCATCGGGTTCGGAATCTCATTTCCGAAATTCGGAATCAGCTCGTTCATCTTTCCTGTAAAGAGTATTCCGCCCAGCGATACCCCCATGGCTCTTGCAAGGGAATTGGAAGTCTGAATGGTTCCACTTGCCATCCCGGCCTTGTGAGGGGGTGCGGAGGTCATCATAACGTTCATTGCAGGGGGCATCAATAGACCCATGCCTGAGCCGATGAAGAGGAGCACCGGCAGCAGCTCCCAGAACGTCACGTTTGCGCTTATCTTGCTCAGGAGGTAGAGCCCGATGGAGAAGACCACCGGTCCCATCGACATGGTTATCTTCGGATTGATTCTGTCGCTGAGCCTTCCTGCAAGTGGGGCTATGACGGTGTTCACAATTGGAATTGGCATTATCCAGAGCCCCGCCTGCTCAGCCGTCAACCCCTTTATTCCCTGCAGGAAGAATGGCATGAGAAACAGAGAGGTTGAAAGCCCCATTGACATGAAAAAGAGAGCAGTAACTCCTGCTGTAAAATTCCTTATTCTGAAGAGATTCAGATCAAGAATGGGATAGTCACAGGTGAGTTCCCTTGCGATGAAAGCTGTAAGGTATGAGAACGCCACTATGAAGGACGCAATTGTCTTGTCGTCTCTCCAGCCCCACTCCTGCCCCTGGATGATTCCGATTGTAAGGGAGCCAAGAGATATGGACAGGAGTGCCAGTCCAAACACATCCACCGGCACCTTGGCCTTTTCACCCATTGCTGGGAGCAGCGTCAATCCGAGGGCAATTCCCGCAAGACCCACCGGCAGGTTGATGTAGAAAACCCAGTGCCAGCTCATATGCGTCGTCAGCCAGCCACCTATCACAGGTCCGAAGGCGAATGAGGAGGCGATGAGGATTGAGTTAAGCCCCATTGCAGCCCCTCTTTTACCCGGAGGGAATAGTTCTGTGATCAGAGCCATGCTGTTTCCCAGCATTATCGCTCCCCCAACTGCCTGTATCACTCTGGCCACAATGAACACTAAGATGTCCCAAGACTCCGCACAGAGAAGGCTTCCAGCAATGAAAACGGCCATTCCGGTAACGTAAAGGAGGTTTCTCTTCACCATGTCTCCCAGCCTGCCAAAGGTGACCAGCAGCACAACCAGAGTTATGAGATATGCGTTAAGGAGCCACTGAACGTCGGAGGCCGAGGCGTTGAACTCCTCGGCTATGCTTGGGAGGGCTATGTTCAGTATGCTGGTATCCAGCATCACCATGAATACCCCGGTGGCCACAGGAATCAGAGAGAGCCACGGATTCACTGCTTTTGTGTCATATCCTCCATGTCCGGATTGTCCAGCATCCATTCTTCTCATTTCTCCCGTTCATTCGCTTCAGACTTTCTCTTCCTCCTGCTCCTCCTCACAATTACAGCAGCGGTCAGTAAGGCTATCAGCCCCAGTGCAGCGGCAGCAAAAAGAACAGGGGTTATCAATGGCTTTTCCTTCACCTCGAGAGCAATGGGGAAACTGCCAGTTTCATGCTTGTAGCCCTCAGCATCGTAATAGCTCAGCCTCAGATTTGCAGGATAGCTGCCCGCTCCCGCATCCTTGTCAACCTTCACCCTGTACTTCACCACTGCCGTGCTGCCGGGCTCAAGGGTCCCGACAAAGTACATGCCAGGCTGTGACTGACCGACGAGACTGCCCAGAGAGCTTCCCCCAGCCACCGAGAGCGGTGCTGATACCTCCAGCATTACAATGGTGTTGTACAGGGTGCTGCCAGAGTTCTTTAGCTTTATGACAACTTCACCCGTGGAATCAGGGTAAAGAGAGGCTTCAACCGATGTTATTTCTATTTTCACCCCTCTGGACTCCACCGAAACCGGGATTCTGGCCGAGCTTACTATTTCCGCTCCGTTTATCTCAAATCTCTCCAGCAGGTAGAGGGTGTAGTTCCCCAGGACTGCATCATCATCCACGTCAATCCTGAACCTTGCATTACCAACCTTTCCGCTTTCCAGGCTTCCGATGAAAGCAGTTGTGGTGAGGGGCGTAATCGTGAGCTCAGGCGATAGGAGGCTCAGCTCGACATCCTCAAGCCTCTCTTTAATTCCGTTCTCCACCTCCACAACCATCTCGCCTTTCTGTCCGGCTGAAAGAAGGGCTTTCACGTCCCTTATCTGCAGGGGACTTTCTCCAATCTCAACGGCTATGTAGTGCTTTTCAGTCAAAACCTCATCTCCCCGGGGATTTGTGTAGCTGATCGCAACCCATCCCCTGTACTTTCCTTCCTGAGCCAGGTTCTCCACGTTGAAAAGAACCCTGACACTCTCGTTTCTGCCGAGATGCCCTATGTATGGCGAGTTCTCCACACGGATGAGTGGGGTGTCAAAGGACAGTATGGCTACAGCATCCCTCATCTCCTCTCCCGTGTTCTTGAGTGTGACCTCCACAATGCCTCTTGACGGAATCGTCACTACACCTGAAGCGGGCTGGACTTTTTTCCCGGATAGAAATGAAGGCGAAGAAGATGGCAGCGATGGGATAGAGGGGATGGATGGAAGGGAGGGGACACTTATTTTCTGCCTGACAGGGGCGTTCAGCGGTGGAGTCAGGATGCTCTGCCAGTTCTCAACTTCGATGCTATTGCTGCCCTCCACCCAAATAGGGGCTGTTTTTACAGCAGTTTTTGGAAAGCCTGCAGCGTCGCTGAACTGAAAAACGAACCTGGCTGGATAGCTCTGATTGAGTGCGTTTTCAGACACATACACCTTGAAAGATACAGTTCTCTTTTCTCCCGAGGCCAGATCCCCAATGTAAGCAATCATGCCTGTCGGATCTGGCATTAAAGGTGGGGTTGCGTTCAGAATGACAGAGGTGTTGTGTACTGGATTCTTACCCGTGTTGATGACCTCCACGCTCACAACATCTTTCTTTCCTGCCAGAAGGGTCGAGTTCAGAATCCTGACGTTGAAGTCGTAATCCTTCTTGCTCACACGAATGTTGACGTTTTTGAGATAAACGTCATGGTCATAGGTTATGTATGCCGTTTTCGTAAGCGGATCAATCGAGTAGGTGACATAGGTGAAGTGAATCTTCACGGTTAACGTGTATTCCTTCTCCCGAGCATCCGGATCGATCTTTATCCTGAAGGACACCTTGGAAACCATTCCCGACGGCAGATCTCCG
Organism: Geoglobus acetivorans; assembly: GCF_039641995.1. NCBI lineage: Archaea > Methanobacteriati > Methanobacteriota > Archaeoglobi > Archaeoglobales > Archaeoglobaceae > Geoglobus > Geoglobus acetivorans. The sequence goes on along the minus strand of NZ_CP087714.1, from coordinate 1,480,944 downwards.
GCAAGCTGCGGATTGATCGTCTTCACCTCAACAGGTGGGCTCCCGCTGAGCTCAACTCTGAGGTTCTTGGCAGTTGTGATGAGGGGCAGAAGATTCGACGTGTTCTCATTGATGATAAAACTGCTAACCTTTGCGTCATTCTCTATCAGCAGGGTTAAAACTGCATCCTCGCCAGGATAGAAGGTATCTCTGACCGGTGAGACGTGAAACCTGAAATCTGCACTCTCTGCACTTGCAACCCCCATGGCCAGCAGAAATGCCGCCAAAATCAGCACTGAAAAAATACTACGCCTCTTCATGTTTCCCACCTTCAGAGTCCCCAACAGCTTCAAACATCCTTATGGCATCTTCAACAGCCCTTTCAGTCTTCTCAGGATTCTTTCTGTATGCCTTCAGAATCGCCTCCTGAAGCCTGAACCAGTTTTTAATCCTTAAGAGCTCCCAGCGCTTCTCCCTTCTTTCCATGACGAAGGTTACTGCTTCATCAACGCTCTCACCCGAAAGGATGCCCGCCTCCATCAGAAACCTGATCTTATCGAGTATCAGCATCCTTTCCCTTTCCTTCAACTCTTCGAGAGCCCTCTTACCCTTTGTGGAAAGGGAGTATATCTTCCTGTTTCCCCTAACCGAAACCTCAAGAAAACCCCTGTCGTGAAGCTCATTCAGAAGGGGATAAACCGATCCGGGAGACGGTTTTTTTGATACGATTTTTCCTATTCTCTCGATGAGCTCGTAACCCGTTGCCTCTCCGCTTTCAAGCTCTCTGAGAATCAGAAGCTTGAGCATGCCCTTTAGCGCATCTGACATTGACGGTGTCTCTGATTTTGTTGTATTTATTACTATCGGTATCCGATAGTTTTCTCAGGTCATGGGTCAGAGTAGATGCACCGGGTCAGTTACAGATATGAGAATCACGGAGTTCTCACAGACACACCCGGCATGCTGACCAACGACTTTTTTGTGAATCTGCTCGATATGGGGGCTGGGTGAAGACAGGCAGATGAGAACCGCTATTATTTATTCGAGGGCTATGACAGAAAAAGCGGAGAACTGAAATTCAGGAAAACGAGGGTTGATCAGATATTCGGACACCAGATGGGGCCGGGCTGTGGTAGAGGTTTACGCCAGCGACGATTCCGGAGAAAAATTCATCCATGACTTTACAAAAGCCTGGAACAAGGCTATGAACCTCGACAGGTTTATCTGAGAATGGATGGTTGAAAACTCCGAAGGTGCAGAAGTCCCCAAGAAATTTATTTTTTAATAGCACATTCCTGATCATGACTGGAAAGCATCCCAAACCAGAACCGGATAGAGACAGTTTCAGAAAATTTCTGAATGCAGAGATTCTGGAGGTCAGGGACGGATACGCGAGGGTGGAGGGAGTTGTCTCAAGCAACTATCTGAACTTCCATGGAACTGCACATGGTGCGTACATAATGGCTCTGGCCGATTTTGCCTTTGCTCTTGCAGTAAATTCCGGCAATTACTCCAGATTCGCACTCTCAATAAGAATGGATTTTATCAAACCGGCATTTCATGGTGACAGACTTACTGCAGAAGCAGAGATAGAATACGGCAGAAAAGTTGCATTCTGCAGGCTGGAGGTCAGGAGAGGCGATGAAACGATAGCAAGAGGTCTTGCAATAGCTTATGGAAGTGAGGTGCCTGCATAATCTCCCAAAGCAGAATAAATGCAGGTGAAATATTCAATTATTTGGCCAGTTGCGAGCAACCATGTGTTCCTGACAGCGATTTTTTTCCGCTCGAAAGTGGTGCAGAAAACTCTTGCTGAAATTGATCAGACCAAACTCTCAAAAACAAATTTAAAGCTGCATTTTCCAGATAATCAAATATGCCAAAAACACGAATCCATACAACAGTGTCGCCACAGACGCTCAGAAAAATAGAGGAACTTAAGAAAGAGTACGGGACGCTGAGTGCGGTTATCGAAAAGGCTGTGGAGCTCCAGTACAATTCAGAACGTGCTAGTGTTGTCAGCAATGAGGATTTAATCCTCCTTGGTTTTGTCAAAGAGCTCAATTTCACTCTCTGTGCAAAGGACCACTATACAGCCCTTGCCGAGGGTGATCCAGACAGGGCGGTTAAGGAGAGCATGCTTGAAATGGCGGTCAAGTACATATCAAAAAAGCCAATCAGCGATTTGAGTCTCGAAGAGTTGCTTGAGAACATATGCACGCTCTGGAAAATTCTGAACAGGGCTGAGCATGCGGAGGTTGAAAGGGATGGAAACAGGCTCAATTTTGTGTTCTACCATGATATGAGGAGCGTCGCTGTTTCCGAGATACATCTAAATTTGCTGAAATACATCTTTGACAAATACTACTCCGGGAAATACAGGATGAGGGTCGACACGGTAACCGTCAATGGTTTTTCAGTTGTTTTTGAGACCATATAGCTCCCCGTGAATGGCCTTCCTCACAAGTTCATACATCTCCTCTTTCCTCACCGCTCTCGGATTTCTCGAAATGTGTTTTTCACTCATGAATATCCTTTTAACAATCTCTCCGACATCATCTTCTCCCACACCTGCATCGATGAGATTTGCAGGAATGTCAAGATCATCAAGGAGTTTAACGAAACCTATTCCTGCAAGAAAGGCTGCATCTCTTGGAGCTAAGCTGTCAACCCTCTCCCCCAGAAGCGCAGCAATTCTGGCATGTTTTTCCATGTTCGCAATTGCATTGTACTGCAGAACGTAGGGCTGTGTCATCCCAACGCTTTTTCCATGGGGACTACCGTGGATAAATGCATGAGCGTAACCTAAAGCATGGCCGAGAGATGTCCCTGCCTTGTCGAAAGCTATCCCTGCCAGCAATGCGGCATACGACATTTCAATCCTTGCTTCGAGGTTCTTACCGCTGGCATAGGCCTCTCTCAGAGCCCTTACCCCTTTTTCTATCGCCTTTTCCGCAAGCATGTCTGAAAGTGGGTTTGACAGCAAGGAAGTGTACGCCTCGACAGCATGGCAGATTGCATCCAGTCCTGAGCTGGTAGTAACTGCAGGGGGTGCAGAAAGTGTTAATTTCGGATCCACAATTGCCACATCAGCGTAAAGCGAGGGATCATCGAAAACGTGTTTCACATCCCTGTCTCCAAGCCTGAACACGGCAAGCTTTGTAACTTCTGATCCGGTTCCGGCAGTGGTCGGGCAGAGAATCAAACCGGCATTCCTCCCGGGCAGAGGTTTTCGCAGGAAATCAGACGCTTTTTTGCCACTGTTTCCAACAGCAGCAGACAGCTTTGCGACATCGAGCGTGCTCCCCCCTCCAATACCAACAACGGTGTCAAACCTGCAGGAATCCAGAAACGAATCTACAACATCAATCTCAGGCTCGGCTTTAATCTCGCTCCACAGCTCACAGGCAATGTCCGATTCATTAATTAGGTTGCAGATTCTTTCAGCTGTGCTCTTCACAGCCTTCCCGCAGACTATCGCAACCCTCTTTCCACCAGATTTCCTGATTTCATCCGGTAACCTGTTTATGGTGTCGCATCCAAATATAACTCTCACACAGCTAAACTCAAACAAGCAAACCACCTCCATACCTTGCAATCAAAACAATGGAGAGTACTATAACGGTGAGCAGCATAACCCTCCTCAAGTCCTCTCCATCCAGTTTTCCGAGAATTCTCCTGCCAGTAACGTAGGCCAGAGCAACAGATGGTACAAGGTAGGCAAATTTAACCACCACATCTGCATTGATATGGCCAGAAAGCAGGAATGCTGCAAGTGTTACGGTATCAATAATGACGAGATATGTTATTATGAAGCTCCGTATAAATGCAGAGTCATAACCCTGGTTCGTCAGTCCGAGTATTATCTGAGGCCCATTTACACCGGTCAAAACTCCCATGGATCCACTCGCAAATCCCAGGCTCAGAAAAAGTCTCTTAGTATTTTTAACCCTGAAATTGACACCGGCAAGCATCAGCACTGCGAGCACGACCATTCCCAGTCCGATTGACAGTCCAATCATCTGCTGGGATGCTATACCGAACAGGGCTATGCCAATGGCAATTCCCGAAAAACCTCCAGCATAAACCTCCTTTAGCCCCAGGTTCATCTTCTCCTTTACAACAAAAATTATGTTTACCGATGATTCAAGCAGAATTATCAGAACCACCGCCTCTTTTGGTGGTAAAATATTCGAAAATATGGGTGATAGCAGTATGGCACTACCGAACCCAGTAATTACCCTGATTGTAAAAGCTGCAAAGGTCAGCAAGCCCATTGCAACTGTTATGGAGTCAATCATTTCTGATCAAGAAATTTCAGAAGCATCCTGATCTTCTCAACCCTATGCAGATAAGATTTCTCGAAATCCCCGTATTTATAGACTCCTTTTCCTGTTTTGATTCCAAGCTCCCCTTTCTCTATTTTTCTGACAAGCCATTCTGAAGGTCTGAATTTTTCATCTCCGAACCTCTGATACAGGTACAGGCTTGCAGCATGCACGACATCAATGCCTATGTAATCGATATTGCCCAGCGGACCGAAGAGAGTGTAAAGAATTCCAAGATGGCTTTTCCAGACTTTATCGATGTCCTCAAACCTCACACCCTCCTCAATCATTTTTGAAGCTTCGCTGAGGACTGCAGCGTTAAACCTGTTCACAAGAGACTGATTTCTGCAAACAACGACTTCTTTTCTGAGATCTCCGAGGAACGTCTTAACTCTTTCAAGTGTTTCTGCATCCGTGTATTCTGACAGGATTATCTCAACGAGGGGCATCACGTAAGGCGGGTTCATCCAGTGAACCCCAAGAAATCTTCCCCTGCTTTTCAACCTCTCTGCAATATCATCAATACATATCACAGATGTGTTCGAGCATAGAATGGCGTCTGATATCTCTTCAATCTTCAGAAGGACGTCTGATTTTACATCCAGATCCTCGTAAACCGATTCAATGACCATTTCACAATTTTCTGCATCATCTATGTGTTCTGTGAAACTGATTCTCTCCTCAATGCCTTCAAATTCAGATATCATTTTCCTCGCCCGCTGCAGCGGCTCCCTGCTGACATCGTAGAGAATGACCTCATACTTTCTCGCAACGTCAATCGCTATACCGCACCCCATCATACCCGCACCGGCTATGAAAACCTTCATTATTCCACCTCTGAACGGAGCGTTTTGATGTGATCCTCAACGATTTTGTCCGTGCTGTCCCACCTTATCTCCCACCCAAGCTCGTCTATTTTCCTGTATCTGTCAAGAATACCTGAACTTACCGCAAGCTCCGTCATAACCGACCAGTTTCTCGCTATTCTCTCAGCTTCGCTGCTGACATCAAATCTGGGTTCGAAATCCGGGAAGAACTTCCTTGCAGAGGAGATTAACTCCTCGAGGGAAACAGCGATCCCTCCCGCATTGAACAACGGTTTTGAAACCCTGTCTGTATCATTCAATCTGAGAACAAGCTCTGCTGCATCCTTCACATAGAGAACGGGCAGCTTTGTTTCCGGTGGGAGATTCATAACACATCCCCTTCCGTAATACAAATCATCTATGAAGGACGAAAACGTCACACTCGCCCCCATACCTGCTCTGAAGGGACCGATCAGTATCGGAAATCTCACAGCCCTGAAATCCATGCCGTAAGCATGGAGATAGTATGTCCCGAGAATCTCGGAGCACGCTTTTGTTACACCATACAGCGATGCTGGCTCCCGGAATGAGAACTCATCCACCGGCTGCTGACTTCTCAGGCCGTAAACAGAGTGGCTGCTGATGAAAATTACCTTGCTCACATCGAACAGCCTGCAGGCTTCAAGAATGTTCAGTGTCCCCTCCACATTTGTTCTGAATGCATCAACATGGCTTTTCTCTGCTTTAACAGACAGATCGGCTGCAGTGTGAATCACCGAATCAATTTCATGGCATTTGAATACTTCTATTATATCCGACCAGGACGTGACGCTCCCGAATTCGAATTTACCATGCTCTGGCTTCCTCAGGTCAAAGATTACGGTATCTTCCAGCCTTCGGGCTATGAATCTTCCCAGAAATCCTGCTCCACCTGTTATAAGTGTGGCCATGCTATCCCTCTGATCCCGAGAGGATGTTTGCGAGCGGGGAGATCTCTTCAAGCTTTACCCGTACATCAATAACCGCCGGAATTCCGGCATCAACAGCCCTCCTTACTGCCTCCCTGAACTCCGCAATGTCTGTGATAAGTTCACCGTAAGCTCCAAGGCTTTCTGCAAACTTATCGTACCTCACGTTCTCGTTCAGAATTGCCCCATACCTCGCCCTCTCCTCTGACTTGGTTGTCAGGAGCCTTGTATGGTTAACCAGTCCCCACGCAGAGTCATTAACCACCACCACAATGATTGGAAGCTCGTGTCTCACTGCTGTGTCAATTTCGGCACCGTTGAACAGAAAGCTGCCATCACCCGTTACCACGAAAACCCTCCTGTCCGGTTCAGCTGCCTTCGCCGCAATTCCCATCGGCACCCCTGCCCCGAGATGGCCGAATGGACCCTGAGATGATATTACGCTTCCTGCTTTCCGGGCTTTGAGATAGAGAAGTCCCCAGGCCGTTGTTTCCCCTCCATCAAGTATCACGATGTCATCCTTTCTCATGATCTCCGAAAGTTCCTTCATCAGGGTCTGGGGTTTCATCGGCCTCTCATCTCCTTTCGCAGCATGATCAAACATCTCTGCAATGTTTCTGGCCATCATCTCCACACCTGCAGCCCATGAATCGAATTTTCTGTTCACGTTGGACTGTAGAGCTTTTGAAAGAAAGGCTCGGGCATCCGAGAGAACTGCAAGATCAACGTACCTGTTTTTACCCAGCGCATCTGGATCAATATCCACATGCACGATTTTGGCGTCTTTCGAGAATTTCTGCCCAAATCCGAGAAACTCATCCAGCTTGCTTCCTATGACCATCACAAAATCACTCTCTCCGAGAACGATGGAGGCCGAGGCATGGCCTGCAAAAAGTCTGTGGTCTGAGGGAATGCATCCGAAGCCAAGGCCATTTGCCAGCACAGGAATCGAATGCTTTTCAGCAAACTTCAGCAGCAGGTCCTCGGATTTGCTCCAGTAAACTCCAGATCCAGCGATTATAATGGGTTTTTCGGCCTCATTCAGCATGTTCATGGCCTCAGCAACAAGTTCATCCTCACACACAAATCTGCCTGTGAATCTATAGTTTTCTGGATCCTTAAATTCGATCTGAACATCGACATCAGCATTCAGAACGTCTTTCGGTATTTCAAGCAACACCGGACCGTATCTGCCAGACATAGCTTTTCTGAACGCATCCTGAACGTATTCATGAAGTCTGTGGGTAAACGGTACCAGTCTTGACCATTTTGTGTACTCCTTCACCCACAGGAACCCATCAATTTCCTCAAATGCGTTTCTGTCAAGATTCTCATACCTGCTGTGTCCCGCAACTGCAACTACAGGACTTGACGCATAGTACGCCTGAGCCAGAGCAGGCATGAGATTTGCCAGTCCAGGACCTGTTGGAACTATGCAGAACCCGGCCTCTCTCGTCACACGCGCGTACCCGTCTGCGGCATTTCCTGAAGCCTGCTCGTGTCTTGTAAATATCACGTCGACACCCTCGTCACGCAGGTATTCACATACCGGCAGAATTTCGCCGCTTGGGAGTGCAAAAGCACATTTAATTCCCTCTTTCAACAAAGCCTTGGCAACAATTTCCGCTCCATTCATTCTATCACCTCAAAACTCTTCAAGATCCTTACCTCTGGTCTCGGGAAGTAACCAGGGCAGCAAAATCATCAGCAGGAATGCAATTCCCCCGAGAAGCATCCCGGCAAGGAGAGATGCAAATGTTGCAACGTATCCAACTATGAGGCCACCAACCGACAGCCCCCTCGCCACGCTGAAAATGACAGAAGTAGCAGTAGCCCTGATCCTCGTCGGAAACATTTCACTGCTCCACACTCCAAACAGAGCATGGGAACCGAAGCCAACTGGAATTATGAACAGAGACAGCAGTGCAAGCTGCTGATTGTAGTTTATCAGAGTGAAATACCCCAGAAGGATGGAGCCAGCGAGTCCAAAAGCTGCAGAAACTGCAAAGCTTATCCTTCTCCCAACGTAGTCGCTTATAAATCCAACAAAAGGCAGAACCACCAGCGCAACAAGAGATATTTTCATGACGGTAATGCTCGCCTCTTCAGGTGAATAACCAAACTCCCTGATTATGAATGTCGGTGACCAGTCAACAATCGTATGGTACGCAAACTCTGCCAGCCAGAAGAGAAATGTCGCCAGTATCATCAGCTTGAGGTAGATTCTATTCCGGACTATCTCTCCGAGTCTGAGTGACTTGCCCACCTCCTTGCTGTGTTTCTTCCATATTCTTGACTCTGGAAGGTACTTTGCAAAGAGAATCAGGAATGGAATCGGGTACAGTGTGATGAAAAAGCACGCCCTCCATCCATAAACTGGATATATCAGCGAAACTGAGAGAGCAGAGAGTATAAATCCGAATATAAATGTAGCATGAATTAAACCGCCGAATAAACCCCTTCTTTTTGGGGAATAGAATTCACTCATGTATGTGAAGGCCAGACCCCATGTAACTCCCATTCCCGAAATGATTCTTAGAACAGCAAGAGTCCAGAAATTGGGGGCAAAGGCTGACAGAACGCTGAACACGGCCACCCACAGTATGGACAGTATCAGGGCATTCTTTCTGCCAAACCTGTCGCCAAGCTCTCCAAAGAGCATGGCTCCAAAAATGCAGAAGATGTACTGTGCGGAAAAAATAAAGCCTATTTCAAGCGTTCCAACATTGAACTCCTCCATTATTGGTTCTGCCAGAAAGTTCAGAAGAGTGAGACCAACGGCATCATGAGACCAGCCTATGGCAGCAGCCACAAGGACTATCAGCTTTTCCATTCTGGTAAACTCTGTTTTCTCATGGATTTCGGCAACAAAACCACCCATGAACTAAGATAATGATTAATAAAGTTAAATAACTTATGCGAAAAAATGTGCATAATTGCACATATTTTATGCAAACAGATTCACAAAAATGCGCATACACGGCCGAAAACAATATCCTGGCTGAAAACCAAGATTGCTGTTATTCACTTTTACAGCGATTCCATCACGCCACTCTGAGATGCACAGAAATTACTGCAGACTTCAGCTATGTAGCTTGTTGTGCATGTGAAGCTCGAGGATGTTGTTGGTCAGGATGAACCGAAAAGAAAGGCGAAAATAATTCTTGAATGCCTGAAAATCCCAAAAATTTGACAGGTGGGCCCAGAAAATGTCCTGTTTTGTGGTCCTCCTGGCACGGGAAAGACCATGACAGCCAAAGCCCTATGCGTAAATTCCGGAGAGTACCTAAGATTTGCTCTGTCGATAAGGATGGATTTCATAAAAGCTGCATTTATTGGAGAGAAATTGATTGCTGAAGCAGAAATAGAACATGGGAAGAAAATTGCCTTTTGCAGGCTGGAAGTCAAAAGAGGCGATGAAACTGTGGCAAGGGGTCTCGCAATCGCATACAGTACGGATGCCAAACGCCCGTGATGGATTTACCCGGAAAACGTTTAAAGGCAGCAGCATCGTGTAACATTTTCAATTTTCACGTTGTCGGCATTCAGGAATTTTTAGAAACCTATTTATATTGATTATTGGAGTTAAAATCCACTATGGAGATGCTTGACGTTTTCCTCGCTGTCGGCATTCTCATCACAGTGTCAATTCTCATGACAATGTACAGGGTTTTCAGAGGCCCCACAACCCTCGACAGGCTGATGGCCACCAGCGTCATAGGCACGAAGGTCGTGGTGCTTTTGGTCGTCATCGGCTACCTCTTTGAAAGGCCGATTTTCGTTGACATCCCTCTGACCTATGCTATGCTGAACTTTGTTGGTACACTGATAGTTGCCAAGTATATTGAAAGGGGAGAGTTATGGAAGCCCTACACGTAGTCTCAGCTTTGCTCATGTTCTCCGGCGTGTTCTTCATGATAGCCGGAGCCCTCGGCATCATTCGATTTCCGGATTTCTACACGAGATTGCATGCGGCAGGCAAATGCGATACTCTCGGAGAGGTGCTCATAATTCTGGGCTTCATTGTCTATGAGGGTTTCTCTTTCCTCTCGGTCAAGCTGCTCTTCCTGTCGTTCTTCATACTGCTCGCTAATCCCGTGGGCACTCATGCGCTGATCAGGGCAGCGTACCTCACAGGGGTCAAGATGTGGAAGAAGGAGGAGTCTCAATGAGCGAGAATCTGGACAGGAGAATATCTCTGATACTCACTTTCGTGACGATGTTCGTATTCTGGGTTCTGCTGTCAGCCTGGGCCATCTCACCCGACGCACCGGGCCACTTCAATGCGATTCACATCTCCCAGGGCATAGCTGCAGCCCTCATCACCACATACCTGTCGAGGAACGTTATATTTGACCTGAGCAGAAAGTGGCACGTGAAATTCCTGAGAGCAATACCCTACATAGCCTGGGAGCTCTGGCAGATCGTCCTCGCCAACCTTGATGTTGCATGGAGAGCAATACACCCGAAAATGCCTCTTGATCCTGTGGTTGTTGAATTCGAAACCCCGTTGAGGGGAGATCTTGCCCTAACGTTCATGGCCAACTCCATAACCCTGACTCCCGGAACGATAACCATACTGGTTGAGCCGGAGAAGGGAAAATTTGTGGTTCATGCCATAGACAGGAAACTGGCTGAACCGCTTCTGGTTGAGCAGACGATGCAGAACAAGATAGCCCATGTCTTTATGGAGGGTCAGCATGATAGTTCCGCTTGATATAGCCCTGATAATCTTCCTGATAGTATCCGCGGTTTCAGCACTGATGGTGAGAGACTTACTCGCCTCCATCGCAATCCTCGGCACATACACGTTCGTCATGGCATGCATTTACGTCCAGATGAACTCTGTGGATGTGGGTTTCACGGAGGCTGCGATAGGTGCGGGAGCGTCAACGGCCCTGATGGTCGCAAGCCTCACGAGGCTAAAGAGGTTTGACACGAGCAAAATCAACGTTTCAAAGGCGGTTGTTGGAGCAATGGCTGTTTTCATGCTCGCTGGTCTGTTCATTTACGTCGTTGAAGACATGCCCCCATTTGGAGAGCCAGAATCCCCTCCAAACAAGTGGATCGAGCTTTTCAGCCTCGAAGACAGCGGAATTTCTGCACAGCTTGAAAATGGCGTTCTCCCTGATGAGATCAGGAGTAGAATAGAGTCCATCGGGTACACCACAGCCAGCAACTGGCCACCCCTTGAGGATGGGACTTACAGGATTGTGTGGAATGAAGAAGAGCATGGCTGGGATGTGCTGATTGAAAAGAACGAGAAGTTCTTCCCCAATTTAGAGAAGCTCTACTTCATCGAATCATCGAACGGGGAGCTGAAGGTGTACAGGTACTCCATTCCGGTGAGGTGGGAGGAAAAGAGCGAAGAGGAGATGAACACACCCAACATGGTCACGGCAGGTCTTGCAGATTACAGAGGCTACGATACGCTTGGAGAGACCGTGGTCATTTTCACAGCAGCAGTTAGCGTTGCAGCACTGCTGAGGAGGGGATACCTTGAGTGATGACGTAAACGTGGTTATCAAAACAACCATACGAACCATGCTCCCGTTCATCCAGCTTTACGGCTTTTACGTCATGACGGGAACTGAGGGAGCAGGAGGTGGATTTCAGGGCGGTGTCATTCTCGCCGCATCCTTCATACTCTACGCCATAACCTTCGGGGCAGAGAAGGGTAGGGAGAAAGCTCCTGAAAGCTGGAACACGGCCTTCAAGAGCTTCGGCCTCTACATCTACGCTGGAGTCGGCATTCTCACCATACTCTACAGTCTTGGCTCTGCCGAGTTTCTGAACTACTCGGCAACTTTCCTCAGCCTGTTCGTGCCCCACACCGTTGCAAGGGGAATCCTGATTGCTGATGTGATTGAGGTCGGGATAGGTATAACCGTGGCTGCGAGCTTCACCTCGCTGTTCTTTGACCTCGTGTGGAAGGGTGATGAGGATGGACGTGATTGAGCTGTTCCTTGAGCGCTACAACTACTGGAGCTTTGTCGTGCTCATGCTGATCGGCCTGTACGGGGCAATAGTCTACAACAACCTTGTAAAGAAGATAATCGGGCTGAGCATATTTCAGACGGCCATATTCCTGCTCTTCATATCCATGGCCGATGTTGGAAGAGACATAGAAAACACGCTCGGGCTCAAGAGCGGGACAGCGCCGATAGTATGGGAAAAGGGGATAGAGCACGGCTACATGTACGTCAATCCCGTACCCCACGTTCTGGTGCTGACGGGCATAGTTGTCTCGGCAGCAACGCTCGCTCTGGCCCTTGCCCTGATGATTCGCATATACAGAGAGTTCGGAACGCTTGACGAAGAAGAGCTGAGGGAGATGATAGAATGATGGAACACCTGCCGGTAGTGATTGTTGCGATATCTCTTTTATCATCCTTCACGATCCTGATATCCGGGATATTCAGCAGGAGGGCGGGATATTACATATCTCTCGCAACCATAATCGTCCAGCTAATCTTTTCCACAATCCTGCTGGACTACATCCTGAAAAACGGGCAGATAAGATACTGGCTGGGCGGCTGGAGGCCTCCATGGGGCATAGAGTATGTGGTTGACGAGCTTGGGGCCTACATGCTGTCCATCGTCCTCGTGTTCAGCCTCCTTGCAACAATCTATGCAAGGAGAGTTGTGGAAAAAGAAATCGAGGAAAGCAAGTGGCCGTACTTCTATACTCTCTGGCAGCTGATGATCTCGGGAATGGTCGGCGTCTCCGTTACCGGGGACCTCTTCAACCTCTTCGTCTTTCTTGAAATTGCCTCACTTGCAGGCTATGCGCTGATCGCCATGGCAGGCAGGAAGGCTTTCGTTGCATCATATAACTACCTCATCCTCGGGACTGTCGGAATCTCGTTCTATTTGCTGGGAACGGCATTTCTGTATGCGGAGACAGGAACCCTGAACATGCTTGATGCGAGAATCCTTCTCTCTCTGGTCTACGAGAACAGGGTCGTGCAGGCCTCCTTTGTGTTCTACTTCATAGGCCTCGCGATAAAGATGGCACTCTTCCCCTTCCACACGTGGCAGCCCGACGCATACGAGCACTCTCCATCAGCAGTCACCGTGCTGATTTCAACCGCAATGGCCAAGATAAACGCCTACGCCCTGATAAGAGTTGTCTTTTCCGTCTTTACAGTCAGTTTCCTCGAAAGGTTCATTCAGGTATGGACACTCATTGCCTGGATTGCCGCTCTGGCAATAATTCTGGGTTCTGTATTTGCCATAATGCAGAAGAGCCTGAAGAGGATGCTCGCCTACTCTTCAATTTCCCACGTCGGATACATAGTTCTGGCCATGACCTTCCTGCACACAAAGTGGGGTCTGAGCGCTGCTGTTGTGCACCTCCTCAACCACTCCATAATGAAGGCGACGCTCTTCATGGTTGTGTGCGGTTTCATCTACAAGTTCGGGTTCAGGGAGATAGACGACCTCGCCGGAATTGGAAGAAAAATGCCCTTTTCAGCAGCAGCGTTCACCATAGCTGCAATATCCATGATTGGAATTCCCCCCACAGTGGGTTTCGTGACAAAGCTCTACATAATCCTCGCATCCCTCGAAACCGGGCAAATAGCATACATCTTCGTCATGGTCGCAAGCTCACTCCTCAGCCTGGTTTACTTCTGGAGGGTCATCGAGACCATGTACATGAAGGGCGATCACCACGAGCAGGAGAGAGACGAGCTTCCGGCTGAGATGCTCCTGCCAGCATTGTTTCTCGCTTTCCTCACCATAGCCTTCGGGCTGTTCTGGCTCAGCGGTGCAGGTATGCCGGTGCTCGACACAATTGCGAAAACCTTAGGGGTGGTGCCATGAACGCCGAGACGCTATTGCTGATTGCTCTGCTTTCCCCAGGTGTCGCTTCACTCCTGATACTGCTCACCGGCAGATATCCAAATCTGAGGGAGAGTGTTACCATCCTCGCTTCCATCGTGAGCTTCCTCGCCATAATCCCGCTGTCTAGGGAGGTCATGAAGGCTCCGGTTGAGGTCACGCTCTTCCACATCGCCCCGGGATTGGACCTTGCATTTAGGGTGGATGCGTTCGGGATGATATTCGCCATAACCTCGTCCTCCCTGTGGATTCTGGTCTCGGTATACTCTATCGGCTACATGCGTGCCCTGAACGAGCACGCCCAGACGAGGTTTTACTTCAGCTTCGCAGTTGCAATATTCTCTGCATTCGGCATAGCCTTTTCCAAGAATTTGCTCACATTCTACATCTTCTACGAGCTCCTCACGATCTGCACTTACCCGCTTGTTGCCCACGAAGAGACGCCGGAGGCAATATCTGGTGGAAGGAGGTACCTCGCATACCTCCTGCCGTCTGGAGCGGCTCTTCTCGTTGCGCTCGCCATAACCTACTGGCTTACAGGCACCACAGACTTCCAGGCAGGTGGTTTCCTCAACGGGCCAGCGGAGATTTTGAGAGTGCTCTTCATAATTTACCTGCTCGGTTTCGTGAAGGCTGCCTACATGCCCCTGCACTCGTGGCTCCCAACGGCAATGGTCGCCCCAACTCCCGTCTCGGCCTTACTGCATGCTGTCGCGGTTGTTAAGGCGGGAGTGTTCGGAGTGATAAGGGTCGTTTACTACGTCTACGGCCCCGACCTCGCCTCATCCCTCAATCTCGGTGCAATTCTTGCGATCATAGCAGGATTCACGATGATTGTGGCAAACATTCTGGCGATTGGTGAGGATAATCTGAAGAGGAGGATAGCATACTCCACAATAAACCAGCTATCATTCATTCTTGTCGGAGCGGCGATGCTGAACCCGCTGGCCTTTGCCGGGGCAATAATGCACATCCCGTTCCATGGCTACATGAAGATAACGCTCTTCCTCTGCGCCGGGGCGATAGCGGTGATCTCTGGAAAGGACAGGGTGAGCCAGCTTGACGGGCTTGGGAGAGCTATGCCGGTAACCTTCGCAGCTTTTTCAATCGGAGCCTTCGGAATGAGCGGCCTTCCCCCAGTTGCCGGGTTCATAAGCAAGTGGTATATTGCTCTTGGCACAATAAGTGCCGGCAACCTGCTCGCCCTTGCTACGATACTCATCGCCTCACTCCTCGACGTGGTTTATTTCTTCCCCATCATCAAGAACGCCTTTTTCAGAGAGCCGGATGGACAGTATGATGAGAGGGGCAGATTATACCACCTTTACATGGTGCTGCCACTCGCCCTGACCGCAATATTTTCAGTAATCCTCTTCCTGAATCCTGACATTCTGAACATTTTCGAGCTGGCGAGAATAGCGGTTATCGACGTCTGGGGTGGTGGAATATGATTGAGCTTGATGCAGAAAGATGGATGAAGTACCTGTACGCCATTGCAGCACTCCTGATCACTGCGGACATCGCATACTACCTCATTGCCCATCCAGAGCATCACTTCTCATGGGAGGTTCCGGCTTTCAGCGCAGCTTACGGCTTCGTCATGTGCATTCTGCTCGTCGTCGTTTCGAAGTCCATTGGCAAGCTCATAATGAAGGACGAGGACTACTACGAAAGGGTGGGAAGGTGAGGTAAATGACCTGGATTCATCCCGGCATCGTCATAATCCTCGGAGCTCTCCTGATTCCATTCATCAGATCGAGGAGAGCGGAGCAGATTCTGTTCCTTCTGCTCCCGCTTTCATCCCTCTTCATACTCCTGCTAACATCCTCGGGTTACTTTGGAGAGGTCCCGTTCACAGCGCTTAAGCTCAACTTCCTCGACTACGAGCTCGTTCTCGCAAGAGTGGACAGGCTCGCGATGGTTTTTGGGTATGTTTTCTCTCTCGCTGCAATAGCGATGAACGTCTACGCCCTTCATGCAGATAGGCGCGAACATTTTTCGGCGATGATGTACGTGGGCAGCGCTCTCGGAGCGGTTTTTGCAGGTGATGTCTTCACCCTCTACGTCTTCTGGGAGATAATGGCCCTTACATCCCTGTTCCTGATCTGGTTCAGGAGGACGAAGAATGCAGAAAGTGCTGGATTCAGGTACGCTCTCTGGCACCTCTTTGGCGGTCTGTGTTTGCTCGCAGGCATCGTGATGTACGTTTTCCAGACCGGAAGCATAGCGTTCAACCACTTTGACCCGTCCCTGGGTTATGCGTACTACCTCATGCTCCTCGGATTCATCATAAATGCAGCGGTCCCACCGCTGCATGCCTGGTTACCGGACGCGTATCCCGAAGCGACGGTTACAGGAGCGGTGTATCTCACAGCTTTCACAACCAAAACTGCTGTGTACACGCTTGCAAGGGGTTTTGCCGGAGAGGAAATTCTGATGTGGCTTGGCGCGATAATGGCCATGTATGGAGTCATCTTCGCAGTCCTGGAGAATGACGGCAGAAGATTGCTGTCGTACCACATCATCTCTCAGGTAGGATACATGGTTGCGGGAGTTGGAATAGGCACCGCCATGGCGATTAACGGAGCGACCTCCCATGCGTTCACTCACATACTGTACAAAGCCCTGCTCTTCATGGGAATGGGTGCAGTCATACACGTCACCGGCAGGAGCAAGTTTACAGAGCTTGGAGGGATTTACAGGTACATGCCGATAACCTTCTGGCTGTACATGGTCGGAGCGTTCTCCATTTCAGCGTTCCCACTCTTCAGCGGGTTTGTGAGCAAGAACATGACAGTGTATGCTTCAGCTGAAGCTCATCTGCCTTTAGTGTGGCTGTTGCTTGAGGGTGCGAGCGTTGGAACGTTCCTGCATACGGGATTAAAGCTGCCCTGGAACGTGTGGTTCTCCAAGGAACCGGAAATCGAGGCGAGAGAACCGCCGAAGAACATGCTTGCAGGAATGGCGATACTCGCACTGCTGAATGTGTTCTTTGGAACGTATCCCGGATATAAGATCCTGTATTCCATACTGCCGTACCCGGTTGAATACCACCCCTACACTCCAGCGAAGGTTCTGGCAATGAGCCAGCTGCTGCTCTTCACGTTCTTCGCATTCTGGCTCATGAGGGACAAACTGCGCGGAGAGGCAAAGATTGTCCTGGACACGGACTGGCTGCCCAGAATCCTTGGAAGATATTTCATTTACTACAGCATAAGGTTCACAGAGTTCTCCAAGGAGCTGGACAGGAGGTTCCTTGAGACCACATCCAGATTCAAGGCCATAGCAAATGTCAGGCTGAGGGAGCTCAGCGCCGGTTATGGGGTGCTGGTGGTGTGCATACTCTTTGCAGTATACCTCCTGCTCTTCTTAGCGTCATGAATTCATTTTTTATTTTTAACAGACCAGTTCGTCTGAAAGCCATGAAAAACTATTTAAATTCATACCCGAATGATGGGTCAATGCGAAAGTGCAGCAAACTAGCAGAACTGTGCAATCTCTTTTTGAGTGTAGTAGTATGCTGAATTTTCCATGTTAGTGGTGGTGGTTTATGAGAGCGGCTGATGCCATTATCAAAGCTCTGGAAAAAGAGGGTGTTAAGCACATTTTCGGAATACCGGGAGGCGCCATAATAGAGGTGTATGATGCTCTATTCGATTCTGGCATAAAACACATCCTGACGAGGCACGAACAGGCAGCAGTGCATGCAGCAGACGGATATGCAAGAGCCACAGGAAAGGTGGGCGTTGCATTTGCAACATCCGGCCCGGGAGCAACGAACACAGTTACAGGAATAGCCACGGCATACATGGATTCATCACCCATCGTCGTAATGACCGGACAGGTTGCGAAGAGCTTAATCGGTAATGATGCGTTTCAGGAAGCAGACATAACCGGAATAACCATGCCCGTTACGAAACACAACTATCTTGTTACGGACGAAAATGAGCTTCTGAAAACGATAAAAGAAGCATTCCACATTGCAGGCACAGGAAGGCCGGGTCCAGTGCTGATAGACCTGCCAAAAGACGTTACAACAGCAGAGGTTGAATTCAATTATCCTGAAAAAATCACTCTCCCGGGATACAAGCCGAAGTACCGGGGACATCCCAGACAGATAAAGAAGGCTGCTGAACTGATAATGAAGGCCGAAAGGCCGGTAATTCTTGCAGGAGGCGGAGTCATACTCTCCAACGCGAGTGAGGAGCTTACAAAACTTGCTGAGACAATTCCAGCATACGTTGCAACAAGTCTCATGGGCAAGGGTGCGATTCCCGAAACCCATCCACTAAGCCTTGGATTCATAGGAATGCACGGTACAAAGTATGCAAATTACGCCGTTCAGGAGAGCGACCTGCTGATTGCCATTGGAATAAGATTCTCTGACAGGACGACAGGAAGGGTTTCCGATTTTGCCCCCGATGCGAGGATAATCCACATAGACATCGACCCTGCCGAGATAGGGAAGAACATTGAGATAGACGTTCCAATTGTTGGAGATGCAAAGCTGGTTCTTCAGGAGCTTATCACACACATAACATACAGAAAAAGAAAGGAGTGGGAGGATAAGGTCGAAGGCTGGAAAAAATCATACCCACTGAGATACAGAAGAGATAATGAAAAAATCAAACCCCAGTTCGTTATCGAAAAGATATGGGAACTTCAGCCAGATGCGATCATTACGACAGAAGTCGGCCAGAACCAGATGTGGGCTGCACAGTACTTCAGGGTCAGAAAACCGAGGCAGTTCATAACGTCCGGCGGTCTCGGAACGATGGGCTTTGGATTTCCGGCAGCAATGGGTGCAAAAACCGCATTTCCGGAAAAACAGGTTGTTGACATAGCCGGAGACGGGAGTTTCCTGATGAACGTCCAAGAACTCGCAACCTGCGTTGACTACGGGATCAATGTGAAGGTGGCAGTTCTGAATAACATGTTCCTCGGAATGGTCAGACAGTGGCAGGAGCTGTTCTACGACGAGCGCTACTCTGCAACGTGCCTCAGATGCAAGGAAATGAGCATTGAAAAAATAGCAGAGGGATTCGGTGCGGTTGGAATGACGGTTGAGAGACCATCGGAAGTTGAAGACGCCCTGAAAGAGGCCTTTGAGATAGATGCCCCAGTGGTGATAGACTTCAGGGTTGACAGGCTCGAGAACGTTTACCCGATGGTGCCTGCGGGAGCCGCGCTGCACGAGGTTATCGACGAGGAGGTGTGAAAGATGAGACACACCATAGCGGTTCTTGTTGAAGATCGCCCCGGAGTCCTTGCCAGAGTTGCGGGGCTATTCAGGAGACGAGGATTCAACATCGAGAGCTTAGCTGTCGGAGTTACTGAAAAACAGGGAGTGTCGAGAATGACAATAGTCGTCTCAGGTGATGACAGGACAATCGAACAGGTCACAAAACAGCTGAACAAGCTGATCGAGGTCATAAAGGTCAGTGATGTCAGCAAAAATTCGGTTGAAAGAGAGCTCGCATTGGTAAAGGTGTCTGCAACACCTCAGAGCAGAGCAGAGATCATTGAGATAGCCAACATATTCAGAGCAAGAATAGTGGACGTGGCAAGAGACTCACTGATAGTTGAGGTTACCGGAGATGAAGACAAGATCAGCGCATTCATAGACCTGATGAAGCAGTACGGAATAAAGGAAGTTACGAGAACGGGCAAAATAGCGATGCAGAGAGGCAGTAAGGCACTGGAATGAGAGAGTTCAATCCCTTTTTTAAAAAATTTTCAAGTAAAGCCAAGAAAATCGCAGTAATCTATCCGAACAGATACGTTGGCGGGATAAGCAATACAGGAATCCAGAGACTGTATTTCGAAGTAAACAGAGAAGAAAAATACATTGCAGAGAGGTTTTACACAGATGTCTTCAACGGCCTGAGAAGTGTTGAATCGGCTACGCCGCTCGAAAAATTTGATGTGGCGCTGTTCTCAATACAGTATGAGGAGGATGCGTTCAGCGCAGTCAGAATCCTGAGCTCTTCCGGATTCTCAGGTAAAAAAATCGCCGGAGGACCATGCATAACCCAGAACCCGTTCCCGTACCTGAAACACTTTGACAGAGTTTTCATCGGTGAAGCTGAGAATGCCGTGAGAAGCATTGTAGAGGACGAATTAACGGATGGCCTATTTCCCCTGTCGAACAAACGAAGAGTTGTGAGCCTCGACACAGAGATGAAGAGGCAGATTGTTGCGGACGGGGCGTACGGTAAGGCAATACTGATAGAGATGGGGCGGGGATGTCCGAGAGGTTGCAGGTTCTGCATTGTCAGACAGATTTACTCACCGCCGAGGTGGAGAAGCAGAGACAGCATAATCGAGATAGCCGAGGAGAACATCGGACTGGCAGGCAAGGTTGCCCTGATAGCCCCCTCGCCCACCGATCATCCCGAGTTCCTTGAGATAGTCTCAGAACTCCAGAACATGGGGTATGAGGTTTCACCGTCTTCCATCAGGGCTGACAGGTTTGACGAGGAGCATGCAGAGCTTCTCGGCGACGTTAAAACCCTCACCCTCGCACCAGAGGCAGGAAGTGAGAGGCTCAGAGAAGTCCTGAACAAAGGCATAAGCGAAGAAGATGTCATGCAGGCGGCAGAAATCTCCAGTGCAAAAAAAATCAAGCTGTATTTCATGTTCGGTCTGCCCGGAGAGACCTACAGCGACCTGGACGAAATTGTGAGGATGGTAGAAAAGATAAGAAATCTCGGAAAGAGTGTACAGGTTTCCATAAACCCGCTTGTCCCAAAACCCCATACGCCATTTCAGTGGCTGCCTTATGGCGGAGACCTGTCGAAAAACGCAATGGAGAATATAAAAGAGCTGAAAAAGAAAAGAGACTACCTGTATTCCAAGCTGAGAAGAATTGCAGATGTGGAAATCGAGAACATTGAAAGATTTGCAGTTCAAACCGTAATCTCCCGTGGAGACGAAAGCATGGGAGATTTTCTGGACAGAAAGGTGAGACTCAGCACGATCAGAAAATTCCGGCTGGAAAGATTCCTCGAAGGGTTTTCTCCAGACTATGAATTTCCGTGGGACAGGATCGATATGGGTTACAGAAAGAACAGGATCAGAAGAGAATTTGAAATCTCCATGGAAAAGGCAGGAATAGAATTTTAAAGTGGATGGCTGTTAGCAACCTGTCCATGCGCAGAGGTTCACACAGTCTCTCAGACACACAGAAACAGATATATACATCTGTGCATATTTTGCAATATAACATGCTGTGTGAAAAATACAAAAGAAAAATTCTGCCCGGAGAATGCCACTGGTATTCCTGCAGGTACTGGATTGGTAACGGAGGGCTGTGCTTCAACGGCAGGTTCTGTTTCACACCATCCGAAGAGGTTTTTCAATTCACCTCGTAAATTTCAGTACCGTATTCATCAAAAACCTTCTCCATGCAGCTGAAATTGCTTTCACCATAAAGTTTCCGCTCATAATCACCATATACGATATATCTGGCACCATACTTTCTTGCTATTTCCTGCGAAACTGAACACGATGATGTGTACACTGCCCTCACATCAGATATTCTCTCTGAAAGCTCGTCGCCGTTATTCCTCCAGTGCACCTCGTGATTTGGCCAGGCTATGACTGCCTGATCCCCCGTAAAGGTTGCAATCCTTCCGCCGTAGGAATAACTGCCCTCCACTCCCTCGATAACGACCGCATTCTTTCCGTAAAGGAATTTCACAGCATAATAATCCCCGGGATAGCTGTCCCGCATGAACTTAAGTCCATCCAGAGAGAATTCGTGCTTGTAGTGCCTTACAGGTGTTGCGACAGCAGGGTAAACGAGCATCAGCGCCATGATGAGTATGGCTATGCTCTTCCGCCTTTCATAAATTACCCTGAGCCCCTCTGAGGCAGCAGGCAGGAACAGCGTCCAGGCGAGAAGATAGAATTTGAAATACGTGTTCATTCTGAAATCTATAACCACCACCTCACATCCAGCGATCGTGAGGATCGAAAGCATCACGAGGAAGTCGGTAAATTCTCTTTTTTCAGCTGCATACAACAGAATTGGGAAAAAAATGGCAGGAGGAAATACAGGCGAAAGTGCAGCAATCAGAAGATAAACAGGCTTATCTCTTATAGCCTCATAATACCTCGCATAAAGCAGGATTACAAAGAAGCCCCAGAATAGTAAAAACTCAGCGATACTGCTGAATTCAGTCGAAAGCTGAATGGCCGCATTGGCATTCATTTCGAGTCTGAAGATCAGGATAAGGATTGCAGACAGAGCCACGATTGGCCAGTAACTCCTGTCCTTGTAAATCAGAAAAGCGGAGGATAGCAGAAAGAAAGCAGGTGCATCCCAGGAATTCGTCGCAAAAAGAGCAAAATTCATGAGGGGAATTGCAAGAGCGTACTCATTTTCTCTGTAAAACCTGTAAAGAATCCCTATAAACAGTATTTTGAGAGGAATTGCTATAACGTGAGCATGCAGGTCTGCATGGATAAAGCTGAAGTAGGGAAATTCAGTTATGGCATGGCCAAAAGTGCTGTCAGAAAATATCCTCGTTGAATTCCAGTAAAACAGATACCCGGGGAGATTTCCCGCCGAAAGAGTTGATAACAGCTCATAAACAGAATACGGAACTCCGGCAATAAGGACAACAACCGCAAATTTGCCGACATCCATATCCCTTGCCAGTCCATAAACGGCAGACACACTTGCAGCCGAAAAAAACGCCATAGCAACGTTGTAGCCATATTCGGGGGGGAGCATTGAGAGTTTCACAATCACCGCAGAAAGCACGTGTCCGAAATAGTAGTACACGTTCAGCATTCCGCTCGCAAAGTACGGATCAGGTGGCGGAAAACGTTCTGCATTCAGAACCGAGTTGAGAAATGCCATATCCATGAACTTCTCCGCCCCGTTGATGTCAGGAACAAGGCTTCTCAGGAAAAGGAAAAATGCAAATGCCAGGATAAAGACAGCTTCAACCTCAAAGTCTATCCTGAACCCCCTCTTCCACATACGATAAGCAATGGGGGCAGATACTGCAATTATGGAAATCATGAATGCCGTGCTGAAGTCGGTGAAATGGGCTAAAGCATAGATTATGAAAGACAGCAGAACAACTGAAAGCAGTTTCGAGATATAGTAATGCTCAAACAGATTTGAGAGAAAAATTAGAGCTACAACAAGAACTATCAGACCGGAAATGACGTCAGTCATTTTCTCATCTCCCTCAGACTCAATCCCAGTTTTATCGACGACAGCAAACCAAGCACTAGGGTGCCGATATTTTTGATGGCATGATCAGCTATCGCCACGACGAGTGCCTCATCTCGTGTAATCCACGAACTCAGAATCAGAGTCAATGTCGCCTCATACGTCCCGATTCCTCCGGGAGTCAATGGCAGGATTTTGACAACGTTTCCCATCGCCACTGCAAACGCAGGGAGATACAGGGGGGCATCGGAGAAGGACCTGAGGACTATGTAACATACGAGAACATCGACCATCCATATGGAGAGAGATAGGGGTATGAAAAACAACGCCATTCTCGAAAATATCAGACCCTTGGCATCCCCCATCACCTTCGCCACGTATCCCCTTGTCTTGGAGAGAAAGATTACTCCGGCAATTATAATTCCGAGAAATATGACTGCATAAAACAGCATCCTGAAATACGCCATTCCAACAAACGCAATGCTGAAAAACGCTATTATGAGGATCGCAATCACATCATATATCCTTTCAGCAGCAAGCCCGCTGAAGCTGGTCTGGTAGGAAACGCCCTTCCTCGAATAAACGTAAGCCCTTCCCAGATCGCCAATCCTCACCGGCGTGAGAATGTTGAGGGTCTGGCTTATGGCGGTTGCCATCACCGCATATCCCACCCCTGCACTGCCCCCGATGTTTTTCATGAGGTGCTCATACCTCACACCCCTGAGGAGAAAAGACGCAAGATACATGATGAATGCGATAAGGATGTTTACATAATTCAGGGCTCTGAAGGACTGGACCAGTTTTTCTGGATTTGCAAAATACACAAGCGTTGCAAAGATCAGGAGAGTAACCCCTATGGAAAAATACAGAAACGCCCTTTCAGAGTGTCTGAGCAAGCTCGAGAACAGGTAGAGAGAGGTTTTAATAACGCTAACTGAGCTTCCCTCATAGTGTTCCCATCTCACCGGAATTTCCTTTATCCTGTATCCCTTTTTCTGAGCGAGAACAAGTATTTCTGTGTCCCAGAACCAGTGGTTGTCCCTGGCCAATTCTCCGAGCTTGAGCAGCACATCCTTCCTGAAAGCCTTGAAGCCACACTGATGATCTCTTATATTTGAACCGAGCATTTTTCTTGCGAGCAGATTGTAAAGTCTGGACGGGAGTTCTCTTTTCAGCGGTCTTTTAATCTCACTCCCCCTGACCAGCCTCGAACCTACGGCAATGTCATAACCCTCATCAATGGCGCTGAGCAAATCCCTTATGTGTTTCAGATCAGTTGAGAGGTCAGCATCCATGTACACAACAACAGGAAATTTTGAGATCTTCGCAGCTTCAAAAACGGCCCTTCCCTTTCCAAGCCTTTCCTCACTGTGCAGGTGCCTGACGAAAGAGTACTTTTCCTCCAGGCTCCTTGCTATTCTGTCCGTGCCGTCTGTGGAGCCGTCTTCAGCTATAATTATTTCGAATTCGTCGTATTCCTTTCTCAAAAAATTCACGAGTGATTCAATACTCTCCTCCAGCCTTTCCGCCTCATTGTGAGCGGGAACGATAATCGTAAACATTTGACTTCAGAATTCCTGAATTGTTTTTAAAATTATGGAATGTTCTCCATGCTGAACGTAACCATCTCCCTTACCTTTCAAAAGCATAACTCTTCTCAATGGTCTGAACTCCGCATGGCCATTTTTCAGTATCATCTCCCTCATTCCGGCATAACTCATCCCATAAACGTATTTGAAGGCAACCGATGGCGTTGTCAGCCTACCATTTATCTCGATCACGAACGTATCACTGCCGGCAACAGCATCCACTCCGACGAAACCGTTGAGACCCTCAACAACCTCCACGGCCCTGATAGCCTCCTCAACAGCATCTCCGTCATACTCTGCTGGAATTATTGCTCCCCGATACTCAAAACCCTCAAGAATTTGCTCATTCACGCTAAGGAGGTGTATTTCACCATCGTTTACATAAAAACTGAAACTCAAAGGTTTTCCGTCAACGAGTTCCTGAGCGATATATCCCTGAGGGACTTCTCCGCC
This sequence comes from Geoglobus acetivorans, assembly GCF_039641995.1. Classification (NCBI taxonomy): domain Archaea; kingdom Methanobacteriati; phylum Methanobacteriota; class Archaeoglobi; order Archaeoglobales; family Archaeoglobaceae; genus Geoglobus; species Geoglobus acetivorans. The sequence goes on along the minus strand of NZ_CP087714.1, from coordinate 1,455,786 downwards.
TTTCTTTATCCCATCTCCTCCACACGACACTCTTGGTTTTACGACATACTCACCATCCAGCTTGTTAAGTGACGTTTCGGGAACATTAACCTTATTTTTTAGTTTACGGTAGAGTTCCCATTTATCAGAAGTTATCCTCAGAGCCTTTGAAGAGCTTCCGAAATTCTCAACTCCCGCTTTCTCGATCTTTTTCGTCAGATCGCGCAGAATCCAGTCGTTTTCAGGAGCCACAATTAATGCATGGTCTGCCATTTCAAGGACTTCATCAAAATTCCCATCTCCAAACCTGAAAAACGACCTGAACTCCGGCCTTACGAAAGAGACAAGGTCATAGTACTCTGAAAAATCGAGCATGCTCTTAAACATGGCAAGTCCTTCAACAGCAATACTCTCCGGGAGTTTTTCACCACATACTCCATGCTCGTAAATGAAGAGCTTACTCTTCATCATATTCGTCCTCATTCAGGACTATGGCAATATCTGCCGAGTTTTTGAGAGCTGCTGAAAAACCCGGCTCAAAGCCTATGATTATGGTTTCCTTACCGAGCTCCATGGCCTTTTTGAGGACTGCCTTGAAATCCGCATCTCTCGTAACAAGGGCAAGAACATCAATGGAATCGTTGTAGATGATCTCCATGGCCTCAACGGCCATCCTCACATCAACATCTCCGGAGGTTATTATCGGTTCGAATCCCTGATTCTCGATGGCTTCAACAAGCTTCTCTCCAGCATACTGGTTCAGAAACGTCTTTGCAATCTTTATATCTCCATACTCAGAAAGAATATCCCGTATTTCTTTTAGATTAAGATTGAACTCTTTTCTCAAGACATTTGGACCATCGACCAGAACACCAATTCGTTTTTTACCCTCTTTTCTCGACGAAAGTATTTTCTTAAACTTCTGAATCTTCGACACACTCAGTGTGGACTTTATCGCCATAATCACCACCAATCGATGCCATGGATGCGACATCAATCTATATTGAATACATTTCTTGCATTTTTTATAAGTTTAATGGCTACCTCATCCACACTCATGTTCTTGATTTCCGCAAATTTCTGATATGCAAGCTGCACGTTTGCAGGCTCATTTCTGCCCTTAAGAGGGGAAAGAAAGGGACTGTCGGTTTCAAACATCACGTTTTCAGGCTCCACCACCTCAGCAATCTTCTGGACATTTTCAGAGTAGCATAGGAGTGTGGAGAGCGAGATGTACATCCCCGCATCCACAATCCTCTCGGCAAGCTTTTCACTCCCAGTATAGCAGTGAAAAACCGCCACAACATCCCTGCCCTTCAGAAGCTCAAACACCTTCTCCTCGGCTTTCCTTGCGTGGATCACTGCAGGTTTCTCAAACTCCTCAGCCAGCTGAAGAAAATGAAGGAATATCTCTTTCTGCGTTTCATATTCAGCCTGTGCTTTTTTCAGATCGATCCCTATCTCGCCAATCCCCACTATGCTGTCCAGATTCTCCGAAATCTGACCGGAAACGTACCGATAATCAGACTTTCCAATCCTGTTTGGAGAAAAACCGAGAGTCGAAAAGACATAACCATCGTACTGGCCCGAAATGATAAGGGATTTTTCATTCGAACCGTAATCGAAACCTGAATCGATGATGAAGGACAGTCCTGCAATTTTCGCTCTTCTTATCACCTCATTTCTGTCCTTTTTAAAATTGCCAAAATTCAGGTGACAGTGTATGTCGGCTAACTCCATCATCTGCTCCTCATTTTCATCAGATAGTTCACTGCGTTTATGACGGCATCCACGCTCGCCATAACTATGTCCGCTCCCGCCCCTCTCGAGGTGAAGCTTCTCCCCTCCTCGTCCTCAACCGTCACATAGACCTCTGCAAGAGCGTCGCTCCCTCCAGTTATTGCATCCATCCTGAACTCAGTTATCCTTATCTGCTTCCCTACAAGCTCAGCAACAGCTCTCAAAGCCGCATCAACCGGTCCAACCCCAATAGCAGAGGTTATCTTCCTCTCACCGTTGACATCAGCATTTATCACCGCAGTTGGCGTGATTCTATTCCCTGTGATCACCGTAGCCTCATCCAGCTGTATGACTCTCTCTTCCTTCTTGACCTCACCCATCAGGACCTCGGCGAGAGTTATAACGTCCAGATCAGTTATCTTCTTGCCCTTATCTCCAAGCTCCTTTACCTTATCCACGATCTTCGTGAGGACGTCATCACTGACAGCATATCCTGCATCCTCAAGCAATTTCTTGATCTGGTGCCTTCCAGCATGCTTTCCGACGACTATCTTCCTCCTGTGTCCGACCATTTCGGGGGTTACGATTCCCGGCTCGAAGGTCGTTGCCTCGCTCAGTACACCATGTGCATGAATTCCGCTTTCATGACTGAATGCATTGTCTCCAACTATAGGGGTGTTTGGAGGAAGTTTGATTCCGGTAAGCCTCTCAATCAGCCTTGCGGTCTCAACGAGGTATTCGGTTTTTATGTTCGTTTCAAGCCCCTCAACCGCTTTTATCAGTATGACAACATCCGCAAGACTCGCATTTCCTGCCCTTTCTCCAATACCGTTTATCGTAACCTGTACCTGATCTGCCCCGGCTTTCACGGCTGCGTAGGTATTCGCCACAGCCAGACCGAGGTCATTGTGGCAGTGAACATCCACCGGAACCTCAAGAACTTTTTTAAGTTCGGAGATCAGTCCATACATCGAAAAGGGTGTTGCAATTCCAACCGTGTCAGGAACGTTGACTATATCGACGCCAGCGTCCTCAACAGCCTTGTAAATCGTTTTCAGGTATTCGACCTCAGTTCTTGTGGCATCCATTGCAGAGAACATGCATTCAACGCCGTGGGATTTTATATATTCCACACCCTCCACGGCCATCTCAACGATTTCCTCTCTGCTCTTCTTAACAGTATGCTCAATCTGGATTTTTGAAGTTGAAATGAATATGTGGACCATGTCCACATCAGCCTGAATCGTCCTGTCGATGTCTTCATTTACAAGTCTCGCCAGCCCGCTAACTCTGGCGTTAAGTCCAAGGTTCGCTATTTCCCTTACCGCCTCAAACTCTCCCTGAGTAGCGGCAGGAAAACCTGCTTCGATAACATCAACCCCAAGCTTGTCAAGCTGTTTAGCTATCTGAATCTTGTAACTTTTGGGAAAGGAGATACCCGGCATCTGCTCTCCATCCCTGAGAGTGGTGTCATATATGGTGACAGTGCGCATGGTACTCAGTCAGGGTTTCTTAATAAAAACTTATGGTTTTACGGAATCGGATGTGTCCACCCGGACAGCCGGCATCAGCCAAGAACCGAATGTAAAAAACATGCTGATAAATCCTTAAAAACTGCTAAATCAAACAATACAGAAGAAGAGGTGATAAGGATGAAGTGTATCTGCGGTACGAAAGGCTGGAAGGTCAAGAAAATAACACTCGGCAACCATCTCAATCCCGAATACTGGCACCTACTCAACGAGGATTTCCATTTCTGCCCGAACCCGGATTGCGATGTCGTGTATTTCAGCCAAAAGGTTTCGTTCACAGTTAAAGAAGTGAAGACAAAGGTGTTTTTCAAGGAAAAAGGCTCACCAAAACCGCTGTGCTACTGCAAACAGGTTACGGAAGAAGACGTAATTGAAGCGATAAATAAAGGGGCGAGAAGCGTTGAAGAGGTTGAAAAAATGACGGGCATAGGAAACGGGGGGCATTGTCTCATCACAAACCCTTCAGGGAGGTGCTGCAAACCCAATTACACGAAATTTATAAATGAGATCCTCGAAGCCAGAACTGAACCGGAAAACATCCAGGCAGTCACTCCTGAAACCCCATCTGAAGATTGCTGCACTCCAGAAAAATAGCTGATTCCATTGCGTCAGAAAGGGAAACTGACAGAGTGAAACCGGCGCAATCTGGATAGAGGTATCCGGCACATATGGCAGGGGCATATTTTGGCAACACATTATGGAAGGAAACATTTATTTATTCAATATCGAAATCCGATAACGGAAGGTGATACCTTGCTTGAACGTAAACTCTTTCTCAGCTTTGTGAGGATACACATTCTGTACCACGCATCTAAGGGAGAGATATACGGGGCTTGGATGATGAAGGAGCTTGAGAGACACGGTTATTCTCTGAGTCCCGGAACGCTCTACCCAATACTCCACGAAATGGAGAGAGATGGGCTGCTGCATTCAAGAAAAATAGTTGTCAGTGGAAAAGTGAGAAGAGTGTACAGAGCCACGGAAGACGGATCAAAAATGCTCGAGATCGCTAAAAACAAGATAAAAGAGCTTTTCAGTGAGGTACTGGAATGATCGAGCTATTGAACGTAAGGAAAAACATAGGACGAAAAGAAATACTCAAGGGCGTAAATCTGACGGTCGAAAAAAAGGAAGTAATGGTTATTGTCGGACCTTCAGGTAGCGGGAAGTCGACGCTTTTACGATGCGTAAACAGGCTCACCGAGATTACAAGTGGAGATATACGGATAAACAAAGTATCCATAAAGGATCTCGACCCGATCAGCCTCAGAAGGATTGTGGGGATGGTCTTCCAGTCTCCGGTGATGTTCGAAGGAAGTGTCAGAGAAAACATAACATATGGCCTCAGATTTTCGGAAAATGACATAAACACCTGGGAAACTGCTGAAGAGCTTGCCAGAGAAGTCGGCATTGAGCATCTCCTTGAGGAAGACGCAAACAAACTCAGCGGAGGAGAGCAGCAAAGAGTTGCGATAGCAAGAACACTGGCTTTAAAGCCGGAAATTTTGCTCCTTGATGAGCCGACTGCATCACTCGATCCGGAAAGTGCAAAAAAAATTGAAAATCTCGTGTTAAATCTTGTCAGGTCCAGAGAGCTGACCGTCCTATGGGTAACCCATGATGCTGAACAGGCGAAAAGAGTTGGAGACAGAGTAGCAGTTTTGAAAGATGGCAGGATTGTTGCAATTGAAGAGCCCAAAAAAATAGTGTGGGGTGAGATATATGTACGCTGAATCTCTGATCAAACTCGCCTCTGCATCAACTCTTGCAGTACTCGTCATAATTGTATCGCATCTCAGAAAAATAGGGGTCGCCAAAGATTTTTCTTCGGCAGCCATGAGAGGGCTGGTTCAGCTGATGATCCTTTCAGCCGTGCTTGCTTACGTTTTCACGTCACCAATATGGCCTGCTTTCGCATTACCCATATACATTGCCATGGCACTGCTTGCCGGCCACACATCTGCAAGGAGGGTTGGCATGCCAGGTGCGATATGGATAACCACGCCAAGCATTGCAATGGGTGCTGCAGTATCACTTGCAGTTATGACTGCCCTCAGAGTAATACCTCTGAAACCGGAGTTCGTTATCCCGCTCGCAGGCATGGCGTTTGGCAATGCGATGAACATATGCTCACTGACGCTGAACAGGCTCTTAAGCGAGGTCGGAAACAATAGAAACAGAATCGAGGCCATGCTTGCACTCGGGGCCACTGCCCAGCAGGCAATGGAGCAGTATGAAAGAACATCAATAAAATCTGCCCTTATCCCAAGCATAGATAACATGAGGACTCTCGGCATAATATTCATCCCCGGTGCGATGACTGGGATGCTCATGGCCGGAATAAATCCAGTAACCGCCACAGTCTACCAGATAGCCATATTCTTCATGATCATAAGCTCGGGAATTGTCGCAGCAGTTTATGCCACATACCTGACCAAGAAAAGGCTATTCACACCAGCCCATCAACTCATAGAAGAGATTTAACCATGTGTGGCAATTTAAAAAGATGCGTGCCAGAACTGGCAAAGTTTAGAGAGAGGAGGCTTCACGGATACATAATCTCACGCGGAAGCTTCTCCGTCTTCCCTTCGACCTTCGTTATTACCAGAACTCCAAGAAACTCGCCATCAGAAGACCATACTCCGCAGTAATACTTTTCATAATTCCTGCCCTCGAAATTTATTACTCGCCTGAAAAAATCTCTCTTTTTGCTTTTCAGCTCCTCAAAGATCTGTCTGACGAACTTTGCAGTCACACTGGAATGGAAGCTGTCAACTTTCTTACCAATTACTCCACTGTCGTTAATGACCTGACCGTTGCCGTAGAGCAACGTCAGAATTCCATTCCGATCTACAAACGCCACAGAATCGCTCGAATGGAGTCCACCAATGGCCGAAAAAAGACTTTTAACCATATCCGCAACTGGACTCTGAGCATCCACAGAGGTGAAATCCTCACTCAGATAATACAGATACTTTTTCCCGTATTTTCCCCTCGACCTTACTTCCATCCGATCGAGAATTTTCTCCGAATAAAGTTTCTCAAGAGCTGAGGATATTGTTGTATATGGAATTTGTTCTCCTCTACTCTCAAAAACCCTTTTAATGTCCCCTGCACTCATTTTACTGCCACTCTTCAGAATTGAGATTATTTTAAGCTCTTTATCTGTCAGGGAGACAGGCACAGATACCAATTCTGGGACAACATTTATAAATATTTTACGGACTTTTTACGAGACTTCGTTTTTAATTAACTTAAATATCGTAAATTTTAAAACCATTACAGACGAGTACTCACTGGAGGTGAGAGAATTGAAGAGGTTGATTCTGTCTGCTTTTATAGCCCTGATAGCACTGACAGCGATTGTATCTGCAGAAGAGCCATGTGTTGGCTGCCACAGGTCCGTAACCCCGGGAATAGTCAGCCAGTACGAGAGTTCTGTGATGGCCAAGGCGGGAGTCACGTGCCTGGACTGCCACGGTGAGATTAAAGGCATAAACGATCCCAGCGTAATTAACCACAATGGCTACAGGATAACACCGGTAGTGTCCCCGCTCCACTGCCAGAAGTGCCACCCGAAGGAGTATGAGGAGTTCATGAGGAGCAAACACGCCTGGACTGCGCTCATTGGGCCCTACAAGCTCTGGTACAGAGACGTTGTCTCAAAGGGTCTTGTCAAGGAAGGTGAAGCTCCGACGAACGACGTGTTCCTTGCGGAAGATCCCTACGAACACATGGGCAACACGGTCTCGGCCCTCTTCCCAGCATCTGGCATTCTCGACAGGGTTGGACTTCTCGACGAGATTGATGGATACAAGAACACGCTGAACTGCGAGGGATGTCATGGCAGCGCTGTAATAGTCAGGGACGGCAAGATCGTCAAGGGATGGCCCAACAACGGTATTGGCAGGATGAATCCCGACGGCAGTCTCGGGAGCTGTTCCGCATGTCACACAAGGCACAAGTTTGACAGAGCAGAGGCCAGGAAACCGGAAACGTGCGGACAGTGCCATCTCGGTCCGGACCATCCTCAGATTGAGATATATGAAGAGAGCAAACACGGGAACATCTATTACAGCCTCGAAAACCACAGCTTCCTGAAGGAAGAGAGGTTAACACCCGAGAACACTCCCGCACCGACATGTGCGGTCTGCCACATGAGTGGATTCAATGGGGCAAAGACCACCCATGATGTGGGGGAGAGGCTCTACTGGGAACTGCAGCCAGCAATAAGCACTCCTCAGTGGTACCCGTCCAATCTCGTGCCTGTGGGCAAGGCAAAACCGGACGAGGAAAAGGCAAGTCAGAACAGGGAGGAGATGAAGAAGGTCTGCAGAGGGTGCCACTCACCTTCATGGGTTGACAGATACTTTGTCGAGTTCGATCAGTCAGTTCAAGACTACAATGTGGTAGCCAAGTCGGCAAAGGGGTTCCTGCAGAAAATCTACGACGAGGGGCTTGCAGACAAGAGCAACCCGCTGGACGAGTATCCTGAACTCATGTGGTACTACATCTGGCACCACGATGGCAGGAGATGGAAGATGGGTGCATCGATGATGGGTTACGACTTTGCCCACTGGAGCGGTATCGTTGATACTGTCATGGACAAGTACGGCAGAATGATCGCCTGGTATGACACGCAGAAGAAGATAGAGAACATCAAAGCACTGGCAGAGGAGGGAAAAGCCACACCAGAGGCTAATGCAGAGAGTGCAGAAAGAGAGGCAGAATCGACGCCAGGATTTGAAGTGGTGAGTGCAGTAACCGCGATGGCCGCCCTGCTGGGAGTACGCCTGATGGGCCAGCGTAAAAGAGAGAATTGACGAAAACTCCAACATTTAAATTTATTTCAATTTTTTCTCGAACTCACGGGTTGCTATTTTCAGAACATCCGTATTTCGTAAACATCACTGTTCACGCCATCTATGATCACCGTCAGCCTGACCTTCATGACATCACTGCAGTGAGTATGGAAAAAATCTTCAGATAGATCGGCAGAACGATCAGAGATGGAAGCATGTTTCCGGGCTTCATGTTTGTAAGCTTCATGAGGTTTATCCCTATTGCAGCAATCATAACGCCCCCCGTTGCGGTAAGCTCGGTTATCAGAAAGTCTGTGGCATATTCCCTCACTCCAAGAGCTGTAAAATAGAAAAAGGACTGATACAGCAGCACAGGTATTGCTGAAAAGGTGACGCCTATCCCGAGAGCGGAGGAGAGGGCGAGGGATGCAATGCCATCGAGCATGGCTTTGGTTATGAGCAGTGTGCTGTCTCCTGTAAGAGCTTCCTGAACAGGACCTATAACTGCCATCGAACCAACGCAGAAAAGCAGTGTTGATGCGACAAACCCATCAGCAAACTTCGAACCTTCGAATTTCCTTTCTATCCTCAGTCCGAACTCCTCGAGCCTTTCCTCAATTTTCATCACACTTCCCATGACCGAGCCAGTCAAAATGGTTAGAGTCAGGATGGCAAAGTTTGTCGTCTCGAGTGCCATATCCACTCCAATCAAAAGCACAACAAGCCCGAGAACGTTCATCAAGTATTCCTTAAGCTCCTCCCCAATCTTTGACCCTATTGCGATCCCCGCAATGCTGAAAAAGATTATGGAAGCCACGTTGATCAGCGTTCCAATCATTGCAATCCTGCTCCTGCCGAAGGATATATTTACTTTCTTTTTATCGACATCTCCCTGAACCTGATGGCATCCTCAAGCATGTGCATGTTGTTGAACATGACATAGCATGTCCTTTCTCCCGAAACTCTTTCTAAAAGCCATTTAAGTTCATCATCGCTGTATTTATGCCTGTAGTTGAAACCGTGAAGCCTGTAGTACCTGATTTCACCATGCATGCTCCTGCTGACGAATGGATCGACCACATGCACGAGGTCAAGTTTCTGACACACATCCTTTACAACATCGCTGCCCCATCCTCTTGGCTCCCAGCAAAAAACAAACTCTCTTTCAATAGAATTGAAAAACTCCTTCATGTTTCTTACATTCTCCTCACACTCTCTGAAAGACCTGGGAGTTTGAAAGACGATTACACTGGAGTTCAGAATTTTTGCGACCTCTCTTGTTCGCTCCCATGCGTCAAAAACAGCCTTGACAGGTTTGAAAAAACCACCATCGTCCACTTTCAGCTTAGCTTTCCGGTACGTTGGTGAGGATGGGGGATGGGTTATAACCTGGAACGCCTTAACTGTAAACTCAAAACCCTCACCCGCAAGCTCTCTCCACCTTTCAGCGGTTTCGGGCATAGGAGGTTTGTAGAATGTCTTCTGTACTTCAACAACATCAAACATCCGGAAGTAATCTGCCATCGAAACCGGTAAACCGCAGCAGCCCACCTTTATCATTGCACAGATAAATATGTAAAAAAGAGAAAAAGGTTTTACTCCTGCAAAGCTAAGATGGCACCCTCCTCAGGTCGAACCGGTCGAGGTTCATGACCTTGACCCATGCCCTGACGAAGTCTGTGACGAGCCTCTCTTTTCCATCATCAGCAGCGTATATCTCGCAAATTGCCCTGAGCTGGCTATTCGCTCCAAAAATCAGATCGACCCTCGTCGCCCTCCACTTGAGATCTCCGCTCTCTCTGTCGTATCCTTCGAAGGCGTAGCGATCCTCAGAGGTCGGCCTCCACTCCACGTTCATGTCAAGCAGGTTGACGAAGAAGTCGTTGGTAAGGGTTTCAGGTTTGTCAGTAAGCACCCCGTAATCTGTCCCGTTGTAGTTTGCGTTCAGAACTCTCAGCCCCCCCACCAGCACAGTCATTTCTGCTGCATTAAGAGTTAGAAGCTGAGCCTTGTCAACCAGCATCTCCTCGGGAGAGTAAAGGCACCTCTCCTTCCTGAAGTAGTTTCTGAAGCCGTCTGCGACTGGCTCAACCATCTTCCAGAACTCCACGTCAGTCTGTTCCATCGAAACGTCCACCCTTCCTGGCGTGAATGGAACTGCCACATCAAATCCGACCCTTCTCGCAGCCTCCTCAACCGCAGCGCATCCAGCCAGAACTATCAGATCGGCGAGGGAGACTCTTCTGCCCCCACTCTGGCCCTCATTGAACTCTCTCTGTATTTCTTCCAGGATTCCGAGCACCCTTCCGAGCCTTTCAGGCATATTGACCTCCCAGTCTTTCTGCGGCTCGAGCCTTATTCTCGCTCCATTTGCTCCTCCCTTGAAGTCGCTTCCCCTGAACGTGGAGGCTGCAGACCACGCAACGTAGATGAGATCAGAGACTGAAAGCCCGGACTCCAGCACCTTCCTCTTCAGGTTACTGATGTCCTCTTCGCTTACAGGCTCGTGGTCTGCTTTTGGCGTCGGCTCCTGCCAGACGAACTGCTCTTTGGGAATTTCCGGGCCAAGATACCTGCTCGGCGGTCCGAGATCGCGGTGGGTTAGCTTGAACCACGCCCTCGCAAAGGCCATCAGGAACTCCTCCGGATTTTCAAGAAAGTGTTTTGCTATTTTCGAGTAGACAGGGTCGAATTTCAGGGCAAGATCGGTTGTGAGCATCATCGGTTTATGCTTCCTCTCGGGATCGTGAGCGTCGGGGATGCTCTCCTCTGCATCCCTTGCAATCCACTGGTAAGCACCTCCTGGACCCTTTATCAGCTCGTATTCGTACTCGAACAGGTTTTTCAGGAACAGAATCGTCCATTTCGTCGGGTTCTGGGTCCATGTAAGCTCCAGTCCGCTCGTGATGGTGTCGGGCCCCTTTCCAGACCTGTAACTGTTCTTCCATCCCAGTCCCTGCTGCTCTACAGGTGCAGCATCCGGCTCAGGGCCGAGGTAGCTCTGGGGAGCCGCCCCATGGCACTTGCCGAATGTATGGCCACCAGCTATCAGCGCAACCGTTTCCTCGTCATTCATCCCCATTCTGCGAAAAGCAATTCTGATGTGCTTCGCAGCCTCGACGGGATCCGGGTTTCCTCCGGGCCCTTCAGGGTTGACGTAGATCAGACCCATTTGAGTAGCAGCTAAGGCTCCTTCCAGGTCGTCTTCGACAAATCTCTGAGACTCAAGCCATTCCTCCTCTTCACCCCAGTAAATATCCTCCTGAGGTTCGTAGACGTCCTCCCTTCCGCCGGCAAAGCCGAGGGTTTTGAACCCCATTGACTCGAGAGCCACATTTCCGGCCAGTATTATCAGGTCTGCCCAGGAAATTCTCCTGCCGTACTTCTTCTTAACCGGCCACAGCAACCTTATCGCCCTGTCGAGGTTTATGTTGTCCGGCCAGCTCCTCAGGGGGAAAAGTCTTATTATTCCTCTGTTGGCCCCACCTCTGCCGTCGATAACTCGGTACGTTCCGGCGCTGTGCCAGGCGAGCCTTATGAAAAGAGGACCATAGTGTCCAAAATCGGCGGGCCACCAGTCCTGAGAGGTCGTGAGAACCTTCCTGATGTCTTTCTTCACCTCGTCAAGATCGAGCTTCTCGAACTCCTTCGCATAATCAAAATCCTCTCCCATCGGGTTTGCTCTCGAACAGTTCTGGTGCAGAACCCTCAGATTCAGAACGTTGGGCCACTTTTTCTTTTCCGGCGTGAACAGTACTTTCTCCCTATTTTCCGGTTTCGTATTTTCTCTTTCATGCATTCCAAAACACCATCTTCGAATTTCGATTAATAATGTTTGAAATTTCAACTATAAAAGGTTTCTGAACCTCCATGCCACCCAACTAAAGAGATGGCATTCATTCAGAAACTGAAAAGCGCAACAATGGGTGAGGTCAACACCTCATCAGTTCACCGCATACATCCCGGGAAAATTCTGCCCAACCTACGGTAGTTTCAACAACTATTAATTGCCATAAATTCCGTCGATGATTTAACGTTATCCAGCAAACTATATATTTGCCCGTCAAACCATACACATGGAACTGGAATTGAATGGTGTGCCTGTAGAGGATACGTACTGCGAGGCGTTTGATGGAATCTATTCCAGAATTTTGATAACCGCAAAGCAAAAGTGGTTGCTGAAGAAAGCCGCATACAACTCAACAGCACTGCCTTCAACGGTTTTTGGTGAATCTGAGGGAGGAGTTGAGAAATTCGTATCACCTGAGGAGACTCCTGATGGAAGGATTGGTGCGATAGCCCAGATATGGGTTGCCAAGAGCAAGAATTTCGAAAGCATCCTTACAAGGGAGATGAGCAAAAGAATAAGGCAGGGAATTCTTGTCGTTCCGACGACAAGGGTTTTCAACGCAACCGATAGCGATAGTCACTTTGATGCCGAGCTTAATGTTGGCAGATGTGGTGACGGATACGAATGGGAAGAGGAGATGTGGGGCAGGAAAGTTATCAGAGTTCCAATAATGTTCGGCGAGTTCATAATCGAGAGGTATATAGGCTATGCTGAGGGTGTTGCAGGTGGAAATGTGTGGTTCTTCTGCGACAGCGAAGAATCTGCTCTCGAGGCGGGAGAGGCTGCTGTTGAGGCTTTAAAGAATATGGATAATGTGATAACGTCATTCGACATCTGCTCTGCTGGCTCAAAGCCTGAAACAAAGTATCCGGAGATTGGCCCAACAACGAATCACTATTTCTGCCCCACGCTCAAAAACAAGATTTCCGACTCCATGGTTCCCGATGGGGTTAAGAGCATACCCGAAATCGTAATAAACGGTACAACCCTTGAGGATGTCAAAAAAGCCATGTACGTCTGCATGGAGGTCGTGAGCAGGATCGATGGAGTCCTCAAGATATCAGCCGGAAATTACGGAGGAAAGCTGGGCCAGCACAAGATTTATTTGAGAGACATCATTGAACAGTACGGATGATTGATGAAAAACTTCTGGAAAAATTTTATTCCAAAATTTTTTCTGTCCCGAAAAAGAGAGTGAGCATTGCAATAGGAGTTACGAGCATAATCCTTGCATCATATCTCAATGGAATATCGGGGAAATCGTTTTTTGTCATGAGGTATTTCTTCATAGGGCTGGCCCTGATAATTCTTCTGCTCATTTTCGGAAAACTCCTTGAGTCCGGGTTCAACAGCAGGAGAACGTTTTTTCTCGCATTATTTTTCCTGATTCTCATTGAAATTGCAGACATAATAGCAATACACCTCACGAATCCGGACTATATCATAATTTCTCCATCGGTTGTGGCATTCATCCTGACGGTTGCCCTTTACTTCACATCCAAAAAATTCAGCTATTCCGCACCACTGATCATCCTTCTTGTCCTGTATCCAGTAGATTACATCTTTTCGTTCAGCGCCCCACACAGAACCCTCGCATACACCATCTCAACAATAGCAGGAATCTTTTTCGGACACCTGTTCATAAAATACCTCGGCAGGGATGAGGAGCTGAGAATCCCCGAACTTCTCAGGAGCTTCGTCCTCTACTGGCTGAAAGGTTTGCCTGAGATCTTCGAAAATACGCTCAAGAAATTCTCCAGAATACACACAGGCAGAGTGCATTTAATCAAAATCGGAAAATGGAGCATAATAGCCCCGGAATTCCACCCGGGACCTTTTAGAGATATTGGCGGAGCCAAACTCGTCAACGAGGCACTGAAATACCATTCCATGTTTCTCCATGCAGTATCCACTCACTCAACGAATCCAGTAAGCAGGGAAGATGTCGATAGAATAGTCAAAATCGAGGGAGATTACGAGAATACCTCGTTTATGAAGCCTTACACTGTTTCCGGCAAAAATTTCATGCTGAAAGTTTATCCGGCCGAGGACTTCACCCTGCTGATAATCCATGGAAAGGAGAGAATAGACGACATCCCTCAGGAAATAAGGCTCATGGCCGAGAAATTCTTCAGAAATCCTGTTGTGATTGATGCCCACAACGCATACATGAGCAGATACCAGATAAGTCCCGAAGACCTGACGGAGATATACTTTCTGATGGAAAAGGCAGGTAAAAAGCCCAGGAAAAAATGCAATGAGCTAAAGGTCTATTACAGCTCAATGGATTATGAAAACGAAAGAATCTGCGGGAAGCTTGCCCTCCTCGTTATGTCATTTGATGGTGAGCTTCACGGAATCCTGATGATCGATTCAAACAATATGGAAAAAGTCCTCAGAGACTACCTCGCTGACGTTGGCAGAGAATATGGTGTAGAACTGGATATAGTAACCACAGACAATCATTCAAAGACTGGAATTTCGCCAAAAATAGGATACATGCCAGCAAACCTGGAAGATGCCGAAATAATCGAATCCTTTTTGAAAAAGGCCTTGGAGAACATGGATCTCGAAACGGCAGGAGTTCTGTACTCTTCAGAAGATGTCCAGGTAAGAACAATGGGTGAAGAGTTTTTCAAGAAGATGGATTTCGCATTCAGAAAGTACGGTGAGAGTGGACTTTACCTGTTCGGTGTGTTTTCCGCTTTGAATTACATAATATCCTTTATTCTCGCAGGTATAATACTGTGAGAACATGCCAGTGGTTTAGGTTAAATGGACAGCAAGCAGTATTATAACGTATCCACCAAAATATCCCTGTACTGACGAAACCAGGTAAAACTTTTATTTCCCACGAGTGATTCCAGAACCCATGGATGTTGTCGTTGCCCTCTTTGTTTCCATAATCATAATCCTCGCCCTCATAAAATTCGAGATTTCTCTTGCCGTTCTCGCCGGAGCGTTATTTCTTGCACTGTCCACCAACCCGGAAAGCATTGAAATGGCTCTTACAGACGTTTTCACCTGGAAGCTCGTTGCAATAGTCATTCTGGCTCATTCCATAGGGTATGCAATGGAGATCACAGGAATGCTCGATAAAATAACTGATTCTGTTTTCTCATTATCCGGGAAATACAGCGTCGCTATAATTCCCATGCTCATCGGTCTGCTCCCCATGCCAGGAGGGGCGCTTGTCTCTGCAGTCATGATAAAAGAACTCATCCAGAAACTGAAGATAGGGGCAGAAAAGGCAGTCTTCATAAACTACTGGTTCAGACACGTATGGGTTACCTTCTGGCCCCTCTACCCGAACATAGTGATCGCCATGGGAATACTCTCAGTGAATTACCTGCAAATTGCCAGCTCAACATTCCCGATCCTGATTTCAATGATTGCTGCAGGAGCAGTTTTTCTGCGCATTAAAAGCAACGCAGTGAAAAGTAAGGCAAACTTTGAAAATCTGAAATACATGTACCCTGTCCTCCTCATCGTGTTTTTTGCGGTTCTGACCGGAGATTTGCTCGCTGCCCTTCTGATTTCGTTCATCAGTATCATTCTGGCAAATAAAGCATTCTCAAAAGTGGGACACGTGCTTGGAAAGGCGTTTGACTGGAAAATAATTGTCCTGGTGATAGGAGTCATGATTTACAAGAGTGCAATTCAGGTTAGCGGAGCATCGCAGTCATTCTACAGCGAAGTCCTGAGTTTTTCAAACCCCTATGTGGCAAGCTTTGCCCTGACATTTTTAATCGGATTTGCGACAGGAATTGAGCTTAGCTACACGAGCGTTGCACTGCCTCTGCTGACATCATTTACCGGCGTGGGTGAAATTATCAGGAGCCATGTGCTTCTCGTATTTCTCGGAGGAATTACGGGCGTCATACTTTCCCCCATGCATCTCTGTCTCGTGCTTACAGCCCAGTATTTCAAAGCCGACCTCTACAGGGTTTACAGGTACCTCATACCAGCATCCCTGATATCAATGCTAATATCACTGTCATTCCTGACAGTACTTTGAAGTAATGCACCGCCCTAACCACATCATTCGCATCAGGCTCTCTCCCACAATTTATTGAATACGACCCGGGTTTCTCAAGTTTAATTCCAAGCAATCCAGCCATAGCCGGAATGGCATGCCCATTAAGCTTAGGATTGAATTTAAGCCCACACAGAAAAGACCTCCGGTTGAGAACCATAAAAAGCAGAAGAGAGAGCCTCGAAGGAATGTAGTTCAGAACATCATCAAATCTCGCAGATATTTTGCCGAAACGCTCGTATTTTCCTTTCCTGTATCCGAGCATAGCATCGCAGGTATTTACTGCCCGGTACACAAGCGCCCCATACACACCAAAAACAGAATAGTAGAGAAGAGGGGCGAGAACGCCATCAACAAAGTTTTCGGCCACGCTTTCGATAACTGCCGAGTTGAGCTGCCAGTCTTCGAGACTGTCAACGTCCCTGCTCACAATTCTCCCAACCATGCTGGCATTTGGTCTTCCGTCCTGAATGCATGCCATTGCATGCTCAATCATGCTTCTCACTGAAATTGCTGAATAAAGAAGGTATGCGGAAAACAGGGTTCTGAATGGTTCCTGAATGAATTGTGCAGTTCCTGCAAGCAGAATTGCTACAGATACTGTTAAAACAGGAGGAATCAAGCCCGATAGTACACTGGCCGGGAGAATATTATCAAGAAACCCAACAATCCTGCCGAACCATACTGTGGGGTGAATCTTTTCCGGTGGTTCCGCTCTCACCAGCTCGAAAGATATTGCAAGGAGCAGTTCGAACACACCGTAAGTCGTTCTGAGCAATATAAAATTTGATGCAATTTCTCGGCTCAATTGGAAACATTTATCAATTAGGGAAATGTTTCGACCATATGAATCGTCACATTTACATGCTCGCAGTCCTGCTCATTTCGATTGTCGCACTGGGGTGTGCCCAATCAGAGAACAGGCTGAGTTTCGAAAGGATAGCCGAAGGTATCTATGCACCCTTCCCCGAGAAAGCCTACTTCGTAATAAGAAACGATACAGAATATCTGGAATTCTGGAACAAGACCAACATGATTATAAAAAACCCCGATTTTGAGAAGTACAGCTATCTGGCCCTTTTCATGGGAGAGCGACCAACAGGAGGATACATGATCGCAGTTAAAGAAATCGTAAAAGAGGGCAACAAAGTCAAGGTCTATATTGAGCTTGCTGAACCATCCGAAACCTGCTTCGTAACCCAGGAAATAACAAGACCATTTCTGATTGTGAGGGTAGAAAAAATCGAGGGCGATGTGATTTTCGTTGAGGAAACAAAAACTATAAACTGCTGAGGAAGTCAGAGATTATTCTCACTTTTTCTTCCGTTATTTTCAGAATCCTGTCAATCTCGCTTCTAATCTCTGAATCGCTCATCTCCTTTCTTGCCAGTCCGTCTTTCACTGCTTTTCTGGCCACCCTAAATGCCACCTTTTCGTGTATTTCCAGTTCATCCATTCTCGGAATTATATAATCCTCGCACAGATTCGGCTTTGCATGCTCATAAAGGGCTTTTGCGGCTTCTATTGCCATGTCATCAGTTATTTCTCTGGCCCTCACTGTAAGAACTCCCCTGAAAACACCTGGAAAGACCAGACTGTTGTTAATCTGATTTGGATAATCACTTCTCCCTGTCCCAACAATTCTGGCACCTGCATCTATTGCATCCTCTGGCAAAATTTCGGGTATTGGATTTGCTTCGGCGAACACGATTGCATCTTCGTTCATAAGCTCGACCCATTCTTTTTTAATAACCCCGGGGCCAGGTTTGCTCGCTGCGATAACGACATCAGCATTTTTCATCGCTTCCTTTATACCTCCTCTGACCTTATTCAGATTTGTCTTTTCGGCAATCCACTTTTTGTAGTTCACTGCATTGAGGTCTTCTCGACCATCGTAAATTGTTCCTTTTGAGTCAACCGCAACAATATTTTCACCCGGAACTCCCGTCCTGAGCAGCAGCCGAATTGTCGCCGAATTTGCCGCTCCAGCACCAATAACAGCAATTTTCACCTCCTCAAGCTTTTTCTCCACAACATCCAGAGCGCCAAACAGCCCTGCAAGTGTCGCTGTTGCCGTCCCCTGCTGATCGTCATGCCATACAGGAATGTCAAGCCTGTTTTTCAGCTTTTCAAGAATGTAAAAACACTTGGGGCTTTCGATGTCCTCAAGATTTATCCCCCCAAAAGACGGAGAGATTTTTTCAACGATTTCAGTAAACCTGTCCGCATCATGTTCGTTAATTGGCAGTGGAATAGCATCGACTCCACCAAAAAGCTTGAAGATAAGTGCTTTACCTTCCATTACAGGTAAAGAGGCCAGACTGCCAATATCTCCGAGGCCCAGGGTTCTCGAGCCATCTGTAACAATTGCAACGCTGTTTGATTTCCAGGTTAATTCATAGGCCTCATCCGGATTGGCTTCAATCTCTTCGCAGGCCTTAGCAACTCCAGGAGTGTAAAGATAGTTGAAATCCTCAAGTCCCCTGAATGGTATCTTGATCATGGTTTCGATTTTACCGTGAAACTTCCTGTGAATTTTAATCGCTTTTTTATACATCTCGCCAGTGTCTCCCATGATATATAATTTGAAACTTCAAGCGTATATATTTGATTATTACCAGTGAGGTAACGATTCCAGAGACATCAATAATCCAAACACAAAGTGGTCGGGTTCTAAGGAAAGTATTTAACCATGGTAATACTCTTTCACACCATGGTACACAGGACCTCCGTAAGCCTTGATTCCAAGACTCTGGAAAAGATAAACGAACTTATCAGAAAGACAGGGAAGTCTGTGAGCGAGATAGTCAGAGAGGCCATAAACCTGTACCATGCCACTGAATTCTCTCCGGGATTTACTGAAAATGCGCTGAAAACATACATAGATTTCCTTTCCGAAGGTGAACACGTTATAGTCGACCTTGAACACTGGTGCGCAATCTGGGAAGAACTCAATGAGAAAGCGGATGACAGATTCTGGGAACTGATAGTGAAATCCGGGATAGAGCATGGGATCCAGTATTACAACAAGGGTCTGAGAGACGTCAAAAGCATTCTCGATTACATGGAACCCGGAAACTTTTTCAGATACAAGGAAGATTCGGATGGGAGCTACACGCTGATACTGTCCTGTCCTTCCGAGATGAAGTTTATCAGAGTATTCCTTGAAAACATCCTGAAAGCCCAGAATATTGATGCTGAAATAAGGGAAAGCATAGGAAAGCTCAGAATCGTTCTCAAATGATTAAAAATTTTAATAATCTTCAATTATTTATCAATTAGAATTGAATTTAAATTATTTTCTCCGAAAAATTAAAAAATTTCCAGCTTCTGTGAACTTCAGGTGATGCCCTTGAGCGATGCCGATAAAATCGTGAAAAAAATTGAAGAGGACTTCGAGGAGGGTGGCATTGCTGATGTCCTGATCCCTGATGAGGACAGGCACGAATACACCCAGAGACAGAGATATTCACTGATTCTCGGCGCAATACTCTTCATGGCCATCGTCCTCATGCCAGTACCATCAACATTCCTGAAAAGTGCCGTGAAAAATTCAGAGATCAGCGATAACATTCTTGTGGAGATAGAAAAAGCCGGTTACGCTTCACTGGAAAACGGAAAGATTGGAAAAATCTACGAACTCCACGGATTGCTTAACATGATTAAAGAAAAGGACGGAAAGCTGTACGATTCGATCGTCAAGAAGGGCAGAGACATGCAGGTTGTTCTTGCACTGGCACTGCTGATGGCAGTATGGTGGATGGGAGAGGCAATTCCACTGCCCGCAACTGCACTGCTCCCGCTTGTGGTTCTGCCGCTTTTCAATGTTAGCAAAATAACCAGCGTAGCCCCAAGCTATGCCAGCAAGGTGATCTTCCTGTTCATGGGCGGATTCTTCATAGCATCTGCAATGATGAAATGGGGTCTGCACAAAAGGCTTGCACTGCTGATAATCAATGCAATAGGCACGAGTCCAAGGCTCGTTATCCTCGGATTTATGGTCGCCACTGCTTTTCTGAGCATGTGGATTTCAAACACAGCAACGACCATGATGATGATGCCCATCGCACTCTCAATAATAATACATGTGGCCACAATTGGAGAAGACATGAAAAAGAGGGGGGAATTCAAAAACGTGAACTTCAGCCCGGGCAATTTCAGATTCGGCACAGCACTTATGCTCGGTGTTGCTTATGCTGCATCAATTGGCGGTGTGGCAACCATCATAGGCACACCACCAAACGCCATTTTCGTGGGAACTTTCTCGAAGATGTTTCCCGATGCACCCGAAATATCATTCACAGACTGGCTGATAATAGGCATTCCAATCTCGTGGATATTCCTGTTCATAACCTGGGCGATCTTGGTATTCCTGCTGCTTCCACCTGAGATATCAGAGATCCCCGGAGGGCGCAGGGTTGTCAGAGAGGAGCTGGCCAAACTCGGAAACTGGAGCAGGGGCGAAAAGATTGTGCTGACTGTTTTTGCCATAACTGCCCTGGCCTGGATCAACAGCAAACCGAAGGTCATTGGAGGTATGACCATACCGGGAATCAAAACATACCTGCCATTTGTCGATGATTACGTAATCGCGATGATGTCAGCCATAGCCCTGTTCCTCATTCCTGTCGATTTCAGAAGGGGCGAATTTGCACTCGACTGGGATCATGCGAAAGAGATACCCTGGGGTATCCTGCTTCTCTTCGGTGGTGGAATTGCTCTCAGCTCAGCATTCACAAAAAGCGGGTTAGCCAACTGGATCGCTGAACAGCTGCTGTTCCTGAAAGGAATCCATCCACTGATCATCATGCTGGCAATCACTACGCTGGTCATCTTTCTGACAGAGATGACGTCCAACACTGCAATAGCCACGCTCATGATGCCCGTGATGGCAGGATTCGCAATTGCAATGGGTGTCGATCCGAGATTCTTCATGATTCCTGCAGCGATAGCCGCAAGCTTTGCATTCATGCTGCCTGTTGCAACACCACCAAACGCCATCGTTTACGGAACAGGCTATGTGAAGGTGCCCCAGATGGCGAGAACAGGATTCCTGCTGAACCTCATTGGTATAATCTTTGTTTCACTGCTGAGCTACTTTATACTGCAGTTCGCCTTTGGCATAAATCCTGCAGCTATGCCAGCATGGGCCCCATAGCACGCATTCCCAGGTCTTTATTTTTTTATTCTGCACGTATAAAAAGTAAAACGTCAGAAGTGTGCCGGACTCAGCAGGGTGACAATTAAAAGCGTTGCAACTCCCGCAAGCACCATTCTGGCTCCGGATTTGATCAGATTTGACCTGGATACGCGCCCCATAGAAACGCCTACAATAAAAAGCAGCGTGAATCCAGTAAGGAGAGATACCAGAAACGCCATATTTTCTTCAAGAAAGAGGTAAGGAACGAGAGGGAGCACTCCAGCAGGAATCGGTGCAATGGCATGGACGAAGCTACTCACCTTCATTGCAAAATCATGTGCATCATCAATCAGGCATTGCTCACCATCCATCTTGAGCAAAGCTCTCCGCTTTTCCAGTGCCGATAGAGTCTGTTCCACCCTCTCTGCCTCATAAGCACCCCACCCGCTCGATATGCCAAGGGCGAGAGAGGTTGCAATTCCGGCTGAGAAGATGACGGTGGCATTCGCCTCACCACTCAAATGTGCTCCAAGAACCAGGCCCATGATCGTCAGAACACCGTCGAAAAAACCTATCACGAAATACCTTCTCGAAATCGATGAAAGGTCGGTAACATTGGAGTATATCCTGAACTTGGCCGCCCTATCTTTACCGAGCAATTTCTCTATGACTCTGCGCACAATCATAGAATCCCAGCAAGTAATTTAAATTTTAATTTGATTTTTGATTTATGAAACTTTTCGACACCATGAGAAAAGACTTGACCGAACTGAATCTTGAAAATGAGGTAAGAATTTATGTTTGTGGCATAACCGCCTACGACTACTCACACATCGGCCATGCGAGGAACGTCGTTATTTTCGATACACTCAGAAGATATCTGGAATTCAAAGGACATAGAGTTAAAATTGTACAGAATTTTACAGACATTGACGACAAAATCATCAACAGAGCGGTCAAGGAGGGAAAAAAAGCCTTGGAAATATCATGCAAATACATCAACGAATTCCTGAAAGACGTAGAAGAGCTTAATGTAAAGGGATGCATAAGACCAAAGGTGTCGGAATACATCCCTCAAATAATCAGTGCAGTGGAAAAGCTCATTGAAAAAGGTTACGCATACACTGTCAGGAAAGACAACGGCTACGACGTTTATTTCCACGTACCGGCATTTGAGAGTTACGGAAAGCTATCAGGTTTAAGTACTCAGGAGCTCGAAAGGCACAGAATCGAGCCAGATCCGCAAAAAAAAGATAAAAGAGACTTCGCTCTGTGGAAGTCTGCAAAAGAAGAAGATTTCAATGCAGAATCATATTTCGACTCACCATGGGGACCCGGAAGACCGGGATGGCACATAGAGTGCAGCATCATGTCCTCAGATATTCTCGGAGTTCCGTTTGACATACATGGCGGGGGCATGGATCTTGTATTCCCGCATCATGAGAATGAAAGAGCGCAGAGCTACGCTCTTTTCGACACCGAGCCCGTCAGATACTGGATCCACAACAACTTCATAACTGTCAACGGAGAAAAGATGAGCAAGAGTCTGGGGAACATAGTGAAAATACGCGATGTTGTGGAGAAATATGGAGGTTTGGCTCTCAGGTACCTCCTCATTTCAGCACATTACAGACATCCTCTCGATTATTCTGAAGAAAAGGTGATTGAAGCAAAGAAATCCTACGAATATCTGCAGAATTCCCTCAGAAATGCCGATATGGAGATCGCACATATAAAGACATTCCAGGGGGGCAGAGAAGGCGAAGAAATACCCTCTCTAAGGGATGGCTTCGTGGAAGCACTGGAAAACGACTTCAACACGCCGAGAGCTTTGGCAGTAATGCATGAACTCGCCTCCAACATAAACAGCAGACAGTTCTCTGCAAGCCTCAAGAGCCTAGAAAAAGCGTTCGATGAGCTTTACACAATGATGGACATAATGGGCCTCATCAAAGATTACGGCCGATCACCGGTACTGGGCGAGGACGACAGAGAGAAGATAACTGAACGGGAGGAGGCGAGAAAAAGGAAGGACTTCAAAACGGCAGACATGATAAGGGACGGGTTCAAAAAAAGAGGAATTATTCTCGTAGATACCAAGCACGGGACAAGATGGTATGTTGCTTAGCCAGCTTCTCACAACTTTTTTTCCTTCTGTGCGAGTGAACTCCACCTAAGTCTTCCTCACGACTATGCCACCAGCGATCCCAAGCGTGCCTGCAAGTGCAAGGGGCAGTACAAAATCACCTGTCAAGTCAGCAAGAAATCCGGCAACACCTGGCCCAAACATCTGGCCAATCCCGAAAAACAGAGTTACGAATCCTATTGCCGCAGAAGCTGAATTTTTACCTGCAATGTCTCCACAGTAAGCCTGGACGAGTGGGGGTATTGCGAGCATCGACAGACCCGCCATCAAAGTCGAAATGAGAAAAAACCCCAAACTGGAGGCAAGTGCAAAAACAAGAAACGCAGAACCCATCAGCAGATACACGGCAGAAATCGCCTGCTTTCTACCAATCTTGTCCGATATTCTCCCCCAGGTAATGGCACTTACAATTGACAGAACTCCGACGATGGCCCAGAGATGCCCTGCGACCTCATAGCCTATTCCGTTTTTGATGATATGGGACGTGTAGAACGTCACGAATATTATGTATGATGCCCCAAAGAAAACATAAGATATTCCAAGCACTATGAGCGGCTTGTGCCGGTAAACGTCACCACTTTTTACCTTCACTTCCGGCACAAAGTCAGAAGGTACTTCTTTCAAAGGTAACAGCATCAGCAGAACAAAAAGTGATATCACTGAGAGAAACACCCATCCCGCATTCCAGCCATAAGATAGGACAACGTAGGGTATGGTTGCCCCTGCAAAGATGATGCCCCAGCTTGATCCAGAATTGATTACGCCGAGAGCGAATCCCCTGCTCCGCTCGTCAAACCATTTCGCCATTAAACCCACCAATCCAACATTCACACCAGCTGACCCTGCCCCGGTTAGAAACCTGTAAACCCCTGCATCAACAAAACCCCGAGAAAGTGAGGTAAGATACAGAGACACGACAATAATTGCCATTGACCCAAGAACCACTTTCTTGGACCCATATTTTGTTGCCAGTATGCCCACAACTGGTGAAAAAAGAACATACCCGAAAAAGTTGAGTGATGCAATTGTGCCCATTTCAGTGTAACCAAGTTCAAGTCCGGCCCTCATGGGTTCAAGAATGACAGTATATGCAAATCTTGCAAGTCCAAGTCCAACAAAAATTCCGAGAAGCCCTGTAATGAGAACCAGAATTTCCTCTCTTTTCACAACCTAAACTTAATTAAAAATAATTTAAAAATTTTTTCAGCCCTGCTTTTTCTTTTTCTTTATGACAACGACATCGCCAAGTGTTGGAACGAGTTTTCTCTGACTCTCGACCTTCACTTCCTGAACCTTTTCTCTGAGTTTTAAGTCAAACAGCCTTTCCAGCTTCTCCACAACCTCCGGTTCAGGAGTTATTTCTGCGTTCTCTATCTTCCGTATAAGTGATTCCTTTTCCTGAATTCTCTTGGCAAGTTCTTCCTGACTCCAGCCCCTCTTCTGCCTTTCCTGCTTTATTATTTCGTTGTAGTTCTCAACGAGTTCCTCAGTAAACACTATTGGTCTTGAGGGTCTGCTTCTTTCCTTTCTGACAACCCTCACAGTACCGTGCTGTGATGACGATGATATGTCCTCAACTCCGTATTCTTTGCATGAAGCACAGACTCTTAATTCTGTCCCTTCAACGACAATCCTGAAAGTTCTGCCCCTAATCTCTTTCCCGCAGATCTCACACTCCATTGCCATCCCCTGCCAAATTTCCAATAAGTTAAAATACTTGAAGTTATATAACTTTAATCGGAGACCCCCGGAAAACGGGTCAAAAAAAGAATAGGGAAGAGAAATATGACAGGCGATATGGTAGAATCTCCAGCCGGAAACGAGGATGTCATGTTCAAGTTAAGATTACTCGAGAGAGAGTATGAAAGGCTTAAAGAACTTTACAAAAGACTTGAAGATGAGAAGAGATATGTAGAATCAGAAAGGATTAGATTCGAAAGAGAAGTTAGAAGGCTTAGGAGCGAAATTGAAAGATTAAGATCACCACCTCTCCTTGTTGGTACCGTTTCAGATGTGCTGGACGATGGACGGGTTGTCGTAAAAAGCTCTACGGGACCAAAATTCCTTGTAAATGTTTCACAGTATGTAGATCTTTCAGAACTGAAACCCGGAGCAAGGGTTGCAATGCATCAGCAAACCCTCGCAATAATTAGCATACTCCCCACCCCGAAAGACCCTATGGTCTATGGATTCGAAGTTGAAGAGAAACCCGAGGTTACATACAGCGATATCGGAGGGCTTGACAGGCAGATCGATGAAGTAAGAGAGGCTGTTGAGCTGCCCCTGCTGAAACCAGAAGTGTTCGCTGAAATCGGGATTGAACCACCGAAAGGTGTACTGCTTTACGGTCCACCTGGCACAGGAAAAACGCTCATCGCAAAGGCGGTGGCAACTGAAACAAATGCTACATTCATCAGAGTCGTCGGCAGTGAACTCGTTCAGAAATACATCGGAGAGGGTGCAAGACTTGTCAGAGAGGTATTCGACCTCGCAAGAGAAAAGGCCCCGACTATACTCTTCATTGACGAAATAGACGCAATAGCCGCAAGGAGGACCAACAGCGATACCAGTGGTGACAGGGAAGTACAGAGAACACTAATGCAGCTTCTGGCGGAAATGGATGGCTTTGATCCCAGAGGAGATGTGAAAATCATCGGTGCAACGAACAGGATTGACATACTGGATCCAGCAATACTCAGACCTGGTAGATTTGACAGAATAATCGAGATACCTCTCCCAAATCCAGAGGGCAGAGAACAGATCTTCAAGATACACTCGAGAAAGATGAGACTTGCAGATGACGTGGACTTCAGCAGACTTGCAGAGATGACAGAGGGTGCAAGCGGTGCAGATATAAAGGCCATCGTGACAGAGGCAGGCATGTTCGCAATAAAACAGGAAAGAGCGAGAGTAACAATGGCCGACTTTGAGAGAGCAGTCGAAAAGGTCTTGAAGAAGGACAATAAACCAGTAAGCTTTGAAGCAAAAGGTGTAATGTTTATCTAAGGCCGGGGGTCTCCCCCAGCCATTTTGGAAATATTTTAAAAACATTTATCATGAATTGTATCCGGTGAGTTGATGATACCACCCAAGGAACTGCTGAAGAAGACCCCTCCATTCAGCTATCTGGCAGATAACGAGCTGGATGAATTGATTGGCGCCATGGAGATCAACGCATTCGAGGAGGGAGAGACAATAATCCCAAAAAATACAGTTCCTGGTCAGATATTCTACATTTACACTGGCAGAGTCCTCATCAAAAACGACCATGAAGAAATCCTGTCTTCAGGAGAGCTGTTTCCAATCTCACTAATAATGTCAGAAAATGAATACCTTGACGCCGATGCTGTGGCCATAGAGGATACGGTGTGCTACATATTCGAAAAACAGCTGGTAAAAAAGATTGCCCTCAAAAACAGCAGATTTAAAAAGTTCTTTGAAGTCTTCAGAGAGAAAAAGTTCAGTGAGCTTGCATTTGATAAGGCAATAGAGGAAGTATTCCTCAAACCTGTTTCAGTCCTCATCTCTAGGCCTCCGGTAACCTGTTATCCAAGTTATTCCGTAAAAGACGCTGCAGAAATTATGCTGAAGAGCAGAGTGGGTAGTGTTGTGGTTACAGGGGGTGGAAAACCGTCAGGAATATTCACAGACACTGACCTGAAAAGAGCGGTTTCTCAAAAAGACATAGATGCACCTGTTTCAGAATACATGACACGAAGTCTCATAACTTCAGAGATTGAAGACCCGGTATTTGAAGCATACGTGAAAATGATGGAAAACGGGATCACACATCTCATAATCACCAGAAACGGAAATCTTGAAGGAGTAATTTCAATAAAAGACATTCTGTCAATATTCGAACCATTTGCAAAAATTGTGAGACTTTACGCCGAAATGAGGAGGGCCAAAGACTTTGCAGAAATGAAAGAAATATTTAACGAGGTGAAAAGAGAGATTAAGGTGCTTGCGTTAAGGGGTCTTTCATTCAAGGACCTTTCCAGAATGATAAGCTCGATTTACGACTGGACGTACGTCAAGGTTCTTGTCGAGCTTTCAAAAGAATTTTCACTCGAGGAAAGCTTTTCGTGGATAAACATGGGAAGCAGTGGAAGGAGAGAACAGATAATCGCCACAGACCAGGATAACGCAGTTATAACCGAAAACAGTTTGCCTGAAGATTTTCTGGAGGACGTAAACGATGCTCTTGATTACATCGGAATTCCAAAATGTAAGGCAGGATACATGGCAGTTAAATGGCACTACACCATTGATGAATGGAAAAAACTGTTTTCAGAATGGTTTTCCAACACAACACCGAAAAACCTGCGACTTCTGACAGTTTTCCTGGACATGAGGCACATGTTCGGTAACAAAAAACTGTACGACGAGCTTTTTGACCACATACTTGAAATCAAAAACAAACAGACAATGAGGTTCCTCGCCCTCGATGCGGTGGCTCTTGAACCACCCATAGGGTTTTTCGGAATAAAAGACCTTGAAAAGGGCATAGATCTGAAAAAGCATGCGATATATCCTATTGTGAACGCCGTGAGGGTCTTTGCAATAGATAACAGCATACAGGACCCGAATACGCTTGCCCGCATTTCTCACCTGATAGATGTTTTCGGAGAGAGCCGGGCAGAGGAGCTTAAAGAATCATTCGAATACATCCAGAATCTGAGGCTGAAACACCAGATTAAATCAGGAGATAACGTGATAAAATACGACGAGCTTGAGAAACTCGATGTGGCAATACTGAGGGAGAGTCTCAAAATAATAAAGAATTTCCAGAAATTCGTAAAAAGCTATTACGGAGTTGACAGGTTTTGAGGGAAGAAAAATTTGTGGTCGTTGATGTCGAAACCACAGGGCTGAACCTGAAAAAAGACAGAATAATAAGCATAGCGATGATCCCAATGGACGGCCTTAGAATACAGATGAACGACGTGTTTACAGCATATATACGGCCAGAAAACGTAGATGACCTGAGCATATCTTCCGCCAAGTACCACGGGATTATCCCGAAGGACATAGAGGATGCTCCGAGTTTCTGCGCATTATCCCATAAAATTGAAGGGATGCTGCAGGAAAGAATAGTTGTCGGTCATGGAATCACAATTGATATAGAATTCCTGGAAAAAGAATTCAAAAACTGCAGTAAATACGTAAAAATAGAAAGATTTCTGGATATCGCCATGATGGAGAGAGTTATAGGCGAAATTTTTGGAGAAAGGCCGAAAAACGAAGACCTCACACTTGAAGCTCTCGCAAGAAAATACAACGTCGAAATGAATTACAGGCACAGCGCTCTTGCGGATGCACTAATCGAAGCACATATATTCCAGATTCAAGTTATGCGGCTTATAAAATATGGAATAAACACATTTGAAGCCCTGAATTCATTTATACAGAGAGTCGGGCTGGACATGGGAAGTTTCACATTTTGAAGGCAAATGGTGCGAATCATTAAGAATTAAACAGCTCATTTTCCATTCATTTAATAATTTTTTGCTAAGTAATGATAAATTGCGAAAAATTTATATTCATAATTATTTTCAATTAACGTAAGGTGACGGTATTCTGCAACCGTTCAGCACGCTCAGAGGATGTGTCCATGAGTACGGTTCGGGAGGTGGAAGAGTGAAAAAAGCATATCTGCCGGTTTTGCTCCTTGCTTTACTTTTTCTTGGCTGCTCACAGCCTGAAACAACAACACAGCAGACAGAGAAGATCAAGATAGGTGTCCTGGTTCCTGAAACCGGATTGTATTCTTCCGCAGGTGTTGCCATGAAAAATGCTGCGGAGCTTGCAGCAAGGCATGCCGGAAATGTTGAGCTGATCTTTTCAGATTGTGGCGATAGTCCAGAAAAGACAAAAACCGCTTTCGAGTATCTTGTTTCGCAGAATGTTGATGCTATTGTCGGAGCTTATTCCAGCCCTCAGGCCATGGTCGCTGCTGATGCTGCCGGGGAGAACAGGATTGTTTACATTGTGAGTGTCGCCTCAACGGGAATTATAGAAAAAAAGGTTGCCGAGGGTAACAGCAATGTTTTCAGAGTTGCATACAACACAACTTACTGGGGTGTGCTTGCATCGGAGTTTCTGAAGCTGACAAAGCCGGAAAAATACTATTTTGTCGGATATGATCCCCTCAGAACATTCAACCAAGGAATGCTAGACGTCATAAGGGAAAAGAGCGGTGAACCTGAGATGGTTGTGTATTACAGATCGCCGGGCGTTGCTCCGGATGATTACAAAGCCGCTGCAAAACAGCTTGCCAGAATTGTCGGAGAGAGGGATGTGGTGATTCTGGGAGATCCGGGAGGGACGGCAATTAGATTTTTGAAGGAGTACAGGGCAAGTGGTGGAAAGGGGATCGTGTACTCCGTTGGCGGTGCCCTAGCCTTACCGGCAACACTCAAAAAGCTAAATGCAGAATATGTGGCATTTCAGGCCGCTGCTCTGGATGAGACTGAAAAAACAGATTTAACTGAAAAATACTTCAAGGAATACAGGGAAAGATATGGCGAGGATGCGAATAATTACGCCGGACTGCTAACTTATGATTCGGTTATGATTCTCTCACAGGCATTCAAACAGGGAGGGAAAGAGAAACTGATAGAAACTCTTGAGTCTGGTAGTTTTAAAGGTGCTGCTGGTATCTACAGATTTGATCAGAAGCATCAGGCGCTCTGGGGTGACAAGGGTCTCAAGGGAGTCATCGGAGAGTTCGTAGAGGGTAGCACAGAGGTGCTTTATCCGCCAGAGTACTCAACCTCCAGCCCAGTGTGGACGGAATGATAACCATACTCACTGCTGCAATTTTTCTATCCTTTTTTGCTTCAGCAATTCTAGTCAATTACTGTCTCGGGAGGATCCTCAACCTGTCGCTTTCCTCAATTTTCACACTTGGAGCCTATATTTTGCTGTACACCGGACAGCAGTCCCTGGCATTACCTGCGGCATTTTTAGCCGGATTCACACTGGGCGCAGTTCTTGCCACCATTACTCAAAAGTTAAGCGTGGGAGAGGGGACTATCGTATCACTCGGTATCGCCATAGCTGTGGAAGAGGCTCTAAGGATGACCTTCAGAACATCGTATTATCAGACGGTCGAAACCCAGTATGTCACCCTGCTCAGCAGCACCATAGACATATATGAAATTTATGCCTCTCTTCTCTCCGCAGTACTGCTGATACTGCTCGCAGTGGCCTTCACATCATCATACGGCATCAAACTGCGCTTTATTGAGGATGACTATGAGCTGGCAGAAATCTACGGTGCAAACACTAAGAAAATAAGACTGCTTTCCATTTCAATCACGTCCGGATTCATCTGCGTTTCAGGGGCAATTCTTGCTCCGACCTACGCCATTTTTCCATCCATGGGATGGAATGTTCTGGCAGTATCGGTCATAACAGCATCCCTTGCAACATGGACTGGAAATGCAGGACTGAGAAAGTACATCATCACTCTACCAATCGCCCTGCTGTACACTTCATTAATTTACGTCCTGAGGTGGTATGCTTGAAACTGCCGGACAGTCTCGACGTCCCTGTTGTCCTGCTGCTTCTTATGACACCCATGGTACTTCGAAATGAATTTATTGTGTCTGCCGCCGTGGTGGCTGCGATATATTCAGTACTCACTCTTTCGTGGTTTTTTTTGGAAAGGCAGGCAGGATGGGTCAGTCTATCACATTCAATCCCGTTCGGTCTCGCAGCTTACGCTGTTGCAATAGATCCCGTTTTTCTCCTTCCAGCATTTACTTTGTCACTGATCCTTTTCCTCCTGACTTCGAAACTCGGTAGGGAACGTTTCACCTTCGCCACGTTTATTCTAACTGTGGTTTTCTGGTACATTTCCCATTACTTTGTCGTGAAGGTCGATGGCCATTACATCGGGGGTGAGGAGGGCTTCAGCTTTGAATCAATCGGAACAGTGAACGCATACATGCTTTCGGCTACGTTAGTTGCCGTTACCCTCATAGCATTGTACCTCATTTCGAAATCACCACTTGGATTGAAGATTGCAGCCGTGAGGGACGACGAATTGGCAGCAAGAAGCATTGGAATCGGTGCAGAGATGGTCAAAACTATCAGCTTCACAATTTCAGCAATATTCGCAACACTGGCAGGGATATGCTACATTCTGTATTTCGGCCATGTTTCTCCGGAGGTTTTCTCAATAGAAGTATCTCTGATACCCTTCATAGCAAGTTTGCTTGCTGGAAGAAGGTGGATGTCTCCTGTGGTGGGAAGTTACGCGATTGTCATGGTTTCACGGGCTTTTGCAGGTTTACCGGAAGCGCACCTCATTCTTTATGCCCTCGTCCTTATCATATCACCCTGGCTGAACAGGTGGTGGGATGTTAGAAGTGGTTGATGTTTCAAAGGTTTACAACGGAAATGTCGTGCTGAAGAGCGTTAATCTTACCGTTAAAGATTTTGTTGGGATCCATGGCCCGAACGGTAGCGGAAAATCTACTCTCCTGAGCATAATTGCAGGCCTCGAAAAACCCAGTTGTGGGAGAATAATCTTCCAGGGGCAGGACGTTACCGGCATGAGCGCTGAGAAACTTGTCAAAATGGGTGTTGCAATTGTTTTTCAGATTCCACGCCCCTTCAAACGCCTTACAGTAGCTGAAAATATTGTTGCGGCATCCTTGCTCAGAAAAAACCACGATGAAGCGGAAAAATCAGCATACAGAATATGCAAGTTTGTCGGACTCGATGAGGTCGCCGATAGCTTCGCCTCGCAGCTATCGCAGGGCGAACTGAAACTTCTTGAAATAGGCAGGGCACTTGCAACAGAGCCAAAGCTCTTGCTTCTCGATGAACCCTTCTCCGGTCTTGATATTGAAAATGCCAGACGTGTTGTTAGACTTGTTGAGAGAATTAAAAGCAGGGGTGTGGATGGAATTATCACCGCCCATAGAACCAAGCTTCTCAGAAATGTGGCAGATATATGTTACGAGATGAGGGGTGGCAAAATTGCTGAGGGCTGAAAATGTCACAGTTTCGGTGAACGGCAGGAAAATTCTGGAAAACGTGTCATGCTCAATCCACAGGGGTGAAATTGTGCTTATAGCCGGCCCGAACGGTAGTGGTAAATCCACACTTCTCAAAACTTTCATGGGGCTGGTCGATCATGAGGGTAGAGTAATCCTCGATGGCAGGGAGATAACAGGAACGGAGCCACCAGAAAGGTTCAGACTCGGCATAACACTCGCCCCTGAAAAACTGAGGGTGGCGAAAAATTTGACGGTTGGAGAAAATATAAAGATAGCTGGAGATCCAGAGCATGCATTCTCCCTTTTTCCCGAACTCAAACCACTTGAGGATAAAAAAACAGGAAATCTCAGTGGTGGAGAAAGGCAGATGGTTGTTCTTGCGAGGGCGTTTGTTTCCAGGCCCAGATACCTCCTGCTCGACGAACCGTTTCAAGGCCTGCATAAAGATGTCAGAGAAAGGGTAATTGAGTACATCGAAGAGTATTCGAAATCTACAGGTATTGCAGTTGTCACCCACGACGAGATAGAGGAAATATTCCCCATGTCAGAAAAAATCTGCATTCTCACAGGTGGGAAGGTTCTGTATTCAGGTGAAAGCAGAAACGCTGAAAAAATAGTCAGCGAGATGTTCATTTAATTTTCAAAATTCAAAAATTAAAATAAATTGTGGAAAGATTGGGTCGCACACTCCTGCCATCTCTCAGCTTTAAATTACTGTCTCAGCAACCTCCTGATAATCTTGCCGGTCGGTGTTCTCGGCAGCGGCCTGTCTGTAAATTCTATAATTCTCGGAAGCTTGTATTTAGCTATGTGCTTCTCCAGAAATACCAGTATATCCTCCTTCAGCCTTTCATCGGCCTGATAGCCTTCTTTCAACCTGACTATCGCCTTAACAACCTGTCCCCGGATGCCCTCCGGATCTGGCACACCGATGACCGCACATTCAGCCACTGCAGGATGCTGACTCAGCGGGTGTTCTATCTCATCCGGCCCTATCCTGTATCCGCTTGATTTGATGAGATCATCATCTCTCGACACGAAGTAAATATATCCGTTCTCATCCTTTCTGACAAAATCACCGAGAATGTTCCATCCGTTTTTCACACTCTTAACCTGCTTTTCTTCCAGATTTCTTGACGGATGGTTCCAGTACCTGATTCCTGTTGGACCCTTGATATACAGGCTGCCCACCTCACCGGGCTGACATTCCTTTCCGGTTTCAGTGTCAACAACCTTTGCAATGTAGCCCGGAACGGGGAAACCTATGCTGCCCGCTACTGGCACCGGTGCACAGGCATTGGCAATGCATATGTGCAGCATCTCTGTTGCTCCAAGGGATTCGTAAATATCCATTCCAAAAACTTCCTTCCATTTCCTAGCGGTTTCTGCTCCAAGAGCCTCCCCACCTCCCGTGAAGAGTCTGAGACTGCTGATGTCATATTTCCCCAGGTATTCCTCAAGACCAGGGTCTGCAAGAATCATCCGGTACGATGTGGGGAGGGACGAAAAAATTGTTATTCCGTGATCTTCCACGAACCTGAAGAAGTTCTCCACACTGAATCTTGGCCAGATGCTTGCTGCTGCACCATGGAAGTATGGAATCAGACAGCCGTTCCCATAACCCATCGCAAAACTAACGGGTGCAGGACCGCCAACAACATCATCAGGCGTAAGTTTCCATACGTGTTTTCCAACAAGATAGACTGAGGAGATTACGTTTTCAACAAAGTGCACACATCCCTTGGGCAGTCCGGTTGTCCCTGAAGTGTACAGTACGAGTGCAGGGGAGCCAATTTTAAGAGGAATCGGGTCGAACCTTGCACTTTCAGATGTTACCTCTGAAAACGAAACAAAACCATCCTTTTCTCCATCAAGAACGACCATTGTCTGAACAGTTTTCATCTCATTTTTCGCTTCTTCAACAGCCCTGAAGGTCCTTTCATCGCCGCTCACAAAAAGTGCCTTTATTTCAGCATTGTTGGATACAAACGCAACCTCTTTACCTGTCCACATGGGATTCAGCGGGACCGGAATTGCTCCTGCCTTCATAATTCCAAAGTTGACAGCGATGGCTTCCGGCATGTTTCTGGTTCTGAAGCCAACCCTGTCATACTTCTCAACTCCCACACCTTTCAAAAAGTTTGCAATCCTGTTGCTCAGCCTGTACAAATCCCTATAGGTTACCCTTCTGTCCTCAAAATAAACAGCCACCTTCCTCCCTCTACCCTCCTTTACGTTCCTGTCAAGTATCTCTTCGGCAAGATTAATCTCCTTTTTCTCGCCGATGTAAGTTTTTACTTCTTCAGGAATTACAATTTCCGGCCACGTCTTTTCAGGCACGATAAATCGGCCCATATCCACACAATCACCTCCTCAAAACATCCTTTATTTTATCCAGTGAATCCGGATTTTCGAGAGAGGACGTGTCTCCAAGTTCTCCATCAGCCACAACGGCCTTTATCAGTCGCCTCATTATCTTCCCGCTCCTGGTCCTCGGCAGATCCGGAGCGAAAATGATTCTTTCTGGCTTGAATGGCTTACCGAATTCCTTCACTATCATCTCTGTTATCTCCCTCTCAAGCCCTTCACCCGGTTCGTGGCCGGGTTTAAGGGTAACAAAAACCCATACCACCTCTCCTTTAAGTTCATGCGGAATTCCAACACAGGCGGATTCCTGAACCGCTGGGTGGGAATTGACTATCGTCTCAATCTCGGCTGGTCCCATTCTCTTGCCTGCCACCTTGATTACATCATCTGCTCTGCCAAAGAGGAACCAGAAACCATCCTTGTCAACGTAGGCCCAGTCCCCGTGATACCATACTCCCTTCCACCTGTTCCAGTATGTCCTCAGGTACCTTTCAGGATCCTTCCAGAACCCTCTTGTCATTGAGGGAGCAGGTTTCTTACATACCAAGTATCCAATCTGCTGCCTTACTGAATTTCCATCATCATCAAAAACATCCACATCCATTCCTAAACCCGGATATCCAAGGGTTACTGGCTTCAGCGGCATTACTGGAGATGGTAACAGAAAACAGCCAAAGATTTCTGTTCCTCCTGAGAGATTTATTATCGGACACTGTTCCTGCCCAACACTTTTCAGCAGCCACATCCAGGTGTCGTGGTCTATCGGCTCACCCGTGTTGCCCGTAATTTTCAGTGTGCTGAGGTCGTGATCTCCTATTGCTTCGTCTCCATATTTCTTGAGCAGTCTGTAGACCGTGGCAGAACCTCCCAGCTGTGTTATTTCAAAGTCTTCAATCATACTCCATATCCTGTCGCTCTGCGGATAATCCGGAGCACCTTCAAAAAGAACATGCGTTCCGCCGAGATTCTGAGTGCCTATTATCTGCCACGGACCCATCATCCAGCCTATGTCTGTTATCCACAGGAAAACATCTTCTGGTTTGAGGTCCAGATTGAAAAATATCTCCTTGCTGCTCTGCAGGAGAGCACCGACATGAGATATAACAACGCCCTTTGGTTTCCCTGTTGTACCCGAAGTATAGAGAAGTAACGCCGGTTCATTCGACTCCACTGCAACAGTCTCACATCTCCTGCTCTCCCTGATCTCATCCCAGTAGATGTCCCTCTCCTCAACCATTTCCACATCTGTATTTGCCCGGTTAACCACCACAACTTTCTCAACCTTGGTGCCATCCAGCGCTTTATCCAGCTCGGATTTGAGAGGTACTGCCTTCCCTCTTCTGTAACTTGCATCTGCGGTAACAGCCACCCTTGCTTCAGAGTCAATCAGCCTTGTCGCTATCGCCGTGGAGCTGTAACCCGAGAAAATCGGCATTGCAATTGCTCCGATTTTCATGGCTGCAAAAAGAGTTATGACCGTTTCAGGAAACATCGGGAGATACATCGCAACAACATCGCCTTTTCCAACACCAAAAGATTTGAAGGCATTTGCAAGTCTGTTTACTTCCCTGTAAAGCTCAGAATACGTGTATTTTCTGACCTCACCATCCTCTCCCTGCCAGATGAATGCCAGTTTGTTCCTTTTTTCCGACCTGTGTCTGTCCAGAGTGTTGTGGACAACATTGATCTTACCGTTCACAAACCACTCAGTCCACTCAACACCCTTCGACGTGTCGTAGATTTTATCATACTGCTCAAACCATTCAACATTCAGCCACTCGACTGCCCTGCTCCACCACCACTCAATGTCTGATGTGGATTTCTTAACGAGTTCCTTGTAGTCTGACAGACCCTCAGCCTCCATGAACCCTTTAACGTTGCTCCCTTCAACAAGGTCTTTTGGGGGATGCCATACAAAACCCATTCACATCACCTTCTAATTTAATATAAAAACTAAATACATAGAAATTAAATTACTCCCATATTTTTCAGTTCATCAAGCTTTTTACCAGATATGCCCAGATACTTCCCGTAAATATACTCGTTATCCGCTCCAATCGGCCTGCAAACCCACTTCACTCTTCCGGGTGTCTTGGACATGAATCTGAACGTAGAATTTGGAATCAGCACCTCTCCATAGTGCGGGTCCTTAAGTCTCAGAAACATTTTTCTTACCTTCAGGTGTTCTATTTCGAGAACTTCCTTGGGAGCGTTGAGTCTGCCAGTTACAACAGTCCCCTTTTTGTCTGGTTTTCTTGAATACTCCATAACCATCTGTAAGAGTTCGGCAGAGGTGTAATCCATCGTGAATTTCTCAATTTCTCGCTGTATTTTGGGCTGATTTTCCGGATTGAGCCTGTCTCTGATTGTAGGGAACTGCTTTTCCAGATCAGGTCGATTCATAATCTCACACAGAGCTGCCCAGTTTGGATCTGTGAACCCCGACATGAATGCATAGCCATCCTTGCACTTCACATACGTGTAGGGAAAAACGGCATAGTCGAAGTTCCCTGCCCTGACCATCTTTTTCTTTGTAAGGTGGAAATATTGCATCAGGTAATTTGCTATTGCCATCATCCCTTCAGGAGGAGCGGTGTCAATAAGCTGACCTTTTCCCGTTTTCCTTTTGTGCAGCATTGCAAGGAGAATTCCAAAGGCCGCCCATGCTCCGCCTACATACCATCCCATCCAGTTCCCATGCTTGAGAGGTTTCTTGTATTCCTGAGGGACATCAGGATCGAGATCAGGTTCTCCTGTTACAGACATGATAACGCCTCTTGCCTGATCTATGAGATCATATCCGGGCTGGTTTCCGTGTTCCTTCGCATCTTTACCAAACTGCCCGTAGGTGTTAACCGCACAGTATATCAAACCCGGATTGATTTCCCTTAGATGTTTGTATCCCAGCCCCAGAGAATCCATGTACCCCGGTTTGAAGGACTCAATTAGAACATCAGCTTTTTTGACAAGTTTTTTGAGAATTTCTCTACCCTCTTCACTTTCTATGTTCAACGTAACGTGAAACTTATTTCTACCCTCAGTCAGATATGCCAGTCCTGCATCATTTACCATTATTCCATAAGGAGTCATTTTTCTTGCGATGTCGCCGTCTGGTGGTTCGATCCTGATGACCTCTGCCCCAAGCTCGGCAAGAATTGAGGATGCAAACAGTCCGGCATAGTTTCCATGACTCATATCGAGAACGACCATGTCATCAACTGCTTCAGGTTTTCTTGTGACGTCATCAGGGTTTGTTTCCGAGTAGATGAACCTGGCGTAGTGAGGATCAAGAGCCATACCAGTAATTGATTTTTCCTCCATTTTCATCACCTCATGGGAATTTCAAACCTTTCTTCCCATCCCAGTCGGGGGGAGGGGACTGTGGCGGAACATCTGGATTCCATCTGTAAATCACGCCCTCTTCATACAGAGACTCAATTTCATCCATGCTCAGACCGAGATACTTTGTCAGAACAAACTCATTATCAAAGCCTATAGGTCTGGCCCCCCATTTAAGCCTAGATGGGGTCTCCATTCTCGGAGGATAACAGGGTTCGACGAATTCACCATAAAGCGGATCGTCATACGACTGAACCGCACCCCTCTCCCTCAAATGCTCACTGTAATAGGCCTCTTCAACATCAATAACATGCGATGCTGCAAAGCCATATTTATCTGCCAGTTCCTCAACTTCTCTGACAGTCTTTGTTTTTGCCCATTCTGCAATCTCCCTGAGAATGTACCTCGCATTCTCGTCTTTCAACCTCTCAAGTGGGTCTGCATACTTTTCATAAAGGTCCATCCTGTCCATCGCCTGACAGAGTCCCCTGAATTCATCCTCAGAAAATGCAGCTATGGCCACCCACCCATCCCTGCAATCGAACAGGTCTGAGGGACAGATGGCCAGATCTCTGTTGCCGCATCTCTCTCTATTCTCGCCTGTCCTGAAAACATACATCCAAGTCCAGTCCAGAAATCTTACCACATTCTCCACCTGAGAGTAGTCAATGTACTGCCCTTCTCCCGTTCTCTCTCTGTAGTTCAAAGCCGCCACTATTGCAATTGCGCACATCAGCGCAGTCGTCCAGTCGGCAATCCAGACTCCAGATTTTAACGGTCCTCTCCTTTCATGACCGGTTATATACGCCAGCCCACCTTCACTCTGAGCTATGGCATCATACGATGTCCTGCCAGTGTAGGGCCCCCACGAACCAAATCCAGAAACATGAAGCTGTATTATCCTTGGATTGATTTCCCTCAACCTGTCATAACTCAGTCCCCACTTGGACAGTCTGCCGGGAGTCAGGTTGTCAACAACAACATCGCTCTTTTTTACGAATTCATAAAACAGCTCCCTTGCTTTTGGATGTCCAAGGTGCATACCGACCCAGTACTTGTTATGATTCTGCTCAAGCAGTCCGGGAGACAAATTCCTCCAGAAGTAGGCGTATGGAGTGACATATCTCATCTGGTCTCCTCTTCTAGCCTCAAATTTGATGACCTCCGCACCAAATTCTGCAAGGTAGTCAGTGGCTGCAGGTCCGAGAACGACCGAACAGACTTCGAGAACCCTTACACCTTTCAGGGGTTCCGGGTTATCAAAGAGGTCTTCAGCACCAAGTAGCTTTTTCACATAATCCATGTATTTTTCAACGCTCAACACAATCACCCCAGTATTATATCGATTAATAATTCAAATAAGCCCAAATATATAAGTTTTTCGATTCTTGAAGATTGAATTTACTATTTTACATTTATTTTTGAATTATACCAATATACATACTAAACATAGTATATTCCTAATTATTTACATATTCTTAATTATTTTCAATTAACGTAAGGTGACAGTATTTTGTGGTCTCTGAGCATTACTAAATACAGCAACCCTTAACAAAACAACCAGTCATATAATCAAACACCGAAGAGTTATGAAAAGCATTTTATTCCATTTTTCATAAATTCGATCTGTGAAACCGACAGGAGTGTTTTACCACACAAGTTTCAGCAGACGTAGCTATTTAACAGCAGGCACGAGACTGAAA
This sequence comes from Geoglobus acetivorans, assembly GCF_039641995.1. NCBI lineage: Archaea > Methanobacteriati > Methanobacteriota > Archaeoglobi > Archaeoglobales > Archaeoglobaceae > Geoglobus > Geoglobus acetivorans. The sequence goes on along the minus strand of NZ_CP087714.1, from coordinate 1,416,138 downwards.
GATTTCCCTGAAGCATTCAAAGAATTAAGAAGTTTCAAAAATTTCAAATTGATGGACTGTCCAGTGGTGAGCAAAGATTTGATCCTCAGAGTGCATGATTTTGAGCTACTGGAAGATGTGACTGCAGATCCACTGTGTTCCACAGCATGGCACTCAGCCGGAGGGGTTGTAAAAGCCGCCGAAATGGTTTATGAAGGCAGCCTCAGAAACGCCTTCTGCTACATTGGGGCCGGGGGACATCACGCAGGTAAGAGACTTTTCTGGGGGTATTGCTGCTTCAACGATGTGGTCCTGGCCATTGAAAACCTGAGAGAAAATAAAGGTGAAGTTAGATGTGCTATACTTGATACCGACGCCCATCATGGAGATGGAACGAGAGAGCTTGTTGAGGGTGACGAGAACATCCTTCATTTCTGTATTTGCATGAAGGATTTCGAAAGTTCAGACGGTCTCAGGATAGACAGGAATTACAGGGGACTTGACAAAAAAGAATACATAGAAATAATAGACGAATTTTCTGTCCGGGTCGATGAGTTCTCCCCAGAAATGATTTTCTGGTATTTCGGACATGATACACACACCGGAGATTACGCAGATGCAGGGCTGACCGTTGACGAATATATGGAAATTTCAAAAAAATTGAAAGGTCTGGCGAAGAGTGTGTGCGATGAAAAGCTCGTTGTTGTTCTTGGAGGAGGAATGTTACCAAATGTGGCAAAAGCTTCCACCCTGACAGTTATAAAGGAACTCTTGAAACCGTAGTTAAAACAGTCTGTATATCTTTTTACCATCTTTTTCTAAGATATTTTTACTAAAGATATTAAGGTCAACCTCTTTTCGTCAGATTTTACATCAAGGGGTTTGCTGAAACCCAGCATCAATTCATCAAGTGTTAATAATGACAAATTGCGAAAAATTTATATGGTTAATTATTATCAATTAACGTAAGGTGAGAAAATGCCTTGGCCGCCAAAAGTATTCTGGCTTGGTGTTTTAGTGATGTATGGGTACACATTCCTGATGTGGGCCCTCGAAGCGATTGCAGGGATCAACCACGTGTGGATCGGACCAGTGCTTGCGCCGACAATATACGCGAGTCTGATAGGGACGTTCATCATACCAGTGGTGGTAGCGTTTCTGTACTTCTACATACCCGAAAAGGCAGAAGAAGCGAGAGGTGGTAGCTGATGGCCGTAGATCCAATTGTTGTTGGAGTTACGGCTTTGTACTTTTTGATAACGATATATATCGGTTGGTGGAGCAGGCAGAAGCTGAAAAGTGCAACTGACTACTACGTTGCTGGCAGGCAGATCGGCAGCTTTGTGAACGGACTGGCTCTTGAGTCTACATACCTTAGCCCCGCATCCATGCTAGGACTGCCAGCCTATGTATTCATCCTCGGTTACCCGTTCTGGTGGGCAATGGCAGCAATTATTCTCGGAATGCCTCTCGCAACACTGCTCACAGCTTCAGCCCTCAGAAAGTACGCACCAACCAGTTTTGCAGACTACTATGCGGACAGATACAGGGACGAGAAGCTCAGATGGCTGATTGGAGTGATAGTTGCCTTCGGTTCGATACTGTACATAACGCTGTCAATCGTCGGTATGGCACTCTTCCTGCTTGCGATACTGAAGATCAACTACATCTACGGAGTTATAATAGGCACAGTGATTGTTCTGCTGTATGTCGTCTGGGGAGGCATGGTTGCCACATCATGGAACGCAGCATTCCAGGCCGCTCTGATGACCGTGGCCGCGGTTATCGCCGCGATTGTGATGATAATGAAATTCGGAGGTCTTCAGGGATTCCACGAAGCAGTTCTCGCCAACAGCCCCAAGTTCTTCAACACGGCAAGTGATGCGGAGCCCCCGCATGCATTTGTTGGGACATGGCTTGCAATCATGGGGTGGTATTTCACCTGGCATTTCGGCTTTGCGGTGATGCCATACACGGTTGTCAGGTTCTTCACAACCATGGACATCAAAACCGCAAGAAGGAGCATTTTCTGGACTGCACTGTTCGCAGGTATATTCTACATGGCCCTTCAGATAATAGGTGCCGGTGCAAAGGTGATGATCGAAAACTATCACCCGCTTGCTGCTGAAGCCGGAGGAAGTGCATTGGGTGTGCTGAAAATCATCCAGCAGACATATCAGGTTGGTTCAGTTGTTGACTACTCAATGATTGCCGCAGTTGAAGCATTATCCAACCCGCTCGTTCTCGGCATTCTTGCAGCAGGTGGTCTGGCCATTGCGATGTCCACGGCTGCGGGATGGGTCATGGTCGTTAACACACTTGTTACAAGAGATCTGCTCGGCATGCAGCTCAAAAGCACATATGCGCAGGAGAACCCAGTCACCACTGCAAGGATCGTTTCCATAGTCTTTCTGATCATCGGCATGATCATATCCTTCAACCCGCCAGCGCTTGTTCTCGACCTCTCTGGATGGGCATTCGTCGCACTCATAGCCTCAATAGGTCCGGGACTCATCCTCGGGCTGTGGTGGAAGAGAGCAACAAGAACGGCAATGTGGACAACCGCGATAATAATGTTTTTCCTCCACCTGTACGCATGGCTGCATGCAAAGTTCAACCTCGGTCATCACGCGTGGTTCTTCCTGAACCAGGTGCTCTTCGGCGACAACAAGGCAGCATGGATCGTCACACCACACCAGTTCTGGGCAATTCCGGTGGGCTTCCTGCTGTTTATCATAATCTCTCTGATTACTAGCCCGCCGGACGACGAGACTGTGAACAAATACTGTGTTGAGCTGACCGAAAACGTTTGAAATCATTACAATTTTTTATTTTTTGGCAGTTACAGGACAGCAGATAACAGGAGCGCTGTTCTTAAGGAATAATGTCCGTCAGAAACGCTTTAAGGACTGAGTTGAACTCATCCGGCTTCTCAACCATCACCATGTGACTTGCAGAATCGATTACTACAAGTTTCGAATTTTCAATGTGATTTTTGAAGAATTCAGCGTATTTCACCGGTGTTAATCTGTCTTCTGCCCCAACAACGATCAGCACCGGGACCTCAATTCGGACTTTTCCACTCCGGTAATCTTCAAGCATATCAAATTTATCACATAGCATCAGGTCAAGGTGAAGAACCTCAGAATTTTTCAGATACTTTTCCCTCATCCTCCAGTATTCATCCCCTTTCCGGAAAAAACCCATTTCCAGTATTTTCTCGATAGCATTATCAGGCCTGCTTTCAAGCTCATCAAGTATCTCGGGCAAAACTCTCAGTCTTGCACCAGTTCCAACCAGAACCAGTCCAATACAGAGCTCAGGATAATTCACACAGACTTTCTGAGCAACAGCTCCACCAAGGCTGTGGCCAGTGATGACTGCCTTTCCGCAGGTCTTTTTCACCGTCTCGCTCACATAAAACGCATAATCATCAATCGACTTAATTTCAGCTTCATAACTCTCCCCGTGATTCGGGAGATCTATCGCATATCCTCCCACAGCTTCAAGCTGATACTTCCACTGCTCCGCATCACTTCCTGAACTGTGGATGTAGAAAAGATTTCTTTCCTTCCCCTTCAAAACTGAAATTGCCTTACCATTCACGTCAATCCTTATTCTCTCAGCCATCAAACTCCACCCCGATTTTACGAAAGTTCAAAAATAATTCCGGACGATACCTATAAAACAGTTCTGATAAATTATGATGTAATGGGACTCAAATTTCCCAGAAAGAAAAAAGATGAAATCCTGACAGTTGCGGAGACGGAGGATAGAATTCTGCTCTTAATGCAGACTGCAGAAAAAGACCTTGAATTGAAGACAGCCCTATAAAGCATGGTGTATCTTATCGAAAATCCAAACACAAATGCTCTGAATCCAAGACTCAGAGATCAGGCTCAGAATTTTGTTTCAGCCATGCTACAATCGGGAAAGTTGTTGGAGTTGAGATCTTTATCAGCCATCCTGCCATTATCTTACCAAGTCCGGAGTACTTTATCATCCCCATTATTCCGGCATAGAACGGGAACTGCAAAACAATGCCTGCTGACGATGGTATTGCGTTGTAAAATGCCCTGAGATACCTTATTGGTCTGAGATACAGCAGGAGTCCGATAAACAGGAACGTGAAGTTCACTATGTTGAGATTGAGCCCTTTCTGAAGGACCGCGAAGTAATACACAATGTAGATGATTCCCATGAGCGCAAGAATAAGTCCAATGAGTACGCTGTTCTCAAGCTTATCTGCAATTGTTTTTAACTCAATTTTCTTCTCCTCCTCTCTCTCTTCAAGCAGGTGCGGAGCATAATGATCAATTCCCCTGCAAAGTTTTGGATCAGAGGGAGATATAGCATACATAACTGCTACAACAAAGATGATCGAGAGGACACTCAAACCAAGAGCATATACGGAAAATATAGTCTGGCTTGTTGGAATTATGCCGATAAGATCTGCAAGGAAGTGTCCTTCGGTTGCTGAGAGCAGTGGAGCTGAAGCTGAAAGTCCCCAGTGCCATATCATTCCCAGTCCAGTATATCCTGCAGTGACAACAGCCGGATAATGGATCGCAACTCCTCTGTAGTATGCCTGCTTTCCAACCTCCCTTGCCAGTAATGCCCCAACAATCAGCCCAAGTCCCCAGTTAATCCATGAAAATACCATTGCAAAAAGTGCAACCAAAGCGGAGGCTTGTTTCCCATCCTTAGGAATTGAAGCAACTCCTCACAAGCATTTTGTGCACGTAAGGGTGATGTGCCAGTGCATACCCTGTAACAAGAATCAGCACCATTTGCATGGCAAAGGTTAGCAGTGTCCAGAAGCCTTTGTACCAGTGCAATACCATGTCCATCGGAGATTGATTCGCTATAACTACCCCCATAATAAAGCTCAGAAACGTCAGCAAGATGGCAAAGAGAAATGGATCCGGCATCCATTTCTCGACGTTTCCTGAAATTCTGTAACCGACCTTCTCAAAAAGGCTGACCTTCTGCTCAGCCATAAAAACCACCAGTCCAAATCCTGCTATTTATAATTATAAAATTTTCGAGGAATTCATCACAACCTCTCAAACCCATGGATTCCGAAACGGATATGAAGTATTTGTACAGGCCATGTGACATTTCAGCCCGTGCATTCAAAGTTCTTGGATTTGAAGGGAAGATAACGGTTACATTCATAAATCAGTCCCGCATGATCCCGAGTTATGTGGTGGACTTGAACTCAGTTAATTTTTTAAATAATTCTGTTGGTAATGAAAAATTACGAAAGATTTAAATTACGTTAACGTAAATTTTATCGCGGTGAAACCATGGCCAGAGTTGCTGTTGTTGGTGTTGGATATAGTGGCTTCAACACAAACACACCAGACCTCAGCTGGAAGGAGCTGATGTATGAAGCCGCTGTCAGAGCTTACGAGGATGCAGGAATAAACCCGAGGAGAGACGTGGACAGCTTTGTAACGTGTGCAGAGGATGTCTGGGAGGGGTTTGCAATTTTTGACGAATTCGTTCCAGACCAGCTTGGAGCGGTACTGAAGCCGACCTTAACCGTAACCGCAGACTTTCTGTACGGCATTGCCACAGCATTCATGCACATAAAGAGCGGTCTTGCGGAGATAGCCGTTGTCGAGGCTCACAGCAAGGCGAGCGACATCCTAACGTTCGGCAACGTGATAAAGTTCGCATTTGATCCGGTCTGGCTCAGACCGATTGGCAAGGGACACCCGTACTACTTCGCAGCCCTCGAGAAGTCATATTACTCCAACCTGAGAGGTTACTGTGAGGAGACCTATGCTGAAGTTGTCGAGAAGAACAAGAAGAACGGGAGGCTCAATCCGAGCGCACCGTACTCAGGTAGCGTTACTGCTGAAGATGTGCTGAACAGCGATCCAGCGTACTATCCCCTCAGGAAGCTTGAGATTGCAGAAAGAGCAGATGGAGCAGTGGTTTTTGTGCTTGCAAGCGATGAGGTTGCAAGGCAGCTCACCGACACTCCCGTATGGGTGGATGGCATAGGCTGGTGGAGCGAGACGAGCAACTACGACACGATGAGCTTCACCGCTGAATACACGAGGAAGGCTGCTGAGATGGCATACGAAATGGCAGGCATTGAACATCCTGCCAGGCAGGTTGATATTGCAGAGGTAGACGACAGATTTGCATTCAAGGAGGTTCAGCACATCGAAGCACTCAAACTCGCCAAAGTAGGAGAGGTGGACACGCTTCTCAGCGAAGGGTACTTCAGCAGGGATGGAAGTCTGCCGGTAAATGTTTCCGGAGGAAATCTCAGCATTGGAAATCTGCTCGAGGCCACAGGAGGTCAAAAAGCTCTGGAGATAGTCCTTCAGCTGAGAGGAGAGGCAGGAAAAAGACAGGTTGATGCCGAAGTCGGTGTTGCTCAGGCCTGGAGGTATGTTCCAACTGCAAGTGGTGCCGTTGCGGTTTTCTCGAGGTGATTCGGATGTTCGAAAGGGTTAGGGGATTGAAGTTTCACAAGAAGCAGGATGTCGCAATAGTCGGTGCAGGAATCACACTTTTCAGGAGGAGAATGAACGAAACCGGTAAGGAGCTCAGCTACTATGCAGTCAAACAGGCTCTGGAAGAAGCCGGACTTGAGATCCAGGACATTGACATGGTTGTGATGGGCTCAGCTCCGGATGCTTTCGACGGCATTCACATGAAAGGTGAGTACCTGCTTGACGGTGCCGGAGGGAGCAACAGACCGTACATGAGGGTCTTTGTTGGTGGAGGAACGGGAGTATTTGCCCCGATTGCAGGATACTGGCATGTTGCAAGCGGTCTTGCAGACGTTTGCCTTGTGATTACTGAAGAGAAAATGAGTTCATCGCATCCACATCCGCAATCGGCATTCAAGTACATATGGGACCCGATTCTTGACAGACCACTCAATCCGAACCTCATCTGGATATTCGCCCTTGAGATGAGAAGATACATGCACGAGAACAACATCAAGCACGAGGATATCGCTCTTGTATCGGTCAAGAACAAGGGAAATGCTCTTGACCATCCTGCTGCTCAGGTTGCTGAAAAGATAACCGTCGAGGACGTTCTGAACAGTGAGCCTATGGCTCTTCCCGTCAGGAGGTTGGATGTCTCACCTCCGAGCGATGGAGCTTCCGCTCTGATAATGGTAGCCCCGCACATTGCAAGACAGCTCACAGATGAGCCTGTATGGGTTGACGGGGTTGGCTGGAGCCTTGATACAACATGGTGGACAAACAGAGACCTCTACTTCCCGAGGTACGTTGCCGAGGCTGCCAGGATGGCGTACAAGATGGCCCACATAACTGACCCGAGAAAGGAGATAGACGTTGCAGAACCATACGACCCATTCGACTACAAGGAACTGCATCACATGGAGGGTCTCGGACTTGCAAAGAAGGGTGAGGCCCCAATACTGACCAGAGAGGGTGTTACCGCCAGAGATGGAGATCTGCCGGTATGTCCAAGCGGTGGGCTGCTTGGAGTGGGTAACCCGATTGCTGCAACAATGGGCGTCAAGGTCGCAGAGCTTTACTGGCAGCTGGCCTACAGAGCGGGGAAGAGGCAGGTGGCAAAGGAGGTTACAACTGGAGTCACTCAGGCGTGGGGAGACCTGATGCAGGTTGGAACCGTGATGGTTCTGTCCAACAAGAGGTGATTGTGATGGCGGTTGGAAAGAAGAAGATCTCAGCCCCTGCCTACGTAAAGGGGCATGGTATTGAGGCAGAAGACATAAAGGAAGGGAAGGTGACACATGTTGAGGATCACACAGATATAAGATATCAATTCACTGCTGGTCAGGCAATAAGCAAATTCCTCAACGGTTTGAAGGAAGGAAAGATTCTGGCGACGAAGTGCAACAAATGCAGAAGGGTGATGGTTCCACCAAGGATGTTCTGCGAACTCTGCTACAGGCCCATCGACGAATGGGTAGAGCTCGAAGACACGGGCACTGTTGAGACATTTTCAATATCCTACATAGACCCCGATGCAAGGCCTCTTGATGAGCCGGAGATTGTCGCAGTGATTTCAATAGATGGCGCATCACCGAAGATGGGCATCCTTCACAAGCTCGGTGAGATTGAGCCGGACAGTGTTTACATCGGAATGAAGGTGAAGGCAGTGTGGAAGCCACCAGAAGAGAGAGAGGGCATGATAACTGACATCCTTTACTGGAAACCGATTGAGGGGTGATGGTGATGGTGTTCAACGAGAAGATTGTTAATCCCGCAGAGCTCAGACATGTTGAGGGGAAGATCGAGCTCTACTGGATTTACACCAGTGGAGAGGCAGGAGATGCATTTTTCAAAAAACTGAGGGATGAGGGCAGGTTTCTGGCAGCAAAGTGCAGAAAGTGCGGCCACGTCTTCTTCCCACCCAGACTTTACTGTGAATTCGACTTCAGCGATACAGAATTCGTGGAAATCAGCGGAGAAGGATGTGTTAAGGCGTTCAGCGTGGTTAGCTACGATGCTGATGGAAACAGGATGGAGAAGCCTGAAATCTATGCCATCATTGAGATTGATGGGACAGACGGGAGCATCATACACCTGCTTAGCGAGGTTGAACCGGAAACCGTGGAGATAGGAATGAAAGTCCAGCCAGTGCTGAAGCCAGAAGAGGAGAGGGAGGGTAGGATAACAGACATCCTCTATTTCAAACCCGTTTCCTAATTTTTTTGCACAGAATTTTTAACAATTAAAAATGGTGGTGATGGGTGTGGATTTCAAGTTTACGGATGAGCAGAAGATGATTGCGGATGCTGCAAGAGATATTGCCAGAGATTTTCCTCCAGAATACTGGAGGGAAAAGGACGAGAAGGGCGAGTTTGCTGAGGAGTTCTGGAAGGCAATAAGCAAGGCGGGCTTTCTCGGCATAGTAATCCCAGAAGAGTATGGCGGAGCTGGGATGGGGGTCACGGAGCTTTTAATAGCCATGGAAGAGCTCGCTGCCAATGGCTGCGGAATGGGTGGTGTGTGGTATCTCGTCCTGACAGAAGTTTTCGGTGCGCTGAGCATAGTGAGGCACGGCACTGAGGAGCAGAGGGAGAAGTACCTGCCGAAGATAGCGAAGGGAGAGCTGGAGTTTGCGATGGCTCTGACCGAGCCCGACGCGGGAACGAACACACTCAACATAAGAACGAGAGCCGTCAGAGATGGAGATGGGTGGGTGATAAATGGAAACAAGATATTCATCAGCGGCGCCGACAGGGCGAAAGGAATGCTGATAATAGCCAGAACGATTCCCAAGGGAGAGGCTCCGAAGAAGACCCACGGAATAAGCCTGTTCCTTGCCGATCTGCCAGATCCAGCCGTGAAAGTAAACCCGATACCAAAGCACGGCATAAACTACTCCAAGACGTGCGAGGTGAGTTTCAACAACCTTAGATTGCCGGAAGATGCACTCATGCCTCCGCAGGATGAGGGGTGGTACATGATTCTCGACACCCTCAACCCGGAGAGGATGAGCTTTGCCGCCGCAGCGATAGGAATTTCGAGACTGGCAATAAGCAAGGCAGTTGAATACTCCAAGCAGAGAAAGGTGTTTGATGATCCAATAGGCAGCTATCAGGGCCTGCAGTTCCCTGTTGCTGAGGCTTACGCAACTCTTGAGTGTGCGAAGCTTATGAATCTGAAGGCTGCATGGCTGTTCGACAACAACGCCAGTTACAAGGAGATTGGAGAGGCTGCAAACATGGCAAAGGTCGTTGCAGTTGAGGCAGGAATCAAAGCAGTTTACTGGGCGATGCAGACCTTTGGCGGGTATGGATACACAAGGGAATACGATGTCGAGAGGTGGTGGAGAGAGATCAACCTGATAAGACTCGCTCCCGTAACCCAGCAGATGGCCTTGAACTACATTGGCGAGCATGTCCTCGGAATGCCCAAGAGCTACAGGAGCTGACAGTATGGCGGTCGAATTTGAGGAGAAGGATGGAGTCGTCTGGGTCAGGTTCAACAGACCCGAAGCGCTCAATGCCATAAACGAGCAGTTCGTGAAGGAGTTCAGGGATGCTGTTGAATATGCAAAAAACAGCAGAACAGCAAGGGTGATGGTCGTAACAGGCGAGGGCAAGGCGTTTTGCGCAGGGGCGGACATAAAGATGTTCTCGGAGACCGATGTCTTCAGGGCAAGGAGGATAATAGAGGATCTCGGAGCGCTGCTTGAGAGTCTTGAAGAGCTCGACATCCCGGTCGTAGCAGCAATAAACGGTTACGCTCTTGGAGGTGGATGCGAGATAGCCATGGCCTGCGACATCATCATTGCGAGCAAGAAGGCAAGATTCGGTCAGCCAGAAATAAACATTGGCATAATCCCAGGAGCTGGCGGCACCCAGAGATTTGCCAGACTCATAGGCTGGAAGAGGGCCATGGAGTTGAGTCTAACAGGCGATCACATTTCTGCTGACGAGGCTTACAGATTCGGGCTCGTGAACAGAGTTGTGCCACATGACAGGCTCATGGATGCCGTAAATGGGCTAGTGGAAAAGATAAAGTCGAAGTCACCCTACGCGGTGATGCTTGTGAAACATGCCGTCAACAGGGGGTTCAAGATAAGCCTGAGAGATGGTATAATGTATGAAAGGGATCTGTTCACGATAGCATTTGCGAGTCCCGACTCCAGGAAGGGGTTTTTGGCGTTTGTTGAGAGGAGGCAGTCGAACTTTGAAAAAGAGCGGAAATGGGTCTGAAATCAATTCTTCCAATTTTTGACACTGGAATCAATCCTTAAATCCCTCTTCTCCAACAAGCGGAACGAATCTAACCGCACCCCAGTTTCTTGTTTTGATCTGGCCGTATTCGTCCCTGTCAACAACATGCAGATGCTGAATAAAATCGCCCACAGGGATGACCATCCTCCCACCGTTTTTCAGCTGCATCAAAAGCTTTGCTGGAATTCTTGGAGCTGAGGCAGTAACATATATTTTATCGTACGGTGCCTCAGGCTCATAGCCGATGCTGCCATCCCCAACAACGACCTTCACATTGGTGTAGCCAAGAGCTTTCAGTGTTTTTCTCGCCCTGTCTGCAAGTTCCGGGATTCGCTCCACGCTTATGACAACACCGTCCGCACCCACAATTCTGGAAACCACTGCAGCATGGTATCCGCTCCCGGCTCCAACCTCGAGAACCTTGTCCCCTTCCTCAAGGTCAAGAAGCTCACATATTATTGCCACCATGTGGGGTGCACTTATTGTCTGACCATGCCCAATGAGAAGAGGATAATCATTGTATGCCTCACTCCTCACTTCAGGAGGGACAAAAAGATGCCTCGGTACCTCAAGAATTGCTCTGGCAACTTTTTCAGATAGACCAATCTCTTTTTTCAGCCGTTCTACCAGTCTTTTTCTCTTCTCAAAGTACTCATCCATAACGCTCTCTCCAGGTCAGCAGGAGTGTCAATATTAATTACAGTGCTTTCATCCAATATTACCTTTTCTTCCTCCTGCTCACCGAAAATAGGGTCGAAAATGTTGATGCCTACATGCCTCCCATCCGGATACACAGTGGTCAATGCAGGTGTGTCTACAGCAAAGTAATGAGAAAGTATCCGATTAACCACTCCTTCCACAACATAGTACAAATCGGAATTGAGAGTCAGCACAGGGTGAGTTAATCGGTATTCCGCGAGAGCTTTCTGAATGTCCTGCATGTACCCTGTCCCGTCACCCCGAAATACCTCTAACCCTCTGTCCATCAGATATTTCTCAGTCCGCTCAGTAAACCTCGATGTTACAAAAATCGCATCAAGTCCTGCCCGTTCGACTTCATTCACAGCCATGTCTATTAGCCGGATTCCATTGACCAATAGCATGGGCTTCTCAACATAACCCATTCTGCTTCCCTTTCCTCCGCACATCACGATCGCAGTAACGCCCAGACTATCACCACCGCAAGAAAAATCAGGCAGTTCAGCGCACCCACCATGTCCCCGTTGATTCCACCGTACCGTCCTCTCACATATCCCCGAAACAGCACAAGTAGAACAGCATAAACCGCAAGAGAAACAACAACGGACAGGGGGTCGAACAGCATCATAAGTCCGGAGAAAAACAGTGTCAAAACGTAGGAAATCCAGTCCCGCCTTTTCCTGTTTCTGGTAAACTCAGATACCATGCCCTCCCACAGTGGCTTTTCTGAAAGCATAAGATGGAGCATACCCTGCTTTGCAAGAATCTGACCAAGAATCATGGAGAGCAGGTACGTTTTGAAGTCCATCTGTCCAAACAGAGCAATTAAGAAAACAGCATATGATGTAACGGCGATTACGCCACCCGTACCGATGTTCAGGTCTTTCAGAGCTTTAATTTTTTTCTCAGGTGGGGCGAAAAGGGAGTCAAAGAAATCCGCGAGCCCATCAATGTGATTGATTCCCTCAATCCCAACATAAACAATAAAAGCCAGCATAGCGAGGTTGAGCATAAAGAGTGGATAACCCACCACACCTGCAAACACTCCGATAATTGCCCCGATCACTGGCATTAGATACAGATTATTCGTGAGGTTTTCAAAATCGCCCCCCATACGCAGTGTCGTGAAAAAACTCAGACCGGCCCTCAGCGCATCCACAACAACTCTTCCCACTTACGATTAAAATCCTTGCGCAAGAGTTTAATAAATCGATAGCGTCAATAAGAGTATGCTTTCAGGAAACATGCTCAGAGTACTGGCACTGCTTGAACACGGAGAAATGGATTTCACCTCGATAAAAAAATCAGTCCGAATTCCCGAAAAGATGCTTGAAAGTGTTATTGCAAGACTTGTGGAGCAGAATTTTATTAACAAAGAGGGAGAGGCATACAAACTTACAGAAAAGGGCTTTGAAGTACTTAAAAAGCAGAAAGCATGATAAGCGAGTATGAATCAAATGGAGAGAAGGTCTTTCTGCTGAGAAGGATTATAGAAATAAGAATAGAAAAATCAATTTACGAGAGACTGAGCAGAAAATACTCGAAGGAGGAAATAATACAGTATTCTGACGAAAAGAGGATAATACACCATACCACAAAACGGAACCTGTATTATATCTCAGCGCAGTCAGGAGTGCCTCTGCTGGGACATGCCGCATTTGGAATCATAGATAGAGGGACAAACCTCCTCCAGATACGACCGATAACAGGGTGCAACCTCAACTGCATTTTCTGCAGTGTTGATGAGGGCAGAGGGACCAAAACCAAGGCTAACGACTACATAATCGATCCGGATTATCTTGCCGAATGGTATTCGAAGGTCGCCGGATTCAAGGGAGAGGGTGTAGAAGCCCATATTGATGGACAGGCAGAACCGTTACTGTATCCATATTTTACAGAACTTGTGGAAAAACTCAGATCAGTTAGAGAGACCGAAGTAATCTCCGTCCAGACGAATGGAACACTTCTGAGTGTGGGTGCAATCAACAGTCTTGAGGGAAAAATTGACAGGATTAATCTCAGCATAAGCACGCTCGACGAGGAGAGAGCCAGAGAGATATACGGAGTGAGGTATCCGGTGGAGAAAGTCAAAAACGTTGCCGAGACGATTGCAAGCAGCAAAATAGACCTACTCATTGCACCAGTATGGGTTCCCAGAGTCAATGACGAAGATATCGAAAAGATAATTGAGTTCGCCCTGGACATTGGTGCCGGCAAGAAATGGCCACCTCTTGGCATACAGAAGTACATACCTTACAGAGGAGGGCGGAAACTCAGGCACGTGATGTCTTTCAGAACATTCTACGACAGACTGCGAGAGTGGGAGGAGGAGTACGGAGTAAAACTCGTCCTCAGTCCAAAAGATTTCGGAATAGAAAAGAGGAAAAGATACCCGTCAGAGATCAAAAAAGGACAGACGTACACGGGAAAAATCATCATGGATGGCAGAAATTTTGGTGAGAAAATTGCCGTGGTTAAGGACAGAGTTGTTACGGTGATAACAAACAAGCAGGTAGGAGAACACGTCAAATTCAGAATAATCAGGTCAAAAGACGGAACATACTTAGGGGAGGAGATATGAAACACCTGGAATTCAAGAGGAAATTTGCTGAAAAGCTGTTAAATGGTGAAAAAACATCCACAATCAGAAAGAGAGTCTATGTAAAACCTGAAGAACTGGTTTACGTGCATAGCGGAGGAAAGATCATCGGTAAGGCAAGAATAAAGAACATAAGGCAAATCAGCTTCAGCGAGATAGATGATGAGATTGCCAGAAAGGAGGGATTTTCAAGCGCAGATGAGCTTCTTGAGGAGCTGAAACAGTATTACTCCCAGGAAGAGAACCTGTATCTTATAGAATTCGAGTTTACACCCTTCAAAACCCCGGTAAACCCGGCAGAACTGCACTACAAAAACTCAGACTTAATGGAGATTGCAAAAAAGGCTTTGAAGAGTGATGGGCTTAACGATGAGGAAAGGAAAATACTCGAACTCTTTCTCAGGACAGGAAGCATAAGAAAAACGGCCTTCAGACTTGGGGGACTCTGGAAAAGGGGCGAAGTGAGAGATGTGCTGAGAAAAGCCTGCACCATAATTAACGAACAAAAATGAAAAAACTTTAATAATTCTCTCTGGAGACTGAGCACCATGAACCTTATTCTTCTCGGACCTCCGGGAGCCGGAAAGGGGACGCAGGCAAAAAGAATTGTTGAGAAATACGGCATTCCCCAGATATCGACGGGAGATATGCTGAGAGATGCAGTGGCAAAAGGTACCGAACTCGGCAAAAAAGCGAAAGAATACATGGACAAGGGCGAACTCGTTCCTGATGAGGTCGTTATCGGCATTGTGAAAGAGAGGTTGATGCAGCCTGACTGTGAGAACGGATTCATTCTGGATGGTTTTCCAAGAACGATAAACCAGGCAGAGGCACTTGATGACATTCTCGACGAGATGAACAGAAAGATAGACGCTGTGATAAACATTGCAGTACCTGATGAAGAGATTCTCAAGAGAATAGTCTACAGAAGGATCTGCAAGGAGTGCGGAGCAGTGTACAATCTGATTTACAGTCCACCAAAGGTAGATGGAAAATGCGATAAATGTGGGGGAGACCTCTATCAGAGAGATGACGATAAAGAAGAGACCGTAAAGGAGAGGCTGAGGGTGTACAGAGAGCAGACCGCCCCACTCATAGACTATTATTCAAGAAAGGGATCACTCCAGAACGTTGACGGAACAAAGAATATCGAGGAAGTATGGAGCCAGATAGTGGCGCTGCTTGAGGGCATTAAAGAGTGATGCTCTCCACAGATTCTCCCTCCCTTTTTTCCACAATCCAGGAATACACCACTTCAAGAACCTTTCTGTGCTTTCTCAGAAAATGGTCCCCGTTTTTCACATTAACGAATTTTTTAGGCCTTTTAGCATGCCTGAAAAGTTTCGTACCTTCTTCAAAAGGCACAATTTCATCATGTTCGCCATGAACCACAAGAACGTTTCTTTTCGGAATTGAATTTTCGGGTGCAAGAATCTCGAATTCTTCTTTGAATTTCTTTTTGAATGATTCCAGACTCTCAAGTCCTCTCAGCGTTCTCTTCAGAATTGCGTTGGAATATATATCCTCAAGGAACCCATCTTCGAATATTCTGGTGCTGAATGGTGAAGCAATTATGCTGTAAGTGTCTGCATTATCGATACAGTATGCAATGACGCCCCCCATGCTGAAGCCCACAAGGTGCACCCTCTCAAAATTGTCCACGAGATACTCCAGGTCTTCCTGCCAGGATAGCAGGCTGAAATCTCCCTTACTCTTCCCGGTTCCGGAAAAATCAAAAACAACCGCAGCAATTCCCCTTTTTGAAAAAAATTCTGCCATCAAATCATAGCTCTTGTCAATTGCGGAACCCTGCTCATATGGCAGTCCGTGGCAGATTATAACAGCCTCATCGACATTCAACCTGACATGGTTCCTCCCCATCATCAAATCCAGTTTCATTTAAGCCCCACCAGCTCTTCAAGCTCCTCAAGCTCGCTTTCAAGCTTTTTAAGCTCTTCCCTCTTCTTTTCAACAAGCTCTTTAACAATGTCCTTTATATCAAGACTGAGCTTGTAACTCTTGAGTGGTCTACCCTTACCCTTTCTCTTGATTTCCTTCTCCTTGATCCACCCGAGATTCTTGAGTTCTTTCATTGCAAGGCTGACTTCAGGCTGTCTCAGATTCGCCTCACGTTCAATATCCCTCGAAATTGTTTCACCAACCTTTGAAAGGTAAACCACGACTCTGGCAATATTCCTGTTTAAGCCTGCTTCAGCTAAGAGCTCCACAAGCCTTTCATCCTTATCGGATAGCTCCATAATATCACCTCATTATTATTTTCCATGATGATATAAATATTTTACTATTTATTGTTTTATTCAAAACACTCCAGTATACTCGAAATGTTTTTCTACCCGTCAGGATAAAGGGGAAGGGATGAAAGTTCTTGCCCTTGGAGGTTCAATTCTTTTCGGAGATCTCGAGGCAAATAAAATCTCGGAATTCGCAGATGTGATTGACGAGTTTGATGGAAAGCTTGTCATAGTTGTGGGTGGCGGAAAAATAGCAAGAAAATACATAGAGATCGCAAGAGACCTGGGAGCTAACGAGACCCTGTGCGATATAATAGGTATCGACGTCACCAGAGTGAATGCAAGGGTTTTCTCCGCATCCCTCCGTGATGCTTCAAGCAAAATTCCACATTCTCCCGAAGAAGTGGAGATTCTCCTCAAAACCTGCAAAAAGGTGGTCATGGGCGGCACATTTCCGGGACACACGACCGACGCAACGGCTGCCATTGTGGCAGAATTCGTAGGAGCTGAGGAGCTTCTAATCGCCACATCGGTGGATGGTGTTTACAGTTCAGATCCAAACAGAAATCCTCAGGCTCAGAGATATGAAAGGCTCACATCGTCAGAGCTTGTTGAAATAGTCTCCAGAAGCGAAATCAACGCAGGAAGCAGCAGTGTTGTTGACCTGCTCGCAGCCAAAATAATTCAGAGAAGCAGAATTAATGCAAGGGTTTTTCTAGGAACTCCTGAAAACCTGAGGAAGGCATTAAAAGGGGAAAAAATTGGAACTGAGATTATTCCTTGATCTCCCATCCACCTGTGTCTTCTTCCTCCTCTTCGCCATTTTCTCCTTTCTTCGAAAACCTCGAATACGCAAGTATTGCAACTCCTGCTCCAATAAGGGCGACACCCGCAAGCAGAGTTGTATCCACACCGGAGCTGTCGGAATTTCCGGGCTGTGTAGTACCTGTAGGAGAAACCTGGGTCTGATCAACTTCCGCCTGAAGCTGGAATACACTGCCAGATGAGACGTTGTCGGTTCTGTAAACCCTGTAAACGACACCTTCAGAGTTTGTAATGGTGTTTTCCTGAACAAAGTTCTCTGGAAGCTGAACTGTGATGAATTCAGGCGAGATTACCCTTAACACCTTGGCAGGGTGGTCCACGATCAGGACCGGATCCGCATCGGTAAAGTACATGAATGCAAGAGTGAATGTTCCGTTGGGCTGAACCGTGAGATTCTCTATTTCTATGTAGTCATCACCCTGAGTGACATTCTCAAAATAAACACCTGACTGTGCAAGCGTTTGCTGATCCACAAAGAGATGATCCACGCCCTCAGGCAGCTTCTTTGTGAAGTTTCCGGAGAAGAACTGATTGCCGGTATTTCTGAGGTTTAGGACCTCCATTACTACGAAGAAACCGTTGCTGCTATCATAATTCAGTATATAATGTATATTGTCTGCCTCAATAACCGACACATCGTCCGTTTTTTCGAAGTTCACTGTCAGAGATTCGGTTTCAGGAACTACAATGTTGGCAGTATATCTTAGGCCGTTGTAATCAACAATCACATGATATGTTCCATTTTCAAGATTGTCGATCAGCAGAGTGCTGTTCTGGACAGTAAATTCTTTGGAAACATTCTGATTCTCGAGAGAAATAAGCCTGACTGTTACGTTTCCACCGTCATACCCTTCAAGCGTTATCTCGAAAGCTCCAGCCACTGAAACCAGGGCGAGTATAACCATTACGGCAGCCAATCCTTTCATATTACCTCTTTTTTCGAAAGATATTTAATATTTTGCAATAGATGTCAAACTATGTCAAAAGTGTTTTTCACCCCCGCAGATGTTGAGATAACAGACCCAACAAGATGGTATCAGCCCGATAAAAGTCTGGTCTCACGGCTTGAGAGGTTGATTGAAGAAAGTAGAATTCTAGATAACATCGACAAAGGAGATATCGTAGCCGTAAAGACCCATTTTGGAGACAGGGGTACGACTAAAATGCTCAGATCTCTTTTTGTGAGAAAGGTCGTCGAGAAAATTAAAGAGAAGAAGGCAAAAATCTATGTAACTGAGACAACCGGGCTCGGTCTGACGAGGGATCGAACCACTGCCATAGGTAGAATTAAGATCGCTGAAGAGAATGGATTCACCTCCCAGACCGTTGGAGCACCGATAATTATCGCAGATGGGCTGAAAGGTTTTGATGCGGTCAGGGTTGAGCAGAATACCAAGCACCTGAAGGAAGTGCATGTTGCGAGGGCCATAGCAGAGACGGATTTTGTCGTTGCCGTTACTCACTTCAAACTCCACATGAGGGGAGGGGTTGGAGGAAGTCTGAAAAACATCGGTGTTGGATGCGTAACGAAAACAACAAAGTTTGACATACACCTGCCATCTCCGCCGGAGATCGATAGAGAAAAGTGCACCGAATGTGACAGATGTGTCGAAATCTGTCCCTTCGATGCCATTGAAGACTATTCAATCAACCTCGACAAATGTCTGAAATGCCTGGGATGCGCAGAGGTGTGCGAGGAAAGGGCAGTAAAGCTCGGCCCTTGGCTTGATGGGGATGATATTGCCGAAAGAATAGTTGAGGCTGCCAAAGCGGTGATCGATACCGTAGGAAAGGAGAATTTCGCTTTTCTGAATTTCGCAATAGACATAACTCCCCACTGCGACTGTCACCCTTACAGCGCCCCACCCCAAGTGTCTGACATAGGCGTTTTCGCCTCGAACGATATCGTTTCCATCGATACGGCAAGTCTCGATGCCTACAAAAATGAAAGCCTGACCTCCAAAGCACTCATAAAAGAAAAATTCTGGAGCTGGACCTCTCCCGAAAGACTGGTCGAGTATGCCGAAGAACTCGGACTGGGTAGCAGAAGATATGAACTGGAAGAGGTACCATAGACAGATAATAACCCCATTTTTTGTGAGGAAAGGTGAAAAACTGTGGACTTTGCAGTGGAGAAGTCAGTGAATTTGGTTCATGAAAACAGCCATATATAAATACTGGCAGCAATTTTCAAAACATGTATTTTGTGATATTCAGACTCGACGAGGACAAAGAAATCGAGGTTGGCAGGCTTGGCAAGATAAAGTTCAGAAAGGGGTATTATATTTACACGGGTTCTGCAAAAAGAGGTTTCTCCAAGAGGGTGAAGAGGCATTTTTCCAAGAAAAAGAAGCTGAGGTGGCACGTGGATTATCTCAGCGTAAATGCAAGAGCCATAGAAGCCTACAGATGTCTGGCCGACGAACATAAGCTTGCTGAGCTTGCATCAAACTCCATGGAAGGAATAAAAGGTTTTGGTAGCTCAGACTGCAAATGCTACTCGCACCTTTACTATTCGGAGAACTACCCTGAAGAGTTTGTCGAACAGGCGAAAAAACTTAATTATGTGCTTGCAGAGAGGTTGGATTATGAAGAGTTATGATGAACTGCTTGAAAGGGCTTACGCTCTCCTCCCGGAAAAGGTTACCAGCAGAGATAGATTCGAAATCCCGAGGGTGAGTGTTCAGAAAGAAGGTAGCAGAACAATCGTAAAGAATTTTGGATCGATAGCCAAGATGATAAACAGAAGTGAAGAACATCTTTACAAGTACCTTGTAAGATCACTCGGAACCGCGGGTGTTGTAGAGTCTGGAAGACTCATTCTTCAGGGAAAATTCTCAGAAAGGGAGGTGCAGAAGGAAATCGATGACTATGTCAAAACCTACGTCATCTGCAAGGAATGTGGAGCGCCGGACACCGAGTTCGTAAGAGAGGAAAGAGTGCTCTTCGTCAAATGCCTCGCCTGCGGTGCGAAACATTCTGTTAAGGGATTATGAAATACAGAATGAAGATATACAGAGTTAAAGGCGAAGTGCTTGTTGCTGTATGTGATGAGGAACTGATTGGCAGGAATTTCAAAGAAGGCGAGCTGAAAATCGAAATCAGGGAAGAGTTTTACGGTGAAAAAAGTTACGAGGAAAGCGAAGTGAAGAAAATGCTAAGACAGGCTACGATCGCTAACATTTCAGGAGAGAGGGCCGTGAAGCTCGCAATCAGCATGGGAATCGTGGATGAAAACAGAGTTTTGAAGATAGGAGAATGCTGGCACGCACAGATGGTGGTAATGTAGTCCCCACTCAAAAACTTGCTGCAGAGGTACTTCAGCTGCTTGAGGAGAACACGATTTCAGAGAAATCTGCCCTCAGAGAGTACTTCACAGATAAGACCCTGGATTACAGAATCAGGGGAAGTGTTCATGCTTACGTGTTTGAGGTAGCAAAGAGAAGAAACTATATAGATTTCATCCTGCAAAAATCTCTCGGATTCAGGAATCTCGGCAGCGTAAACCCATTTATAAGGAATCTTCTCAGAATTGCAATCTATGAAATGTTCTTCAAGGGCGTGCATCCAGCCCTCGCAACAGACAGTGCTGTAAGGATTGCAAAAGAGATCAACCCAAAAGCAGCAGGCTTTGTTAACGCAATACTCAGAAACGCTGAAAAACTTGATGTCGAAAGCGAACTTGAAAAAATCAGAAAGAGAAGCAGGAGAAAATATCTCGCCCTGAAGTACTTCCACCCGGAATGGTACATAAAATTCGCCGAAAAAACCCTGCCGGATTTTGAAAACCTGCTCATCGCGAACCTGAATCAGACTCTCTACGTCAGGGCAAACACCATAAGGATATCTCCCGAAAATCTGTGGAGGTTGCTTGAAGGTCAGGGAGTGAATCTCGAGGAGACTGTTCTGCCAGAGGTCTTCAGAGTCGTGAGCTACGAAAAACCCCTGACCCTGCTCGACGGATATGACAGAGACTTTGTTCTCCAGGATCTCGGTTCGGCTCTTGTGAGCCATGCGCTGTCCCCTGAGCCTGGAGATGTGGTGGTTGACCTTGCCGCTGCACCGGGATCAAAGACAAGTCACATTTCCGCAATGATGGAAAACAGAGGGAAGATTATTGCCGTGGATAACTCAAAAGAAAGAGTCGAAAGAATGCGCCTGAGAATGAAGAAACTCGGCATAAGAAATGTCGAAATTCGTGTGGGAGATGGATCAAAATTCAAAGCTCAGGCAGATAAGGTTCTGCTTGACGCTCCATGTTCATCCACAGGTTCGGTAAGGGGCTACCCGTACGTGAAGTGGAGATACGAGGCAAAGAAGTTTCAGTCCCTCCTCAAACTTCAGAGAAAAATGCTCACAAACGCACTGAGAATTGGTGATGAAGTCGTTTACTCCACCTGCAGCATAACATTCGAAGAGAATGAAGGTAACCTGCTGAAACTCAAAGAGCTGTTCAGCATAGACGCCCTCAACCTGCCGATTGGCGTTTCGGGAATAAGAAAATACGGGACGAAAACGTTCCCCCACGCAGACAGGGTTGTGAGACTCTACCCACACATGCACGACACTTCAGGATTTTTCATATCCAAGATGAAGAAAATCTAATTTTTGAACATTTGAAGCAGCCTTTTTCCGATCATGTATGCTGTCCGGTAAAAGCTTATTGAGCTTTCCGGATCGACGGTCTCGAACGCCTCCTCAACTGGAAGGCAGATGGTCGTACAGGCAGGATTTTTCGTAAACCTGAAACCATCCTCGACATTGAAATCCGGGATTGGGATTAAGAGAGGGTAAAAACCCGTGATCTCCCTGCACTTTCTGAAGCCCTGAAGTGCTGGATTCTGTATGCATTCGTCAGCAGTTTCAAACACAGCTTCAATCTGGATGTATCGTGGCAGCAGAATGCCGGGTAGAAGATAAAACAGCTCAGAATAGTAGGTGGATGTTGCTGGCATAACCAGTCCCTCTGCAGCAAGCTCAATCAGGTCTTCGAATTTCAGAGTCTCGTTCCCTGACCGATATACCTCGCCATTGAACTCGAATTTTTTCCTTACAAGGGCGTTATTCTGAGACGTTAGAACAAAAACTTTACTGAAGACTCTGCCAGCATCCTTCCGTTCCAGAGTTTCCAGGGAACATTTAACAAAGGTCGAGAAAAAGGTTGAAATATCCCACGAATCGCTGCTGTATCCGAGATTTTCGGCAAAGTCGATATGAATCTGGTAAGCTTTTTTAAAATTATCCAGAGAACCTATATCCTTTATAACCTGATGATTCAGGAAGCGGTCAGCCAGGAAATACTTCTTCAAGATCCATCTCCTGCCATCATTTATTACAAATTTTGGTCTCACAAGGCTGTATTTGAACGGATTTCTCGTTGTAAATCCATCCTTCAGATAGGTCAAATCGAATTTTTCCATGCCATAAAGCCTCGCGAGGATTTCACCCACAAGGTTCTCGAAATTTGGCGTGAGAAACTGTCTCCAGAAACCCGCGCCAGAAAGTTCAGGCAGGAAATCATCCACATCGAACCCGAATCGATTGAGCAGATATTTTCTGGCTCTGTAATATGCCCTATCTCTCGACTCCAGTTCCCTCCTCAGATGGTTGATGTTCCTGAGATATTCAAAGACAAACACCATTGAAGTACCTTCATCAGGATTTAAACAATTTTCCATTGGATGTAAAACACGGCAATCGAGGCATGAGAACACAGGTCGCAGAACAGCAAAACAGTTATAAGCCCATCCAAACCCCCTGACTGGATGAAAAAAGTGGTGGCAACAGGGACTTTTGACATCATTCACCCGGGGCACATAAGATTTCTTGAAGAGGCGAAAAAGCTTGGCGATTATCTCATAGTCATCGTTGCAAGGGAACGGAATGTCAGACATAAACCAAAGCCAATCATTCCAGAAGAACAGAGGGTCAGAGTTGTTGAAGCCCTAAAACCAGTCGATATGGCAATTCTTGGTGATGAAGAGGACATCTTCAAACCGATTGAGGAACTGAAACCTGACGTGATTGCACTGGGCCACGATCAGCACTTTAATGAGACATGGCTCAGAGACGAGCTGAAAAAACGGGGCATCAACGCAGAAGTCGTTAGGATACATACCAGAGAAGAATGTGAACTTTGCAGCACTGCGAAAATCGTGAAAAGAATTCTCAAACTCGCTCCAGAGCGTTTAGAGCAGATGAAGAGGCTTTGATGTTCATAAAAAAGTCCTCAACCGCATTTATCAAAGCACCTATTTTATGAGTTTTAACCTCAACCACAAGCCCGCCATTCTCACAACGGCTTTTCGCCCACTCGAGGTCATCAGGCATCAGAGCCTTCGAGATAATTTCCGGATGCCCCTCATCGATCATGAGCTTAACTGAGAACAGCACAGCCTGTCCACCTCCCTGATGAAATCATCTACGGCATTATCGCTGATGTTCGCACCGGCGGCAACCACATGTCCTCCCCCTCTACCTCCAACTTTCTCTGCCGCAACCCTCATAACCTCGGCAAGATCGAGCTTTTCCGCTATTTTCTGATTCGACCTCGCCGAAACCTTCACCCTGCCATCTTTCTTTATATTCAGAGCGATAAATGGTCTGTCGGCAAACAGATACCTTGAAAAAACCGACGCTATTGGTCCGGTGGAGGTTCCATTTTCCATGACAAGGTAACGTATGCATTCTCCTTCCTGAACCTCGTGCCTTCTTCTCTCTATTTCCTCATGAATACCCTCTGTGAATTCCTTCCACAGCTCAAATCCCTTGTCCAGAAAGCTTTCATCTCTCAGGCAGATTGCAAGACCTACCGCATTAGCCGCCTTTCTGCCAGTGGCGTTCACAACCTCACTCATCATCACGGCGTTCTGTATAAGCTCGGCTTTCAGGTAAAACCTCATCCCGGTGAAATCCTCAACAACTCCAGGATAGGAATTCATTTTCAGAATTCGGAGAACTATTCCGTTGGCGAGTTTCCTTTCCTCGTCCCGTGATAGTTCGTCAAATTCTCTTTCACCATCAATGCCAATCTGGCTCAGAAATTCCTCAAGTTCTTCCTCCTTTGAATAAAAATCAAGGAAGGGCTCAAGACTCAACCTGAGAACGTCCCTAATTTTCCCGGAAATCATCCTCAGACCTTCTTTCTGCTCGATGTGGCCCTCCTTAACCCCCTCACCAATGATTTCGGCATTTCCTCCGGAAATCTTTTGTTTATCTCCGATGATACCAACCAGAGCTACGGACGACAGGTCCGTGTTATCACCAAGCTCCTTTGCAAAAACGTATGCCGTTCCACTTGCTGACAGCTCATAGGAGCCATCAATTCCAGCAAGATGTGGATTTATATGTGCAAAATCCTTTTTTGGCTCAATTCTCCCAACAGGAAAGTGATGATCGACAACAACTACATCAGCATCAATATCGGAGATGACATCCGGATAACCGCTCCCCATGTCTGCGAAAATAATGAGGTCGTCATCAACATCAATACTCTCATTCAGCCCACTTAAGAAGGACAGATGGAATGCCTTACCCCTTCTGTAGAGTGCAGCGGAGATTACGGCCCCGGCTGAAATGCCATCAGCATCATAATGGGTATATATTCTCGCAAAATCATGCTTTTCCAGAATTTTTGCCGCTTTTCTTGCCTCAACTCTCAGCATTTCAAACATTGTGCTTAGACGGAAGAAAAGAAATAAAAAAATTGCTGAGCTATTCCTTAAAGGCAGGAATTATCTCTTTTCCAATAAGCTTTATAGACTTCTTCTTGTCAGGCCCTATCGGAGAGCCTGCAACAACCTGTGTAACTCCTGACTTTGAAAGCTCTCTGATCCTTTCGATTACCATGTCTGGTGAGCCGCTGATGCTGAAGCTCTCAATCATCTCATCAGTAACTGCCTTGCTGACACCGGGCCAGTCACCCTTGGTGAATGCATTGTTAAGGGCCTCCCTAACCTTGTTCACATCATCCATGCTTATGCCGTGCCTCTCAAAGATAACGTCCGGAGAACCTGCTACAATGAAGGCCACAACAATCTTTGCAGCATTCTTTGCCTTTTCAGCGTCCTTGTCCACACTCATTGAGGCATACGCCACTGTATCGAACTGGTCTCTGCTCTTCCCTGCTTTGTCCAATCCGGCATCTATATTCTCCTTCGCCGCCTCAAAGTCTTTCGGGTGTGAGGCGTTTATCAGCACACCATCACCAAGCTCTGCGGCAAGCTGAAGCATCTTTGGCCCCTGCGCTCCGATATATATCGGTATATTTCCTGCCTTGAAGTCCATCCTAGCTCCGTTGAACTTGAAAATTTCTCCATCATAGTTTACCGGCTTTCCTGCGTGAAGGGCCCTTATGATCTCAACCGCTTCCCTCATCCTCCTGAGAGGTTTCTTCCAGCTGATTCCAATCCTGTCAAACGTAACCTTGTCACCTGCACCAATGCCGAGAACTGCCCTTCCATTGCTCAGCTCATTTACGGTCGCTATTGCTGAGGCAGTAAGTGCGGGAGAGATGTGGTACGGGTTCGTAACACCCGGGCCAAGCTTTATGCTGTTCGTTTTCAGGGCAAGAATTGTCAGCATAGAATAGACGTTTCTGTTGTTGTAGTGGTCCGTGATCCAGGTGTATTCAAATCCGCTGTCCTCTGCGAGCTTAACATAGTATTCAAGCTCGTAGTATTTCATATTTGGCACAAACTCGATTCCAAACTTCATAAACTGGCATAATTAATAGAGTGGTATAATCTTTTCGATTTTTATCAATCCATTTCCTCAACCTGGACTCTCCAGAGGGAATTTATCTGGGTCGCAACTCTGGGATTTTTAAAGCCCTTCAGAAGGAGGAAGTCCCTCGGGTAACCAATGAATGGATCAATCGTCCTTTCCTCAACATTAACAACCCAGATTTTGAAACCTGCCTTTTTTACCCTCTCAGAATACCTTGAGAAGAACCTCAGAAATCTGGTAAGTTCGTTTTCTGTTGGAACCACGACCACATACTCTCCGTCAAAGCTGGTAGCAACCCGTTCATGAATCTCCAGATCCTCTCCTACGTCATCAATAAGTGAGTAAAACGCCCCGTATTTGTATTTGCCCTTTGAATATACTCTGATCAGTCCATCCTCGATTGCATATCCATTGAAAAACACATCCGTAACTTCCATCATAATCTCAATCGAATCAATGAGCTTTCTTGACTTCAGGTACTCCTCGTACGCATTTTCCAGATCCTCTTCTGTTGGTTTGCACGTATGGATGTGCCTGAAGGCAACGTTTTCAATTTCAAGCTTCTCAGAATAATGCAGACTGTTAATTGACGCAGGTACCTCGCACAGACTTTCAACCACCTCGGAAACCAGATTTTCCATCCGGTCTCTACTTACATGCCTCGACAGAAAATGGGATAACATAGCCCTGTAGGCATTCCTTTTGATCTCATCCACAGTTGTAACTTCTCTACCAGCCATCAGTTCAGAAACTTTTTTCAAAATCTCTCTAAGATCGTCCATTGATAAAAGTGAAGAACTGAGAGGTTTTAAAGGTTTGGCGGATTTTGTACTTACATTCACCTCCTCTGAACCATGATCATGTCAAAGGTGAACAGCAAAAACACAGCAAACAGAATTATTCCGCCAAAGAGTCTTCCTGCATCCCAGACAATCAGCAGAGCGCCGACAACCGACAGAAGAAGCAGAATCTTTGCCAGACTTTCGTTGAAAAGATCTGCAATCATGGGAACTTCCTCCAGACCCAGCTTTGCGGAATACTTGTCCATCCATGAAATCATGGGGATTATGTGATACTCCGCACCAATGATCGTGAGGGTTACCCACCCGACAAGATACAGGTGAGATACCGAATACCACTCGATGCCAAAAAGATCCGCAAAAGCACCAACAAGACCGAATAACAGCGCCGGAATGAAGAATTTAACGCTGATGTCAAGTGGGGCAGGAGTTTCGGATTTTCTTGAAAGCGTTAGGACGAGATTGATCACGAGAATTGTGAAGGCGAGAGAGAACACTGCTTTTCCGAGCCAAACATAGGATTTTTCGGAGATGTGATATCCGTAAGATACCACCAATACTGAGAAGATGAGCATCGGAAGTGTTGCGTATGCAAGCCCTGTGCTTCTGAGCTTCCTCAGTGAAAGCATTGGAAAGAGTTCGTAAAGCCCGCCAAACGTCGTGATTCCCACCCATCCAGCCATCAGGATGTAGCTGTGGGCCCAGATACTGAATGATGTGATACCTGAAAAAGCCAGTGTCGCATACAGAATGCCTGCAAGGTAAAAAGCCACAGACATTACAAAAAACGGTACTGCCGGGCTCTTGAGCCTCATGTACCTGAGCGTCACCACTACAACGACCGCAAAAGAAATCGCTCCTGCCAGATAGAACATTCCCGAAACTGAGAATGGGACCGATGACACAAAAGATGCAATGAGAAGCAGAATCCCGGCATTGACAAGATAATAACTGATTTCAGCCAGATTTCTAAGCTTAAGTTCTGTCCCAGTAACGGTTGGAACGAGCTGGTACATCGAACCAATTATGGTCAGGCTTACAAAGCCCGCGAGCATCATGTGGGAGTGCAGGGGTCTGACCGGAAATTCCATCAATCCCAAGATACCCGCAAGGGATGATACTATCAGGTATATTAGCCCAGTGTAAATAAACCTGAGTGGCAGGTTATCCCAAAAGACCTTTCCCATAAAACGTCCTCCGGCAAATGCTACTTCCTGATTCTGACGACCCACTTTTCCCCGTCAAAGCTTGACTCGACTGTGTAGCCCTGCTCCTTCAGCATGGCCATCAGGGGTTTTGGTTCCACCTCCACCCAAACCTCCACCTCACCAAATTCCTTCAATTTCTGCAGTATTAGGGGTGGCCTTTCGGGATGGGGTTTTCCCCTGACGTCTACGATTTCCATTTCAGGTCACCTGGAAAGCGCTTCGTTCAGCTCATTCTCCTTCACGTAACCCACGACCTTAACTCTCACCTTAACTCCAAGATCCTCAACGCTCCTCTTGATAGCAAACGCAAGCTGCTGTCCTATTGGGCAGAACGGGGAAGAGGGTCTGAAGATGATGTCCACCACATCTTCTTCAACTTCAACTTGTTCTATCAAACCCATGTCCCATACGCTCTGTCTTGTATGTGGGTCTATAACAGTCTTCAGCTTTTCAACGACTTCAGATTTTTCTACCATTTTACTCACCATTAAGAATTAATCTCTGCAACAATATATCTCTATCCACTAACTATTTCGGTTCCGCAAACTTTAGTTAAACTTTATATTCTGAATTGAAACAGGCAAAGCAATGCCAGTTATAACATTATATTGGGACGAGCTTGAGAGAATGGTTGGAGCCGATAGAAACACAATACTCAAAAAATTACCCATGCTCGGATGCGATATTGAACGTATAGCTGACGATCATCTTGATGTTGAATTTTTCCCCAACCGCCCTGACCTGTACAGCGTTGAGGGTGTCGCAAGAGCATTGAGAGGATTCCTCGATATAGAATTCGGTTATAAGGATTACAGGGTGAACGAGGGAAACTGGAAGATATATGTCGATGAAAGCGTCCTGAGTGTGAGGCCGAGAATAACCGGCTGCATCGTCAGAAACATTCACGTTAATGAGGAACTCCTGAGATCCATAATCCAGATTCAGGAAGACCTGCACTGGACGATCGGCAGAAACAGAAGAAAGATGGCCATTGGAATACACGACCTGAACAGAGTGAACTTTCCACTCCGCTACACGGCGGTTGATGAGAACTTTTCTTTCGTCCCGCTTGACTTCGACAGAGAGATGAGTGTAAAGGAAATCCTTGAGGCTCATCCAAAAGGGCAAGAATACGGTTTCATTCTTGAAAATTCGGAAAAATACCCCATGATCATAGATGCAAAAGATGAGGTAATTTCATTCCCTCCAGTCATAAATGCTGAAAAGACGAGAGTGAAAGAAGGCACTTCAGGACTATTCATTGACGTTACAGGATTTGACGAGAACGTTGACAAAGCCCTGAGAATACTCACTGCCATGTTTGCAGACAGAGGAGGAGTTATCGAGTGCATGGAAATAATCTATCCCGACAGGGTGGAAAAAACCCCAGACATGACACCAGAAAAAATGAATGTGAGCAAAAAAGAGATTTTTTCCCTCCTCGGCTTCACGCTAAACGATGATGAACTGAGACTTGCTCTCGGAAGAATGAGGTACGGCTTTGAAATCGGTGATGAGAAGGTAACCGTAACCATTCCCCCATACAGGGCAGATGTGATGCACCCATGGGACGTGATTGAAGACATAGCCATTGGATACGGCTACGACAGAATTGCTGCAAGATACCCTCAAACACCGGGTGTCGGTAGAGAACATGAATGGAACAATCTTAAAGATATCGTGAAGGAAATAATGATCGGTCTCGGGTTTACAGAAGTGATAACGTTCACTCTCACAAATGAGAGAACAATGTACGAACACATGAACAGAACTGCAAAGCCCTGGGACGACTACACCCCTGTTATGCATCCTCTGACTGAAGAACATACAGTCCTGAGAACTCATATACTCCCGAAGTTAATAGAACTACTGAAACACAACAAGCATGAAGCGATGCCCCAGAGGATTTTCGAGGTGGGGGATGTCGTCGTGAATACGAAAAACAGACTCAACCTCGCAGCCTGTGTAACCCACTCGAAAGCCAATTTCGCAGAGATCAGAAGTGTCGTGCAGGCGGTGATGCATGAGCTGGACATAGAGTGGGAAGCCCATGAGAGCGATGACGGGGCTTTCATAAAGGGGCGAAGAGCAGATATTATCGTCAGAGGGGAAAAAGTTGGAGTTTTCGGTGAAGTGCATCCAGAAGTTCTGGAAAAATTCGAGATAACAATGCCCGTGGCGGGTTTCGAGCTGAAACTTTCAAAACTGTTCAATACGGGCATTCTCATCTGATGTGGTAACAAGAATGTAAAATAAAGTATTACTCGATGATAAATAGACATCTTTTTTTAATAAAAAGACTTATATAGTTTCTTAACGCAGTTAATTGGGTGATCGATATGAAGGTGAGCAAAGTTGAGAGGAGAGATACGGGCATCTGCAAGTGTGGAGACTCATGCTGAGATTGATTACAGAACCGCAATCTGCAGGGCCTGTGATTTCTATAAACCCGGAGACACTCTTGAATGCGCTGGCTACAGAGTTCTGAAATATTTTGTTGAAACGGGTAAACTGACGCTGGAGGAGATAGAGTTTGCAGCATCTCAGGCTTGCAGAAAGGATCCTGCTGAGGAAGTTCGGCAGTGATTACTACGCTTACAATGCAAAAAGCGACACCCTGTATGAACTCGATAATGAAGCTTTCTATTTTTTATTGAGCTGTGACGGAAGCGAAAGAGAAGCTGATAGAGAAATCCTGGATTTTTTGATTTCAGAAGGGATTCTTGAAGTCAATTCAGAAAAGAAAGAAAACGTGTATGTGGAGCAGAGCGAACCATCGCTACGGCATTTCCTCATTTCCGTAACACACTCTTGCAACCTTAAATGCCAGCACTGCTATATTCTTCAGAATACTTCCCATATCGATGAAACCACGTTCAAGAAAGCAATTGATGAGTTTTACAGTATCGGCGGACTTAAACTGCTTATCTCAGGTGGAGAACCACTGCTTCACCCGAAAATTTTTACTCTACTGGAACACGCCCGCAGATACCCGTTCAGAATAGTCCTTATGACGAACGGATACCTCCTGAATGATGACAGAATAGATAAAATCACAGAACTCGTTGATGAAGTCCAGATCAGCCTGGACGGATTCGAAGGACACCGAACGCTGAGAAATGCCGGATGGGAAAAACCCATAGATGTCATCAAATCCCTCTCTGGAAGCGTAGATGTTAGCGTTGCCACAATGGTCACAAAGTACAACATAAACGAGTTTGAAAGAATGAGCAGAGTTCTTGAAAGCCTGAATGTCTACAGGTGGAGCATCGATGTTCCCGTTACGGAAAAAGACATGCTGCCACCCCCAGACAGTATAAAGGAGGTGCTTCAGAATTACGGCTTTGGAAAAAGAAGCTATCCGAGCATTCAGGGATATGCCTGCGGCACTCATTACTGCGAAATGGACCCTGAAGGCAACATTGTAAAATGCGGGTTTTTTGAAGAACCATGTGGAAATATCAGAGACGGTCTCATAAAATGCTGGGAGAACCTGAAGAGAACCTACATCTGGAGACTCGATGAACTTGAATGCTCATGCCAGTATGTGGATGAATGCAGGGGAGGCTGCAGATACCGGGCTTTGATGTACTGCGGAGACATTCTTGGCTGCGATCCTGTGATGTGCAACATTTACGGCGTAAAGCAGTGCTGTCAGTAGCCAAGTTTTTCCATCAGCCGGTGATATTCCTCAACGCTCATGAGGTTGCCGAATGCCCAGCTTACAACCTCGCTGAGCGATGGGTGGATATGCAGCGCATGTAGTGCGGCATGATATGTGGCATCGAGAGCCATGAGTGTGGCAATTTCCTGAACAAGTACCGATGCAGATTTACCTGCAATATGGCCTCCGAGAATTTTTCCTGTCTCTCTGTGAACAATCACCTTGGCAAACCCTGTTGAATTCATGGCAAGGCCCTTTCCAGTAGTTTTCAGCTCCTCGAATCCTATCAGGATGTTCTCCCTGCCAAATCTCTCCACAGCCTCTTTCTCAGTCATACCAACACTTCCAACCTCTGGCTGAGTGAAAACAGCATGAGGTACTGCAGAATAGTCCATTTTCACTCCGGCATCATGAAAGGCGTTCGCATAGGCAATGGCTGCCTCTCTGTTTGCCACATGTCTGAACATGTATTTCCCGTTCGCATCCCCTATTGCGTAAATGCCCGGAACAGAAGCTTCAAGAAATTCGTTGACCTTTATCCACCCTCTCTCATCCGTTTCTATTCCACCCAGCCAAGGTTTCAGAATGTCGGAGTTGGATTCTCTGCCCACCGCCAGGAGTATTTCCTCACCTTCAACCACTACTCTCCCATCAGGGCCTTCCGCAACGACGCGCTTGACATTTCCATTTCTTTCAACGCCTGTAACCCTATGTGATGTAAACAGCTCTGCATGATTAGAGAGCTCTTTCTGCACGATTCGAGAAATTTCAGGCTCCTCGTTTGAAAGAATGCGGGGCATCATTTCAACTATTTTCACATCACAACCAGCCCGAGCAAAGAAGTTTCCGTATTCTACCGCAACATATCCCCCACCAACGATGACCATGCTTTCTGGCATGTCTTCAAGCTCAAGCAGCGTGTCGCTTGTCAGATAACCTGCATTTCTCAACCCCTTTATTTCCGGCACCATGGGCCTTGATCCTGAGCCGATAAAGATCTTCTTTGAGGTGATCTCCTCCCCACCTACCTTTAACCTGTATGGCCCAGTAAAAGATGCCTCTTCCTTAAAATAATCAATGTTTTCCCTCTCTCCAAGCGATCTCTCGATCATGCTGCTTTCTCTGCCCACCTTTTCCCTCATCCTCTCCATAAGTCTTCTGAAGTTTACCCGAATGTCCTTAACCTCAATAAGTCCGGACAGCCGTTCAATGTCATGAAGAACCTCCACCGGAGAAATTACAAGCTTGGATGGTATGCAACCCCTCGTAAGGCATATTCCGCCGGGTTTATCCCTATCAATAACTGCAACTCTTGCATCAGGTATATCTCTGAGGAGTTTGTTTGCAATGGATATGCCTGAACCGGTACCGATTACTATCGCATCGTAATTTTTCATAACATACGTTGACTTTCAAAAATATATTTTTTGGGAAGGTTATGACCTCATTTCTGGAGATCAGAATAAAAACAGAAAAAAATTGATGTCAGGACTGTTCCATTTTCTTAACTTCCTGGTCCCTGAGCACCCTTCTAAGGACCTTGCCGACTGCTGATTTCGGAAGTTCGTCGACGAACTCAATTATTCTGGGGACCTTGTAGGCTGCGAGCTTCTGCCTGCAGAACTGCTCGA
The DNA here is from genome assembly GCF_039641995.1 of Geoglobus acetivorans. Classification (NCBI taxonomy): domain Archaea; kingdom Methanobacteriati; phylum Methanobacteriota; class Archaeoglobi; order Archaeoglobales; family Archaeoglobaceae; genus Geoglobus; species Geoglobus acetivorans. The sequence continues at coordinate 1,383,040 of NZ_CP087714.1, read as the reverse complement.
TGTCCTTTTCTGTGACCTTATCTCTGTGTTCGGGTCTCAGGACGATGAACGCCTTTACTGTTTCTCCCCTGTATTTGTCTGGCACTCCTACAACCGCAGCCTCCAGTACGGCAGGGTGTTCGTAGAGGACTTCTTCAACCTCTCTTGGATAGATGTTGTATCCTCCGGCTATGATTACGTCCTTCTTTCTGTCAACTATGTAGAAGTAACCGTCCTCGTCCATCTTCGCCATGTCTCCTGTCAAAAGCCATCCGCTGACCAGGGTTTTTCTCGTCTCTTCCTCCATCTTGTAGTAGCCCTTCATCACCTGTGGGCCGTAGATGGCGAGCTCGCCAATCTCGCCCACAGGAAGGACTTTTCCTTCCTCGTCTATGACGAGGGCGTATGTATTCGGAATGGGTATACCTATGCTGCCCTCCTTGTTTGTGCCGTAGATTGGGTTGACGTGCGTGACAGGAGATGTTTCGCTCAGCCCATATCCCTCAACAAGCTTTCCGCCGGTTATCCTCTCAAACTCTCTCTTGACCTCAAGCGGCAGTGGAGCAGAGCCACTTATGCACGCCCTTATACTCCTCAGATTCTTCTTGGGCGTGTCTGGATGTGTGTTTATTGCGTTGAACAGTGTTGGCACCCCGAAAAACAGCGTGATCCCGTGTTTCTCTATGGCATTCAGTATCCTCTTTATGTCTCTCGGGTCTGGAAGCATAACAATTTTTGCTCCGACGGCAATTGGCATGTTCATGCTCGTAGTCATTCCGTACACATGGAAGTAGGGCAGAATCCCGCTTACAACATCCTTTTCGCTGAACTCCGGAAGCCAGTGAATGATCTGATAGGTATTGGCAACGAGATTGTAGTGTGTGAGCATTGCTGCCTTAGGCAGACCTGTCGTCCCGCCAGTGTACTGAAATACAGCAATGTCCTCCTTGGGGTCCACCTTTTCAGGAGATGAAATGGGATCCGATTTTACCACGTCAGTCCAGAAGGCTATTCCGTCATCATTCGGAACGTTCACCTTCTCTTTCTTCAGCCTGTAAAGAAAGTTCAGCGGGAAAGGCAGGTAGTCCTCAATTTTGCAGACTATCACTCTATCGATTATCCCCTCTTTCTTAAGCTCGTAAACCTTTGGAAATGCGTTCTCGACGGCGAAGAAAATTCTGGCCTCGCTGTTTTCAGCAATGTGTCTCAGTTCCCTTTCGGTGTAAAGTGGATTGGCCTGGACAACAGTTGCTCCGGTTTTGAGAATTCCATAATACGCAATCACATAGTGCGGAGTATTTGGCATGTCTATTACTACTCTCGACCCCCTGCCGACGCCAAGGCTTTTCAGAAAGCCTGCCACCCTGTCAGAGAGTTCTTTAAGTTCACCATACCTTAACTTCTTTCCAAGAAAGTCGATTGCAATTTTATCTGGAAACTTTTCTGCAGTTCCATCAAGAAGCTCATAGAGTGGAATTTCAGGGATTTCAATTTCAGATGGGACTCCACTGTCATAACTCTTCTCCCAGAACTGATTGATATCCTTCGGATCAATTTCTGTTATGAGTTTTCCCTCAACACCAAGCATGGGATTAGTCGGATTGCATGATTTAAAAATTTTCCATTATTAATTTATAAAAATATCATGAATTAGTATGCGGAATGAAATAGCATATTTAAAGTTTACCAAAAATCTGAAACAGCCACCCAGTAGGGACAAAAAAAGAAGATGAGATACACACCTACTTCTTCGAGGGCTTGTACTTTAGTGCCATCGTCCTCACAAGAGTTAACGAGAGAATCAGTATGGAGAAGGCGATCAGAATTGTCCAGTCGAAATTCTGCTTATAAAGAGATATTAAAAGCTCCCTTATGGTGAATATGGATGCAAGTTCAGCCATGATATGAAGCCTGACTCTCTTAAACTCGAGATATTCAGTGAACGCCTTTGCAAGCTCTATTAGAACGAAAAAAGTCAGTATTTCGGTGATGAGCGTATCAAATGAAGCTGGAGAGAGAGTCATTATCGCCTCAGGAATCTGAACAACAATGGAAACCATCTTCACCCCAACGAGTACCGTAACAACCAGACTCATTAGAAATATTGCGATGTCATATACTCTGTTCAGGTACTCAAAACGGAGATTCCACATGATAAGAGGTCGGCATCACTGCATATATACTATTTGAAGAAACTTTGTGAATGTCTTCTCCACGGGATTGTTTGGAAAATTCTACAGAAATACAAAAAAACATATAGAGAACTGTACGATATGTAATTTCTGGGAGAAATTTCTGACAACTGTTTCGGAACATTTAAATATGATGATTATATAATCATAATTGTTGTTGTGTGAAAGGTGTAAAGCATGAAGTCAAAAATAGGTGAAATTGCAGAAAGAATGCTGGAAAAAGAAGAGATAGTAATTCAAAGCGAAGAAGAGAAAGTTATCGCAGAATTGCTGGAATTTCTCGGTTTAATAGAAAAGCGTGAAAACGGGCTTTACAGAGTGACCGAAGCGGGTAAAAAATTCCTTGAACTCGAACGCTGATATTTTTGTACACGCACAGACGTTTTCAGCACCTTCTGCAACAACACATCACTGCTCCCAAATAACTCAGGCAACCGCAACTGGCAGTACGACACCACAATTCGGCTGGACCAAAAATTGTGGGAATTCAGGTTGCTGACAATAGCTATGCACCTGAAACGATCTTTATAACATCCCCATTCTGAAGTTCATGGTCTTCCGAAATTCTGATCTTTCTCTTGGCATCGACGGCATAGATGTAGTTTTTCCCTATGTCCGTGTGGATTTTGTAAGCAAGCTCCTTGGGCGTTGTCCCTTTTTTCACGAGCATCGCATCCGGAAGAACATTGCCCTTGCTGTCAGTGTACTTGTTCTCATCCTCAACTGGATACACCACTATGTAACCCAGCTTATCAAAAACAATCCTATTTATCGCCTCCTGAATGCCCGTTCCTCCATATTTCTTCATGAAGGCTCTGATAGTCTCGAGAGCCTTTTTCTGCTTTTCATTCAGCTCTTTGACAATCTCGAAGTCATCATCACCCGGCAAATACCGGACGTATCCATTCTGACTTGCAGTCCTCAACGTGAGTTCGAACATTGCCGAGCAGATGACTGCGCCAGAATCCATGAATCTCTTTATATTATTCTCCGGAGCCTTATCTGCCTTGTTTGCAGCCACGAGGATTTTGAATCTCCTTTCCATGAGATTTCTTGCAAAGATTAGCAGATCATCGTCCGAAAATTCATTGAACTGTTTGCCGGTATCTCTCAGACTTTCTCTAACGGTAAGCTCATCGAAGCCAAGACCTGCAAGCTGCTCGTGTATGTATCTGGCAGGATCCTTTTTCTCCATTTGTATTCTCCTTACCATCTTGTCCCAGTTTTTCTTCAAAATGCCGAAAAGCCACATGTTAAGCTCCTTTTCAAGAAAGTCAACGTCCTCAAATGGGTCGTGTTCCCCAAGTCCGACCTCATTACCCTCTATATCCGTCGAGCCTGATGCATCCACCACGTGAATTATAGCATCGGCCTGTCTGAGATCATCAAGAAACTCGTTCCCGAGCCCCCTCCCCTTGTGAGCGTCCGGTACAAGACCGGCAACATCAATCAGCTTAACGGGGATAAACCTCCACCCATCGATGCAGTTACCGCATGGATAGACACCAAGCTCCCTGCACGCACACTCAACCCTCACATGGGCCACACCGACGTTTGGCTCGATTGTTGTAAAGGGATAATTCGCAATCTCCGCATCAGCCATGGTTGCAGATTTGAAAAAAGTTGATTTTCCTGCATTTGGCTTTCCAGTTAAACCTATCTCTATCACTTCAAACCCCTCCGGGTATACTCCCCGTGCTTTCTCGAACCTATGAGGTCCTTAACTATTTCACTCTTCTTCAAAAATTCAGCATACTCCTCGCTTATCTCTCCAATTTTGAGAAAGTATTCAATAACCTCGTGAGCCTCATCAACGCTCTCACACCTTTCTATGTGGTCAATGACCGAAGGCAGAATGTCCCCTTCAAGCTCCCTGTATATGTTCGGAAACATCTTTCTGAATCTCTTCTTCTCCCAGTTCATCATCCTCCTCTTCACCCTCAAATTCGATTTCTGCCTCGACCTTATCCCTTATCCAGACTCCTTTCCTGCCCACAATCGTTCCCTCAACCATACATCCCTTTTCGATATGGACTTCCTCGCCACTGACGCTCCCATAAACTATGCTGTCCCCAACGATAAATACCTTCCTTCCCTCAACCGCACCGTGAATTTTGGAGCCACTTATGATCAGATCTCTTCCCCTGAGGCTTCCATAAAGCTCAACGTTTTCAGCAATAACGTTTTTTGCTCTGACGTTTCCCAGTATTTTGCTATCCCTGAAATCAGCGTTTCTACCAGTCCTTATCTGCTCCATCGCTAACTTGGTGTTGTCAGGTATTACCAAAGGATTTTCAAACTCCTCGCTGAACAGCTCTTCAACTTCATCAAGCTTCCCGAGTCTGAGGAGTTCCATGATATAAACAAACAGGAAGATGATTACGGGCAATGGATTCTGAATTGTGATGAGACCTCTCGCTTCAAATCCCTTCTCAATTCGAACGTTTCTGCCAATCTCAAGGTTCCCGTGAACTGTAAGCTTTCCCTCAATAGATGAGAATTCACCTATGTAAGCATCTCCCCTGCACAGCACATCTCCCTTAACCCTAACCCAGGAATCAAGCCTTATTTCATCTCCTATTAGATCTCCGTTTATTGTCGCCCTGTCCCCAATGACTATCTTCCTCGCATCGATGCCAAATCCGATTGAGGAATCGTTCCCAACTATCACGTCTCCCTCATGTTTTATGTGGGTTTCATCAAACACAACACCGGGTGGGACAACCAGCTTTTCCATCATGCTCTCTACGCTCCGAACTTTTTAGCCTTGCCTATCAGATCAAGTATTATGTTCATCAAATCCTCTCCCCTTATCCTGCACAGTCCACCTTTATACACCTCAAACTCGTTGAAAGCTTTAACTTCATCCCTTCTGACACCTTCCTGCACAATCATTACCGGGACGGGGTCAGCAGAGTGATCTCTCACGCTCACGGGAGTGCTGTGATCTGAAAGCACCGTCAGACACACTCTGGAGAAATCAAGATCTTTGAGAGGCGCAATTGCCTGATCAACCTTCTCTATGAATTCCTTTTTGCCCTCAAAGTCTCCATCATGGCCAAACTCATCCGGAGCTTTGATGTGAAGCAGAACGAAGTCATGCGTTTCGAGGGTCTTTAAGGCAGTTTCTACCTTCAGATTGAGATCGGTATCTCTGCTCCCGGTGAATTTCGAATTTTTAATAACATCAGCCCCTATAAGCCTACCAATCCCTTTAATAAGCGTTGTTCCTGCAACAAACGCCGCCTTTAAACCATACCTCTCCTCAAACTTTGGAACGTGGACTGCCTTACCAACACCTCTCAGAAGGAGGGCATTTGCCTTCGGCAAGCCTGCTTCGGCTCTTTCCGCATTTAGCGGATGGTTTTCAAGAACCTCGTGGCTTTTCTCAATGAACTCGTTTACCATTCTTGCTGTGAATTCCGCCGAGCTGTCGAGAGGTTCGACCCTCTTAACAGCCCCCCCTTCCTTCTTCGGATCGCTGTCAGTAATTCTGTCCGAAAGGCCTTCGCCCCTGAAAACCAGCGCTGCCCTGTGGCCGGATGCGTTTGCAAGTATGAATTCCACCCCATCAAGCTTCACATTCTCATTTACTGCCCTGACAAGTTCTTCCTTGTCCTGAATCCTTCCCGCCCGCCTGTCCACAACAATTTTCTCAAAAATGCTGCCATCTCCCTCAACCGTCCCAAAGTTAACCCTGAAGGCTATGTCTCCGGGTTTGACATCAATTCCTGCACCCGCAGCCTCTATTGGTCCTCTTCCAGTATAGTATTCGAACGGATCATATCCGAGAATTGAAAAATGGGCAGTATCGCTTCCCGGTCTGATTCCCGGCCTTATCGTATCCATTATTCCAGCAATTCCCCTTTCAGCAAGAAAATCGAGATTTGGTGTGTGAGCGGACTTTAAGGGAGTCGTATCACCATTCCCTCTATCAGACATGCCATCAACAATGACCATCAGAACCTTCATGGTTCTTCCGTAAGCTGCAATCAATAAAAAATTAACTTTCAGAGGTACATGACCTCGCTGTCTCCTCTTCTCTCCGAGCGTTCAAATCTTTCTCTCATTCTCCATATAATGTAAAGCTTGCATTTATGCACTTCAGAAATCGAATCCATAAGAAGCTGGCGTGTTACGTTTTCAGCATAGAGTTTCCTCGTAAACTGAAATAGCTGGGGGTTCATCGCATCCGGAATAATCTGGAATTCCGTCTGCAAAAAGATCAGGTCAAATCTTATCGTCCACATGAATCTTCTCCGTTCTTTTTCATCCATCGCCATGACCATCGAATAGTGCTCATCGCTCAGCCTGATTCCGCTGGCAATTAGAATTACATCCCTGTCTCTGGGGGCTATGATGTCAATTACCTGATTCGAGCCGGGAGGGACCTCAATTACGTAATGAAAATCAGCATTTTCGTCGCTGACTTCCTCTCTGAAAAATCCCTCTTCAACAAGCCAGTCCTTTACCATTTCCTTAAAATTCATCTATTCCCACCTCAAACCGTCAAAGGCGCTGAACGGGAACGATTCAGTTATGTTTATCAGCACCTCTCCCCTGTGGATTATGCTGTAATTCCTGACGAGACACTTTCCAAGCTCATTTTCTTTTATACAACTCCAGTTAATCTCTCTTCTGACCTCCAGCTTATATTTCCTTATTATCTTACCGACAGGAATGTCAGCACTCATCAAATCTCTTTTAAAGCTCTCATCCAGTCTTTTTAGAGGAGTGTATGACACTGCCCTCGCAAACCTGATCCCGGCTGAGAAGATGTCCACGACCCTGAAATTGACCTCATCGCCCTCATTTATATTCAGCTTTTCTGCAATTTCTGGACTCGCGCCAATTACCTTCTGTTCAATAGTTTTAATCTTCGCCCTTTCCCCGGTTAAAGCTTCGATTATGGATGTAACGCTTCCATCCGTTCTCTCCAGAATTCTCAGAATCGGATTCATAGCCGTTCCAGTTCCCTGATTGGTCTTCCATCCCTCGTTTCAGGTGCCATATAATCAAGGAACCTCTCGAAATCGATGTCATAAAGCCTGAAGGTTACCCTGAGGGGAGATAGAATCGCATCCTCTTCTGCAAAATTAATCCTCGATACAAAAGCAGTCTGTTTGTTCAGGAGAACCTTAACTCTGTTCCCACTTCTGCCCCTGATGAGTTCGCTTCTTGCAGTATCAAGTATCCTCTGCATTCTCAAAAGTTCTCTGAATCTTGAAAGGCTGGACGTTCTTGCATACAGTTTCCCATCTTCAATTTCAATTGTTGCATCCGGAAAAAGATTTTTCACCGCTTTTTTTACCTTTTCCTCATCTTCCGTTGGAAATACATCTGTCTCAATCTCCACCTCAACTCTTGGCAAAAAATGAGTCAGTATTGCCCGGATTTTGTCTTCGAATTCATCAATCGTGCCAGTATTTTCCACGGTTATATCAGCAATCTTTATTGCTTCTCTCATACTCCAGGAGAGTTCCCTTTCATCTCTCCTCTTCAATTCTTCGGGAGTTTTTACGTCATCCTCTCTTTTCCGCTTCAATGCTCTTTCAAACCTCACCTCAAGTGGTGCTTCGACGTTTATAAGGATGAAATCATCACCAAACTCCTTTCTGAAAGTTTCTACCTCTGCTATCCCTCGTATCCCGTCAACGACTACAATTCCTCTTTCTTCGAGCTTCTCCCGTATCCTGGGAATGCATCTTTTCGCAATTGCATCCATACCCTCCTTCTCTCTCAGTTCAGTAGCCACTCTGCCTGCATTTTCATCTGTAAGCTCAAGACCCCTCCTCAGAACTTCCTCACGAACAACGTCGCCCATGACCACTACAGGAATTCCCATTTCCTCGGCAATTCTGGATGCAGTTGTTTTTCCGCTTAAAGGGAGTCCAACGAAAGCAATTATCTTCATATCACTAAAAGATACCGTGAACAGTATTTAAATAATTGGCGAAAAGAGATAAATACCATTCATCGCCATTCACGTTTTGCAATGAAATGTGCTGTCTGCGGAAAAGAGAGTGAACATCCCGTATGTGGAAAATGCCTGCTGGAAAGGATAGAAGCGGTGAAAATCCCACCTGTAGTTGAAATTACAGTATGTCCAAAATGCGACGCCAAAAGACTTGAAAAATGGAAAACCATATCGCTTGAAGAGGCTGTTGAAAAGGTGCTCGAGAAAGAGACGAGGATTCACGAAGAGGTGGAGGTACTGGATTTCTCCTTCCAGCCGTTCGGGCTTGACGAGACAGGAAAATATCAGTTCACGTTTTATGGCAAGATAAGAGACCATGAGTTCGAGTATTCTTCATTCTTTGAGGTCAGATTGAAAAAGATAGCATGCGAAAAGTGCAGCAGGCAGGCCGGTGGATACTACGAGGCCATAATCCAGATCAGAGCAGATAACAGAGAGCTGAAAGACGAAGAGCTTGAGAGGATTGGCGAAATAATAGGCGCCGGAATGGACAAACAGAGGTCCCATCCCAAAGCGTTCATCACAAAAATCGAGGAAAAAAAGGAAGGCATTGACATCTACATGGGTGACAAAAAGCTTGCCCAGAAAATAGCGAGAGCAATATTGAAGGAGCTCGGTGGTGAGCTTTCAGAGAGCAGCAAGATAGCAGGCAGGCAGGACGGAAGAGACATCTACAGGTTCACGTATTCCGTCAGACTGCCGGAATATTTTGAAGGAGACATTGTTGAGGATGATGGGCGTACGGCAATTGTGGCGAGTGTTCAGAAGAGGAAGGGCGTCGATATATTCACGGGCAGAACTATAAACCTGAAAAACCCGAAGGTCCTTGTCAGAAAGGAAGACATAATGGAAAGCTATGTGGTCAGTGCGGATAGTTCTGCATTAGAAGTTCTCGACCCGGAAACTTACCGGTACGTGTGTGTGAGGAAACCGGAATTTGAGTTCAATGCTGGAGACAGCGTATTTGTCGGTAAAGGTGAGGACCAAGTGTTTGTGATACATAAAAGCCTGGTAAAGCCATGAAAGCTGTAAAGGTCCGCAAAGAGGAAGCCGAAAAGATCAGAAAGTGGCTGGAAAAGAATGGTTACAAGGACAAGGATAGAAGAATCAGGGTGGAGGACGGGTACGTGATAATACCCGTCATTGAGACCTTCAACATACCTGGAAGCTACGACATAATTCAGGACAAAAATCCTGTTTTTAAAGAAAAGAAGGACTTTAGAAGCATTGTGGAAAATGTGGCCGGATACTACCCGAAATATGCAGATTTCAAGATATTTGGAAAAGTAGGTGTTGTAAAGCTTCCAGAAGAGATAACGCAATTTTCGAAGAGAATAGCAGATGAGCTTATGAGAACATACAGGCTTAAGGCTGTGTGGCTCGACAGGGGCAGACACGGTATGCTCAGGAAGCCTGAGATGGAACTGCTCGCGGGGCAAGGGAGCGAAACAGAGGTGAAGGAACATGGCTACATTTACAGGTTTGACGTTACAAAGGTGATGTTCAGTCAGGGAAACAAGTTTGAAAAAATGAGAATTGCAGGGCTTGTGGAGGATGGAGAAATCGTTGCAGATATGTTTGCGGGCATAGGCTACTTCACAATACCGGTTGCAAAGCATTCCCGGGCCAAAAAGATATACGCATTTGAGATAAACCCGGATTCGTACACTTTTCTGCTGGAGAACATAAAAATCAATAAAGTTAATGGTATCGTGCCGATTCTGGGCGATTCCATGCATATTGTTCCCGAAGGATTTGCAGACAGAGTAATCATGGGTCACATCAATGCAGAGCCTTTTATTCCCGTGGCCATCAGAGCGCTGAGAGATGAAGGCTGGATTCACTACCACGAGTCCACCCCGGAAAAAATTCTAAGCAGACCCGTCGAAAGGATAAAGAAACATGCCGAAAAACAGGGTGCTGAAGTCAAAGAAATCAACCTGAGAAAAGTAAAGAACTATTCTCCCAGAGTTCTGCATGTGGTTGTAGATGCGAGAATAAAAATTAACCGAACAGAAGTCTGAAGTATCCAATATACGGTATTTTGAACACAGCAACTCCCACAATCCATTCCTTCTTAACGGGCTTTGAAAGGAGTGGTTGATCCATAACAGGGTTGTTGTCGCCCTTTGTCAGATAGCCATCGTTCTCAGCAACATAGCCACCTATTTTTTCACCCTTGTGTACAAATGTTATCGCTCTGTGTATTATGGGCGTTCTGGACGGGTCACCATTCGGTCTGTAAACAATGACATCACCATAGTCTCCGAATTTTTTGTATCCGTTTTCCTTCCCCTCCAGATAGGTGATAATCTCCTTCTTCTCAGGGCTTACAAGGAAAACAACATCGCCGATATGGAGGTTTGGTTCCATCGAACCGCTCTGAACGGCAACCATGAATGGCCAGGTCCCGGTCAGGAGATAGCCTCCACCTGCAACCACACCAACAATTATAAGTGTAGTGAGAATATCCTTGATTAATCCCACAAGCTTTGATTGCATGATATCTGGGGGTTTAAAAATGGTTATTAAAAGTATCGATACAAGAACCGTGGTGGCAAAATTCGCCCTCAACGGAAAAAATGTCCATCCTGAAGCTGTAAAACTCATTATCAACAGTGGAGTTGACGTAGATAGAGTAGTTGATTACGCATGTAGGAAATGCAATGGCTCATTCATAATAACTCCCGAAGATATCTCCGATGTTTTGAAAGAACTTTCATCAGGGAGAGAGGAAAAAAAGGTTTTCGACACCGGGTTGAAAGATACTCCGAAAGAAGAAGTCGAAAGTAAAGGACAGATCTCAATTCTGAAAGACGTAACCGGAAAATCAACATGCAGAGGGACAGTGGAGGATTTCGTTGCCTACTTCAATTCCAGATACGAGAAGCTCTATTCAATTCTGAAACCGAGAGTTAAGGCCATACCAATAGGTTCCCTCGGCAGGATTAAAATGGAAGAGGTCGAGGTCATAGGTTTTGCAGACAATGTGAGGGAACTCGATTCGTCAAAGGCCATGTTCGAGCTTGAAGATAAAACTGGCAGAGTTCGCGTTTACGCTGAAGGAAAAGTAAAGGAGCAGGTTATGGAGCTTTTCGGAGATGAAGTCATTGGTGTTGCGGGCAGACTGAGAGGAAGAAGCATAATCGCAGACAGAATTATTTTTCCGGACGTTCCCATAAGCAACGGAAACAGAAAACGCAGGGATTTTCTGATGGTTTTTATTTCAGACGTTCATTTCGGCAGCAATACGTTCCTGAAAGAAGAGTGGAGTCGATTTGTGAAATGGCTGAATGGTGAGAGTGAAAACGAAAAGCTCAACGAACTGGCTCACTCGGTAAAATACATTTTCGTGGCAGGAGATTTGACGGACGGCGTTGGCATCTACCCCGACCAGGAAAAAGAGCTTGAGATACTCGACATCTACCAGCAGTATGAGTTTGCCGCAGAACAGTTCGACCTGATTCGGGAGGACATCAAAATAATCCTCTCTCCAGGAAACCACGATGCAGTAAGGCAGGCAGAGCCCCAACCAGCATTGCCAAAGGAGTTTTCCTCTCTTTTCCCGAAAAACGTCATACACGTTGGAAATCCTGCCTACGTTGACGTCGAGGGAATCAAAGTACTGCTGTACCACGGAAGGAGCCTTGACGATATAATCTCCAGAGTTCCAAGACTCAGTTATGAGAGGCCACATGAAGCGGTTATGGAACTTCTAAAACGGAGGCACCTTGCACCACTATATGGAGAGAGAAGTCCAATAGCTCCGGAGAAAGAGGATTATCTTGTAATCGATGATGTTCCCGATGTCATTCATTCCGGACACGTTCACACCTATGGAACTGGATTTTACAGAGGAGTTTTTGTGATAAACTCCTCAACCTGGCAGAGCCAGACAGAGTTTCAGAAAAAGGTAAACCTCAACCCCGTACCGGGAAACGTTGCTGTATATCAGCCCGGTGGGAACGTTTACAGACTAAAGTTCTACAGCGGTTAAATCAGAAACATTTTTTAAATTTCAATTCTGCCTTTCGACATGGTAAAACATCTCACGTCCATATCAGACTTAACAAAAAATGAACTACTCGAGATAATAACACTGGCAGAAGACCTGAAGGATGAAAGAAGGAGGGGAATCTTCAGAGATTACCTGAAAAATAAAACGCTCGCAATGATTTTTGAACTCCCATCTACAAGAACGAGAGTCAGTTTTGAAGTTGCAATGACCGATATGGGTGGCCATGCCATCTACTTAAACTGGAATGACCTCCAGCTTGGCAGAGGGGAGACAATAGCAGACACGGCAAGAGTCCTTTCAAGATACGTCTCCGGAATAATGGCGAGAGTAAGAGACCACGGAACCATCACTGAGCTTGCAAGATTCAGCGATGTTCCTGTTATCAACGGTCTGAGCAATCTCGAGCATCCCTGTCAGATTGTTGCCGACCTGCAGACCATAAGAGAAAAGAAGGGCAGTTTCGATATAAAACTGGCGTGGGTCGGAGATGGAAACAATGTCTGCAATTCAATGATACTCGCATCGGCTCTGCTCGGATTTGAAATGAGAATCGCAACGCCAGAAGGGTATGAGCCTGACGAGAGGATACTCTCAAGGGCCGAAAAGACGGGAGCCGAGATTGAGCTTACAGACAAACCTGAAGAGGCTGTCAGAAGCGCAGATGTTATATATACGGACGTGTGGACCTCAATGGGTCAGGAAAAAGAAAAGGATGAAAGGAACAGGATATTCCAGCCATATCAGGTAAACAAAAGACTTTTAAGTTTCGCACACAAAGATGTCATAGTCATGCACTGCCTTCCGGCACACAGAGGGGAGGAAATTACAGACGATGTGATAGATGGTCCACACTCGGTCGTTTTTGATCAGGCTGAAAACAGATTGCATGCACAGAAGGCAATACTTCTCAGACTGCTGGAGGGATAAGATGACCTGGGAGAAGATTGAGAAAAGAATCTGCCAGTTTATAAAAAAGAGAGTCGAGATGGCAAATGCAGACGGAGTTGTTGTTGCCCTCAGTGGAGGTATTGACAGCTCCGTCGTGGCATATCTGAGTGTAAGAGCTCTGGGACCTGAAAGAGTTTTTGGCCTGCTCCTTCCCGAAAAGGGCGTAACTCCTGAAGAGGACGTGGAAGATGCGCTGGAAGTGTGTAAAAGGCTGGGTATTGAACACAGAATTATCGAAATAAACCCTGTTGTTGATAAGTATTCGGAGATTCTTGGAGACAGCGATAGTATTGCCTTTGCCAACATAAAACCGAGGGTGAGGATGAGTCTGACATACTATCACGCCAACAGAATGAACAGGCTCGTTGCAGGCACAGGAAACAAGAGCGAGCTGAAGACCGGCTACTTCACAAAGTACGGTGATGGTGGAGTCGACTTTCTGCCCATTGGAGATCTGTACAAAACAGAGATCTTCGAATTCGCAGAATACCTGGGAATTCCAGAAAGAATCGTGAAAAAGAAGCCTTCAGCAAGACTGTGGCAGGGTCAGACAGACGAGGGAGAAATGGGAATAAGCTATGACAGGCTCGACAGAATACTGAAGGGAATTGAGAGCGGGTTGAAAAAAGAAGATATCGTGAAAAAAGCTGGAGTGACAGCAGAGGATGTTGAGAAGGTTATCGAAATGGTTGAAAAAAGCAGGCATAAACGGGAACTTCCCCCAATAGCACCTGTAAGGGCCTTAATCGAACTTTAAAGCTTTTTTGAACATATCTTCATACCCATCCGGGTCAGCGAGGAATTCAAGCACTTCAATCTCGTTTACGAGGTCATACATGTCCCCGGATACATCAAGAATCTGATTGGGCCTGGCGAACCTTAATTCAGGGACCGCAGCATAATTCGTGTTTTTCACCCATCCCAACCGGGTCAGATAATAGCACGCGCCTCTGAGATTGGTATATGGCTCGTAAATCGAACTGAAATTCCTGCAAACCCAGTTGGAGGTTACCAGCCTCCTGTCAGTTCTGTTTACCATAACATGACCATATTCAGGAGGAACAATTATGATCTCTCCTTCTTCAACCTCCACAGCCACAACATCTTCAATCTGATCATCCTCATTGCTCCTTTTCTGAATTATAAAAAGCGCCTTTCCTTCAATGACCTGATAAACTTCAGGAAAGCTGAGTTTTCCAGCCTTGGGGTGGTAGTGGCCATAGGTCTTTATGTACTCGTCCCCGATAACTGCTGGAGGAGTTATAGTGTAGTCATATCTCAAACCTGCCTCTTTTATCTTCTCCCAATCCTCTCCGGTTAAATAAGCATCCCTGTACATGAAATATGCCGGAAAGTTATCCTTAAGTTCATCAGGCTGACGCAAAACCGGTTTTAAATCGTAAGCGTATCTGATATCGGGCTTGAATCTTTCAAAATCTACCACCGGTTTCATGGTCTGTTATTTTAAATTACATTTTTATAAATGTTTTCATTGTTTTTTTCTCCCACCATAATGACTATTGATTAGAGATTCAAAAATGCGAAACGTTAAATTATTAAGAAACCTACTCTCTTCAATGCCGATCACACCAATGGAGATTTACAAACTTTTACCGAAAACCAACTGCAAGAAATGCGGCGAGCAAACGTGCATGGCCTTTGCCTTCAAGGTTGTCAACAGAGATAAGCAGATAGAAGAATGCACACCTCTTTTTGAAGAGGAAAAATACACAAAACAAAAAGAACAGCTCCTTGAAATGCTCGAACCCCTGAAAGAGGCAAGTGAAACAGGACTGATTGTCGATGAAAGCAAATGCACGGGATGTGCAAACTGCATTGTTGTGTGCCCTGTGCACGCAGCAGAAGATGCCTACGGATCGGGAAGCGGGTTTGGACCGAAAATCGACGATCCCATTTACAGGCTGGAAAATGGGGTGCTTAAAATAATCAACGTCCAGAGGTGCAGAAGATACGGTAAGAACAGGATACTCTGTGTAGCATGCAGAGAGAACTGCCCAAGCGATGCAATAAGTTTTCTGGAGGGGTGATGGAATGTACACATGTGCGGGATGCTCATGTCTGTGTGATGACATTGAAATAGAGACAGAAAAGGGCGACGTAAAAACTGTTTTTAACGCCTGCAGAAGAGGTGCAGGAATATTTCTGAACTACAGGCTCTCAAGGGCTGAACCGATGGTTGACGGAAAAAGTGCCGACTTCGAGCAGGCTATCGAGAAGGCTCAGGAGCTGATTCAAAGTTCGGAAAAACTTGCAATTTACGGACTGGACACAACAACCCTCGAAGTCCAGGAGCTTGCGATAAAACTTGCGGAAAAGAAAGGAGCATACATAGACGACAACTCAACATTCTGCCTCGGAGATTTTGTGGAAACGATTCTGAAAGGAGAACTGCCCAGCACCACACTCGAAGAGGTCAAGAATAACGCATACGTGATCACATACTGGGGGAGTGATGCGTACCACAGCCTCTCGAGACACATGTCCCGATACACATACTATCCGAGAGGCGGAAAAAGGCAGCGTGGCTACGAGGAAGACAGATTTCTCGTGGTCATCGATGTTAGAAAAACCCATACAGCTAAGCTTGCCAAGAAAAATGCCAGATTTCTTCAGATAAGGGACGATCTGGAGCTGATCGAGGCGTTCAATCAGGCTCTCGACGGAAAAGCTCCGTCAATTTTCGTCAACGACATACCCAGAATCCTGAAAGAAATGGAAAAAGCGGACTTCAACGTTATATTTGGAGGACTTGGATTGAAATACGGGCTGAAAGGCAATTATGACCCGTTTAAAAACCTCATGGCAAGGTTAAACGAAAGAACAGGAGTTTACTTCATCCCGGCCGGTTGCCATCCAAACATGAGGGGGTTCAACGAACTGATGTTTGAGAAAACAGGTGAAATCAACCGGTACAGCTTCAGAGAGCAGCGCAGTTCAGACGAGTTCGCATTCCACAAACTTCTCGAAAACGATGCAATAGATACCGCTGTGATAATTGGTACTGACCCTCTAAATTCCCTGCCGTTTGAATATGCGAAAAAACTGGCAAAAATAAACACAATCGTGATTGACCCGAGAGAGACATTTACCGGCAGATTTGCCAAGGTTGTCCTGCCATCAGCAATTGCCGGAGTGGAGACAGGTGGAACGATGATCAGGAGTGATGGTGTCAGAGTTGAGCTGAAACCTCTGTTTGAGAAGGAAATCAACGACGAGCGTATTCTCGGCAGACTGCTGGAGGTGGTCTGAATGCCTCTCCAGTTCTCAAAATTCCTGAAAAAGGTAAGTGTGGAAGTGGTTGTCGGGAGGCTCAGCTACCAGGTCGAGGCGATGGACAAAGGCAAATTTAGCGAAGAATTTGTCGAAAAATCGGCAGTAATATACTTCACAGATGATTTTGCAAAGAAAAATGGTTTCAAAGAGGGAGATATTGTGAAGGTTACGGCTAAAGGGCGGAGCGTAAATCTCAAAGTCCTGATATCAGATACTGCTCCTGACGATGGAGCATTTATGCCAAACAGCATATACAGCTCATATCTCACAGATTTCGACGATTTCAAGAGGTTTCAGGCTACGATTGAACCTGTGGAGGGTAGTGTTACTAAACCTGAAGAAATTATGCAAAAAGTGTTAACGTAATTTTATTTTATTTTAACATGGAAAAAATAGGTAATGTTTTATATTGCTGCATTACTGAGATGTCAGGAATAGCCAAATTGCAGCATATAAAACACAAAATCTGAGATTCAGAAAATCTGATAATTGGATTCGATATGTGAGGTGGTATGGTATGGCTTTCGAACTTAAAAAAGGTTTGTTTGCAATAGATGAGATGAGAAACGTAAGTATAAAGATAGGAAAGGTAGTCGAAGAAGAGGAAGAATGGACCGAGCCAATGGGACCCACACCAAAGCCCGGTATTCTTGAACTGAGGAAGTGGGATCACAAACTGCTCGAAAGGTTTGAACCTTTCTATGCTCCGATGTCTGACTACTGCAACCTCTGTACGATGGGCCCATGTGACCTATCCATGAACAAGAGGGGTGCGTGCGGCATTGACCTGAAAACAGCCAAGGCAAGACTCGTTACTATCGCATGCTGTATTGGTGCTGCCGCCCACACAGCCCATGCAAGGCACCTTCTTGATCACCTGATTGAGGATTATGGTGAGGACCTTCCAATAGACCTGGGTGGAGACATAAATGTAGAGGCTCCAAATATTAGGACGATCATCGGCATAAAGCCAAGAACTCTCGGAGATCTGAGAGAAGCTCTCGACTGGGCTGAAAAAGAGATCGTCAAAGTACTGCACGCAACACACATAGGAAATGAGGAGAGCTTCATAGATTACGAAAGCAAGGCCATGCATGTAGGTATGGCAGACCACATAGGTATGGAAGTGGCTGACATTGCCCAGATCGTGGCATATAACCTGCCTAAAGCCGAGCAGGATACTCCTCTTGTAGATACCGGATTTGGGATTGTCGACAAGAGCAAACCAGTTATTGTCGTTGTTGGCCATAACGTGATGTATTCAAGGCCGGTTGTGGAATATCTTGAAGAGCAGGGAAGAATCGATGACTTCGAGATTGCCGGACTCTGCTGTACGGCGCATGACATGACGAGAGTCAGTTCAAAAACAAAGATTTTCGGGCCAATAAGCTATCAGCTCAGAGTTATAAGGTCTGGATTGCCGGATGTGCTGATAAGCGACGAGCAGTGCATTAGGGCAGACCTGCTCGAGGCATGTAAGGCCGTTGGAATCCCGCTCATCGCCACAAGCGATGCAGCAATAAGAGGGCTGCCGGACGTGAGCGACTGGCCAGTTGACAAGATTGTCGATGCTCTCGTAAGCGGAAAGCTTCCGGGCGTTTTCCTGTCAGATCCTGAAAAGGTTGGTCAGGTTGCTCCACTTGTTGCTGAGGCGGTGTTCAAGAAGCACGGTGGCGAGAGAAAATACAGATTCTTCGAAACGGACGAGGACCTCTGGGGTGAGATCAACAAGTGTACGCAGTGCATGAGCTGTGTGTTCACCTGCCCACACAACCTGAGAATCGACCAGGGAATGGCTCACGCCCAGAAGACAAAAGACCTGAGCAAGCTCGGATATCTTGAAGAACAGTGTCTTGCATGTGGAAAGTGTGAGCAGGCATGCCCGAAGAACATTAAAATCATTAACGTGATAATGGCAAGCAACTTTGAAAAGCTCTACAACAAAAGCGGTAAGACCAGAGTCGGCAGAGGTCCGATACAGGATACTGAAGTGAGAAACGTCGGTCAGCCCATTGTCATGGGTCAGATTCCCGGAATTATTGCAGCTGTTGGTTGCATAAACTTCCCGGACGAAATGCAGTCGATAAGAGAGATACTTGAGGAATTCCTCAAGAGAAGATATATCGTGGTAACATCAGGTTGCCACGCAATGGACATAGGCATGCTCAAGGATGAAGAGGGGCAGACCCTGTTTGAGAAATATCCTGGCATATTCGATGCAGGTGGTCTCGTCAACACCGGAAGCTGCGTGTCCAACTCACACATAAGCGGTGTGGCAATGAAGGTTGCGAGCATTTTCGCAATGAGGCCGCTCAGAGGAAACTATGCCGAAATTGCAGACTACATCCTGAACAGAGTTGGTGCTGTTGGATTCAGCTGGGGACCGTACAGCCACAAGGCTGCAAGTATTGCAACAGGCTTCAACAGACTCGGTGTTCCGGTCGTTGTTGGACCGCATGGTGCCAAATACAGAAGGGCATACATAGGCAGATACTACAAGCCTGAAAAGTGGTGGGCATATGACATAAAGACCAGAAAGAAGATGAACATCGAACCTGCCCCAGATTCACTGCTTGTTGCAGTCGAGACCAAGGAAGAGGCAATCGTCCAGTTGGCAAGGCTCGCGCTGAGACCCAACGACACCAGCCAGGGAAGACAGATCAAGCTCACGCACTACCTCGAACTGAGCCAGAAGTACCTCGGCACACTGCCAGATGACTGGCCATTGTATGTCAGAAGCGAGGCAGACCTCCCACTGAAGATGAAAGACCAGCTCCTGCAGATTCTCGAAAGTGACTACGGCTGGAAGATTGACTGGGACAAGAAGAAGATACTTGAAGGGCCAATAAGACCGTTTGATGCAGGATTTAACCCGACGCTCGTTGAGGAGGTTTATGAAAAATACGCGGGGGAAAAGCCCCCACAGTAACTAATTTTTTGGAGGTGTTATAATGGCAGTAAAGAAGGAAGATAAATATCCGGCTGCGAGGAGATATCAGGTTGCCGATATTCAGGTGAGCAGAGAGGCCACAGCAGTAAAACCAAATGTGGTTGTAAATCTCGTAAAGAAGGCAAAACATCCAGTACTCGTCACAGGAGGTCAGCTCCTGAAGGATCCGAAGCTTGTTGAATTTGCAGTCAAGTTTCACGAGAAGGGGATTCCAATCATAGCCACTGGAGGATCAAGCAAGCCACTTATTGAAAAGGGAGTTAAGCCCCAGTCAGCCGTATTCCCTCTGCACTACGTAACCCAGTTCATGCTCGACGAAGAGTGGCAGGGGTTCGATGGTAAGGGATCCTATGATGTCGTTCTCTACCTGGGTTTCCTGCCATACTACCTCTCGAGGATGCTTTCAGCACTGAAGCACTTCTCCAAGATAACCACAATAAGCTTGGACGAATTTTACCAGCCACACGCAAAATTCAGTTTCACAAACCTAACCGCAAATAAGGAAATGCATTATCAGATGCTTGAAGAGGTTGTGAATAATCTGTAAGTATGGGGGTGATTTAAATGGCAGAAAGAAAAAGGGTGGAAATTCCTGAAGGTGCGAAAATAAAGGAAGTTCAGGGGACTGAGGCGGAGTTTCCGTTTGATATATCCCCAATGTTTGAAGGAGAGAGGGTCAGAAAGGGAGACATGTTTGTGGAGCTTGGAGGTCCATCACAGCCAGGATTCGAGCTTGTGCTCGCCCTTCCTGAAGATCAGGTTGAAGACATGAAGGTTACGCTGATTGGCCCAGACCTTGATGAGATGGAAGAGGGGAAGGCATACCCATATGCCATGATCTACTACATCGCAGGCAGCCAGGTTGAAGAGGATCTCGAGCCGGTTATTGAAAGAAGAAACCACGATTTCCAGAACTACATCGAGGGATACATGCACCTTAATCAGAGATATGATATATGGATCAGGCTGAGCAAGGGTGCGCTGAAGAAGGGGCTCAAAAGCCTGACCGAGATCGCTCATGCGACCATGTTCCTGTTCAAGAACGAGCTGCCCTTCATAGAGAAGATCGAGGCAGTTTACATCACAGACAAGGATCTTGTGGAAAAGATCCTGAACGAGGTCGCAATGCCGATTTACGAGGAGAGAGATGCAAGAGTTGAGACACTCCATGATGAAGACGTCGACGAATTCTATTCATGCACACTCTGCCAGAGCTTCGCACCAACAAACGTATGTGTTGTCAGCCCGGACAGACCATCACTCTGCGGTGCTATAAGCTGGTTTGATGGCAGGGCTGCTGCAAGAGTTGATCCGGAGGGGCCGAACAAGGCCATACCGAAAGGAGATGTCGTAGATCCAGTAGGTGGAGAGTACAGTGGAGTTAATGAGTTCGCAAAAGAGGAGAGCGGTGGAGAATACGACAGAATCAAGCTCCACAGCTTCTTCGAGTATCCACACACCTCATGCGGATGCTTTGAGGTCATAGGATTCTATATGCCAGAAGTTGATGGTATAGGCTGGGTCCACAGAGGGTATCCCGAACCTGCACCAAACGGACTCACGTTCTCAACAATGGCCGGTCAGACCGGTGGAGGAAAGCAGGTTATTGGTTTCCTCGGTATCGGAATAAGCTACTTCAGGAGCAAGAAGTTCATTCAGGCCGATGGTGGATGGTACAGGACTGTCTGGATGCCAAAGGAGCTGAAACAGAGAATCGAAAAATACATTCCAGAGGATGTGAGAGATAAGATCGCAACTGAAGAGGACGCGAGAACGATTGATGAACTCAAGGAGTTCCTCAAGAAGGTTAACCACCCCGTCGTTACCGGAGTTACAAGACCCGTAGACGGTAAGAAAATAACAGAGGGCTGGAAAGAGGAAGAAGAAGAGGTCGAAGAGGTAGAGGAGGCTCCAGCAGAGGCTGAGGTTGCCGAGGCGCAGCCCGCACAGCAGGTGGTACAGCCGGCACAGATGCCCATGATGCCACAGATGCCTGCATTCCAGATGCCGCAGATTCAGCTCCCGGCAGCACAGCCGGCAACCGCTGGAATCAAGCTGATAATCAAGGATGCAAAAATCGTTATCGACAAGATAATTGTTAAAAGCGAGGAGAAGAAGGGAGGGAAATGACCGACAAAAAAGATGAACCAAAATTTATTAAAATTACTTTAAAAGGCGCAGAAATTAAGATCAGTGAGATGATCATAGAGGAGTAGTCATGACAGTGATAGCAGTTACAGGGAAAGGAGGGACAGGAAAAACAATACTTTCAGCGCTCCTCACCCATTTTATTTCTCAGACGACAAGCAAGGTGCTGGCGGTTGACGCTGACCCGGACAGCAACCTTCCGGACGCACTGGGCGTAGCTGAGCTTGTGGAGAAAACGCTTGGAGAAGTAAGAGAAACATTTCAGGTAAGCAGAGACGAAATGGGTACCGCCAACAAAGAGCAGTGGCTCGAGGGGAGGATATACGGCGAAGCGATTTGTGAATGCGACAATTATGACCTGATAGTGATGGGCAGACCTGAAGGAGAGGGCTGCTACTGTTATGCCAACAGCCTCCTCAGAGGGGTTTTGAGAAAGCTCATGAGACACTATGAATACATCATCATCGACAGCGAAGCAGGACTTGAACACTTCAGCAGAAAGACAATCGACAGCGCAGACTACATTGTTGTTGTAACTGACATGTCCAAGAAGGGACTTGCAACAGCAAAGAGAATAAAGGAACTCAGTGAAGAACTGGATCTCAAATTTAAAGACATATTCCTCGTGGGAAATAGAATAACCAGTAAAGAGGCAGAAGAGACTATCAGAAAATTCGCAGACGAGATAGGGATGAAAGTGCTGGACTTTCTACCGTTTGATGAAAAAATTGCTGAACTTGATCTGAAGGGAGAACCTGTGGTGAACCTCCCTGAAAGTTCAGAATATTACCAAAAAGCAAGGAAAATAGCCGAGATGTTTATCGAACTTCATGCTAAATCTACCACTAAATAATCTCTGGAGGTGTGAGAATGGCAAATAAATTTACCCTTGAAGAATTTTTTGAAAAGCTGAAAAAGTATAATGTCGAAGAGCTTGAAGGAGTAAGAATTGAGGGTGACCTCGAAATTGAGATTGAACCGGGTAGTGGTTTGGATGCAAACGTTATCCAGGCTTTAGCCGCTTTGGCAGGATATACACAGCTGATACAGGAATTTGGAAACTTCCTCTACCACACAAGCATGGCCTTCACCTATCTGCAGAGACTCTCAAACGCACTTGGAATCCAGCTGCCAGTCGGTATGGCGCAGCCTGCAGTACCTGCACAGCAGATTCAGCCAGCAGAGATCCTCGAAAAGCCCAGGTTTGAAATTCCAGAAAGCCTTGCCCCGGCCAGGTTTGAACCATACAAAGTGGAATATCCTGGAGTCATTGAAGAGGTAACACTCGGTGCTACAAGAGCGGACGGCGGTACACGAGAGAGCGTGGTAACAATAGGCGGCGAGAGAAGTCTTGCATTCTACAACTTCGACGCCCAGAATCCACACACACCAGTGATTGCAATAGACATATTTGACAGAAGACCAATGCTGGCAAAGGCCGTGAGAGAACACTACGAAGACGTGCTTGACGATCCGGCAGAGTGGGCAAGAAAGGCCGTGAAAGATTTTGGTGCGGACCTTGTAACGCTCCACCTCATAAGCACAGACCCGCTCCTCGAGGATACTCCTGCAAGTGAGGCAGTAAAGGTTGTTGAAGAGGTTCTCCAGGCCGTAAAGGTCCCACTCATCATAGGTGGATCAGGTAACAAGGAAAAAGATCCCGAAGTGCTAGAGAAAGCAGCTGAAGTTGCTGAAGGAGAGAGAGTGATGCTTGCAAGCGCAACACTCGACATGGACTGGGAGAGAATCGGCAACGCAGCGAAGAAACACGGGCATGTTATCCTCAGCTGGACCCAGATGGACATCAACAACCAGAAGACCCTTAACAGATACCTGCTGAAGAGAGTCGGAATTGAGAGAGATAGCTTAGTTATGGACCCAACAACCGCTGCTCTCGGATACGGTCTTGATTACGCGTTCACCAACATGGAAAGGATCAGAATTTCAGGACTGAGGGGCGATCAGGACCTCAACTTCCCGATTTCGAGTGGAACCACAAATGCATGGGGTGCAAGAGAGTCTTGGATGATTGACTCTCCGATAGAGGGAGATACCCCGTGGGGCCCAAGAGAACTGAGAGGTCCGATCTGGGAGATAATCACCGGAATGACACTTGCTCTCGCAGGCGTGGATCTCTTCATGATGATGCATCCGGGTGCTGTGGCAGTGGTAAAAGACTGGATGGGCATGCTTTCGGGAGCCGTGAAAGAGTCCATCAAGGATGTCGATGCCTGGATAACCATGGAGGTGTAAGCAGATGAAGGTAAAAAGTCCCCTTGAGGTTTACAAATTCCTTCCACAGACAAACTGCGGTGAATGTGGATATGATACCTGCATGAGCTTTGCTGCCCAAATCATAGACAGAAGTGTCAAGCCCACAGACTGCCCACCTCTTGTCGAAAAGGCAAAAACGGACAAAAAATTTGAGAAAAAACTTAACGAGCTTATCGAATTAACATCTCCCGAGGTTGCCGAGGTTGTAATAGGAACAGGTGAGTCTGCCGTAAAAATAGGCGGAGAAGACGTGCTTCACAGACATGAGCTCACATTCTTCAACCCACCACCGTTCTTCTTCGACGTATGGGATACGCTGGATGAAGCCCAGATCGATGAGAGATGTAAGAAAGTTGTTGAATACAGGAAATTCTACGTTGGAGATTACATAACTCTTGAAGGTATCGCCGTAAGATGCACCTCCAACGACCCGGAGAAATTCAGAAGTGTTGCAAAGAAGGTCTCCGAATATGGAAAACCAATGATCCTGATAAGCCTGAATCCAGAATGCATGAGAGCAGCACTTGAAGAGGTTGCAGATAAGAAACCTCTGATCTACGCCGCAACAGAAGATAACTGGAAGGATTTCCTCCAGCTTGCTCTTGAATTCAATGTCCCGGTTACATTGAGAAGCAAGAACCTCGACACTCTGAAGAGCATGGCAAAAACCTTCAAAGATGCGGGAGTGAAGGAGATAGTCCTCGATCCGGTTACCGAACCTCTCGGAGATGGCTTGAGAGGTACATTCGAGAGAGTCGTGCAGCTCAGAAGGACGGGAATTCTCGGAGAGGATAAGGACGTAGCATATCCGATAATGGTCACACCAATAGCGGCATGGCTTGTTGAGGGAGATGAGGTTACGAAAGGTTACTGGGAGGCAGTTATCGCAGGAACATTCATTGTAAAGTATGCAGACATCATGATATTCAGAAACCTCGAGCAGTACACAGTCATGCCTTCAGTCATCCTCAGATACAACATATACACTGACCCGAGGACACCAGTGCAGGTCGAGCCTGGCCTCAGAGAGATCAACAGCCCAGGACCGGAGGACCCAGTATTCATAACCACAAACTTTGCCCTGACATACTATACCGTGGAGAGCGACCTTTCCAGCAACAACATAAAGGGATGGCTCCTCGTGCTTGACACCGAAGGTCTCGGTGTTGAGGTCAGTGTTGCAGGAGGACAGTTCACCGCTGCAAAAGTCAAGGATTTGATTCAGCAGACCGGCATAGAGCAGAAGGTGAACCACAAAAACCTGGTGATCCCCGGACTTGCTGCGAGATTGCAGGGTGCCATTGAAGACGAAACAGGCTGGAGCGTTTTCGTTGGACCAATGGATTCCGGAAGAATAAAGGGCTGGCTGGAAAAGAACTGGCCACCCGAGTCAAAAGAGTAAATTTATAAAAAACCCTCCTTTCCTTTTTTCATGTATCTACTCAGATGCATTGAATGTGGGGAAGAATACGAAACAGATTCTCTGTACACCTGCACGAAGTGTGGAGGGCTGTTAGAGGTCATTGTCGACCTGAGCAATGCAGACTTCAGGCTTGATGGTAACAACATCACGTTATGGAAGTACAGAAGCCTTATTCCCGTTAAAACTGACCCCGTAACATTATTTGAAGGTGGTACTCCTCTGTATTCACTGAAAACAGGCAAAAGCTCCAGGGTCTATATCAAACACGAAGGCCTCAACCCCTCAGGATCGTTCAAGGACAGAGGCATGACCGTCGGAATAACGAAAGCCTTGGAGTTGAAAAAAAGAAGCGTGATGTGCGCTTCTACAGGAAATACCTCTGCCTCAATGGCGATGTATGCTGCAAGAGCCTCACTGAAAGCATACGTCATTCTTCCATCGGGCAAGGTTGCTCTGGGAAAACTGACCCAGGCAATGATGCACGGAGCCAGAGTCATAGCAATAAAGGGCAATTTTGACGCTGCATTAAAAATCGTTCGAAAGCTTACTGAAAGGAATGAAATATACCTTCTGAATTCGATCAACCCGTTCAGGCTTGAAGGTCAGAAAACCATAGCGTATGAAATAGTGGACCAGCTCGGATACGTTCCGGATGCAGTATTTGTCCCCATAGGAAATGCAGGCAATATCTCAGCAATATACAAAGGATTCAGAGAACTAAAAGAGGCTGGATACACTGACAACATTCCCGAAATGGTTGGCGTTCAGGCAGAAGGTGCAGATCCCGTGTACAAAGCATTTGTCCAGAATAAGGATGAAATTGAGCCAGTCAGCAACCCGGAGACCATTGCAACGGCTATCAGGATAGGAAATCCCGTGAACGCGAAAAAAGCGCTTCAGGCGATCTATGATTCTGGCGGGAGAGTTCTCAGAGTTACTGACAGCGAAATAGTCGAGGCACAGAAATTCCTTGCAAAGCAGGGCGTGGGAGTGGAACCAGCCAGTGCTTCGAGTCTCGCAGGGTTCCTGAAAGAAGAGTTGGATTATGACACTGTTGTATGCATAGCAACTGGGAACCTGCTGAAGGATCCTGAGGAGATAATAAGAGTATGCGAGAAGCCGATGGAGGTTTCGGCAAACCCGGAGATTATAGAAAAACTTCTCTGAAAATGCTGTGGAATTTTTCAAACCTCTTTCTGCCCATTTCCAGCTTTTTCACCGCCTCAAGGTAGTTCTCTCTGAGAACAACAGCATCCGTGAAAACCTGTCCGTTTCTCGCCGCTATGAATTCAATCCTTTCCTGCCCGGCAATCTCCACAACCATCCTTTTTAAGGATATTATTCCTGCCCTTCTGAACCCTGATTTTCTGAGAATATCGAGCAAAATGCGGGCAGATTCCAGATCTTTGCAGGACACGTGAAGTATTGGTGGATGGAGCATGAACCACGTCTCCATGACACCTCTTCGAATGGCATTCAATACATCCTCCACTGCCGGCACATCGTGCCACTTTCCGAGAAAAACAGAGTTTCTCTTATCTCCAAACTCGGGCATATCCATTACCGCAAACCGTCCAGCACAGCTCGAGAGAGTAACAAAACACTCAGCCGAATTAATATCATCGGTTATGGGTTTGATCCACCCATCAATTTCCGCTTTTCTGTACTTTTCCAGAGTCTCTTCCCGAAACCTATTCCAGTTCATCTTCTCCGGACTCCCAGCCCTTCCATGAAGCTCCTTTCCAGAGTGATGCTCACACCATGACCGGGATAAACTTTCAGAGGTGTGAGGTTTCCCAGTTTCTCAAGGCTTTTGACATACTCACTCTGGTTCCAGTTGAAGTTTCTTGAGGATGGTCTCACAACATACTCCCCCGCAATAAAGCGTTTCTTTCTCAATCTGATGAGATCTCCCACGATCGCCTCATTCCCCTTCAGAAGCATGATGCTTCCAGGAGTGTGACCGGGAACATGGACAACATCAAACTCTCTCAGCCTGAGCTTTTCAACGTCCTCAGCCTGAATCAATTTCATCGGTCTTAGCGACTCAAGCCTTTTTATCATCCTGCCCACAAATCCATTGAACTGAAACTCCCCCCTGCCTTCAAGATATGGGTGTTCTGCAATGTGCGCATACACCTCACACGAGAAAAACTCCGAGATCTCAAAAGCGCTGCCAGCGTGATCGTAATGGGCATGGGTCAGGATGATCCCGTCCAGATTTCCTATGCACTTCTTAGCCCTTTTCAGGTTTCCAGGAGTTCCCGTGTCCACAAGATAGGTCTTTCCGGAATCATCTATCAGGTAGCAGTTACATCCCTTGAAGTTGAGTTTCCGAATCATGGCAGAGATTCTCGGGCACGATTGCTAATTAAACTTCTGCCAACATTTTTTAAACGTCTTCAGCCAGTACCAGTATGTACCGGTTCATCGACCACACCGCAGATACCGCATTTGAGATTGTAGCAGAGACGATCTCAGAGCTTCTGAGAGATGCATCTCTCGCTTTTTACGATGCCTTTGCCTATGTCGAAGAATTGAAGGCAGATACTATCAGGGAAGTCCATGTCCATGAGGATTCGGTGGACTACCTGCTGTACTCATGGCTCAATGAACTGCTGTACCTTTTCGACACCGAGAAATTTGCGGGGAAACTTGTAGAGGTGGAAGTCGAGGAGAGTGATGGATTTACAGCGAGAGGAGTTCTTAAAGGAGATATTCTCAGTCCGGAGAAGGTCAAAATGGAGCCAAAAGCCATAACGCTCCACAATTTCACTGTTGAAAAAAGAAAAGATGCCTGGTATGCTTTCGTCGTTGTTGATATCTAATTTCTCCTGTTTTTCACAACCCGGTAAAACACTCTCCCCTGAAGACCGTGAAACATAGAGAAACCCTCTGCGAGTGACTGATCCACGACAATGGAGTCAAAGGACGTTAGTTCCTCGTCATACAGTGAATACTCCGAATCTCTCGCTACGGGCATAACATATCCATCTCCGAGCTTCAGTTTCACCCAGCCGGTAACCCTCTCCTGAGTTTTGTCTATGAAGGCGTTGAGAGCGTGGAAGAGAGGATCGTTTACCAAACCGTAGTAAACAAGTTCCGCCCACTCCTCCTCCACGAATCTCTTAAATTTCAGCTCTCTTCTGCTCAAAACCAGCTTTTCGAGATCTCTATGTGCGGTGATGAGGATTGTGGCCGCGGGATGCTCGTAATTTTCCCTCGCCTTGAGACCAAGAACCCTGTCCTCCATCATGTCAGTCCGGCCAATCCTGTGCTTTCCTCCGATTTCATTGAGCGCCATAATCAGCTCTATCCCATTCATTTTCTTACCGTTGAGAGCTACCGGTATTCCCTTTTCAAACTCTATAGTTATTATCTCTTCTTCCGTTTTACCGCCCTTAGTCCACTCGTATATTTCGTCAGGGGGAACATAGGATGGGTCCTCAAGCTTCCCACCCTCTATACTCCTGCTCCAGATGTTCTCATCAATGCTCCAGGGCTTGTCCTTCGTTACGGGAATGTCGATACCATGCTCATTCGCATACTCTATCTCCCACTCCCGTGTAAGGTTAAGCTCTCTCATAGGAGCTATGACCTTGAACCCGTGCTGAAGGAAAATGTTATCGAACCTGAGCTGATCATTTCCCTTTCCGGTAGCTCCGTGAGCCACAGCATCTGCATTCTCCTTTTTCGCAACCTCAGCAACCTTTTCAGCAATTATCGGCCTTGCGAGTGCAGTACCAAGCACATAACCCTCATAGTCTCCGTTGGCCTTTACAAGCTGAAAAACGGCATTTACGAACTCCTCCTTGGCATCCACGGTGTAATGTCTGTCAGCGTATCTCTTACCCCTCTCCTCAGCCCTCCTGACTTCACTCTCTGGCTGGCCCACATCAACCGTAACCGTGATCACCTCAGCAAAACCGTAGCGCTCTTTAAGCAGAGGAATGCAAACGGTGGTGTCAAGGCCACCTGAATAACACAGCACAACCTTGCTCATGTTATGCAGAAGGCACACAGATTTAAATCAGTTTCCTTATCATTCTGACAAAATTTATATCCAAGCATACCAATTTAGCAGTATGGCAGAGGATATGAACAGGGCAATTTTGAAAGCCCTTGCCGAACTCGGCAAACCTGCAAAAGCCAAGGAGATAGCAGAAAAGCTTGGAGTTCCCACTTCGAAGGTGTCCTGCAGACTTGCACCACTAAGAAAAAAGGGTCTGCTTGATTCCCCTGAAAAAGGCGTTTACGTGATAACTGAAGAAGGAGAAAAGTTCTTAGAATGATAATTGGAGTACTTCATTTAAAACCCCTGCCGGGATCACCGCGCTACAGCAATTTTAGCGAGGTTATTGAGCATGCGGTCAGAAGCGCAAGGAGGCTCGAAGAAGGAGGGGTTTCTGCGATTCTCGTGGAGAACTACGGAGATTCTCCATATCTCAAAGAAGTCGGAAAAGAGACTGTGGCATGCATGACTGCCGTGATAAAAGAAATCCAGAGAGAGACCCACATACCCGTAGGCGTAAATGTGCTGAGAAACGACGCTATCGCATCCTGCGCAATTGCAAAGGCTGTTGGGGCAGAGTTCATAAGGGTGAACCAGGCAGCATTTCCATCGGCAGCACCGGAGGGTTTCCTCGAGCCTGCAGCAGCCACGCTCGCAAGATACATGCGAATGATTGATCTGAAGGCAGAGGTTTATGCGGACATAAACGTGAAACATGCAGTGCATTTTGCGGCCATTGAGGACTATCTCGAAAACATCGAAAGGACATTTGCGGATGCGCTCATTGTAACCGGAAAGAAGACGGGCATGGCTCCTGACCTAACTGAACTGAAAGAGATTAAAGAGTCAGTTAACATTCCGGTCTTTGCTGGAAGCGGCGTCAATCCATCAAATATTGCTCGGTTTGCAGAGTACGCTGATGGATTTATTGTCGGCAGCTACTTTAAAGCAGGAGATGAGATATCCGTTGAAAAAGTGGAGAAGCTCTGCAGGCTGGCCAGATCTTTAAAAAGATAGGAATCAGGCACCAAGCCATGTTTTTTTAAGCTCAAAAAACCTGCCTAAAACGATGCTCTCTCTAATTTCTCGCATAAGCTTCACCATAAAATAAACGTTGTGGTATGACGCAAGTCTGAAAAACGTTAATTCGTTGGCCTTGAAAAGGTGTCGCAGATATGCTCTCGAGTGGTTCTGACACACAAAACAATCACACCACTCGTCGAGAGGTCTGTCATCAAGCCTGAACTCACTCCTTTTGATGTGCACCCTGAACTTGTTTCTTCTGTTTCCTCCGCTGAAAGGGGATACGAAAAGAACTCCTCTCCTTGCCCACCTTGTCGGAGTTACACAGTCAAATGTATCAACCCCGCGCTCCACACCCTCGAAAATATCTTCCACACCTCCAATGCCGAGAAGATGGACAGGTTTCTCTCTGTCAAGCAGTGGAATGACCCACTCGAGAATGTTGAGCATGTCTCTCTTGCTCTTCCCAAGTGAGCCACCGATGCCGAAACCGTCAAAGGGCAGAGAGTTTATGAACCTGGCAGATTTTTCCCTCAAATCCCTGTACTCCCCACCCTGAACTATACCAAATATTTTCTGCTTTCGGTCATAAGCCTCAAGGCACCTCAGTGCCCACTTGTGGGTTCTCTCAAGGGCCTTTTTTGTGTAATCGTAGTTTGAAAGGGGAGACGTGCATTCGTCGAAGGCAAATATGATGTCACTGCCAAGATTGGACTGTATCCTCATGCTGATTTCCGGAGTGAATCTCGCCTTCCTGCTGTAAAGTGGGTCCCTGAACGTAACACCGTCATCATCCACGAACGCCCACCTTTCGCCCCTGTATTCTGCTGATTTCAAACCTTCGAGGAAGATGTTGTCGGCAATCTTTCCAACTCCATGCTCCATCCCAAAACCGAGAGAGAACGCCTGAAAACCTCCGGAGTCAGTCATAACAATACCATCATAGTTCATGAATCTGTGAATACCACCGTACTGCCTGATGAGCTCATCACCTGGCTTCATGTGCAGATGGTACGTGTTCGATATCACCGCCTGGACTCCCATTTCCCTCAGATCCCTCACATCCAGCCCCCTGACGCTTGCAAGAGTTGCCACCGGGACGAATGCGGGCGTATCAAGCCTCTTTCCATTTATTTTCAGAACGGCCCTTCTTGCCATCCCATCCTCTGCGATTATAGTGAATTTCACAGAGGTGCATTCTGGAAAAGTGGTCATTAAGTTTTTGTTGGGCATTCCGATAAAAAAGAAGAATCCTGAGCAAACGTAATGCGAAAGAGAGCTTAAAACTGCAGAGACCCTGAACATAATATAGACTCTGAAGCATACAGATGCCGAAAAACCTTATATTCTACATCCATTTGAATATCCATGCAGACAACAAATTTGGAGACGTCGAATAAAACTGAAAACAGGGGTGAGGCCATAATGGACAGAAACAGAATTTATAGATTGCTGAAAGGGATTTTCAGGGTTCAGAGCGGTTTTACCCTGATTAGGATCTGGTCTCTAAACAGAGTATACCCAAGAAAAACAAATATACATCTGTTTGACTTGATTGGCAAAATGATACAGAGAAGGTGAGCAGGCTGTCACAGCCATAGTACTCTGTTCGATGTCGCCCATTTTGGCGCACCCCATACCTAACAGAATAGCATGTGTTCAATTTTTCAGTCACCTTCGGAGTTTTGTCCACACAACTCAATATGCATTTCAGAGCCTGTAAATCTATGAACTGCCCCCCACTGACTGCACAGTGACGAAGATAAGCATTCCAAATTCAATCTAACCCCCACGAGTGTAATCTTTTCGGGAGTACATTTATATTTGGGCTGCCGATAAATCAGACCATGAAAATTCTCGCCATAAAAAATCACAGGGCAGAGGGCCTCGGATACATCGAGGAACTTTTCAGGGAGAAGGGTGTCGAATATGAGTACTGCGAAGCCTGGAATGGGGAGAGAAAAGTCGATGGAGATGGATATATAATCCTTGGGGGACCGATGGGAGTTTATGAGGCTGAAAAGTACCCGTTCCTGAAATGGGAAATGGATCTAATAGCCAAGAACTATGATAAAAAGCCAATTCTTGGAGTGTGTCTCGGATCCCAGCTTATTGCTGGCTCTTTTGGAAAGAGAGTATACCCCTACAGGAAGGAGATAGGGTGGTTCTGGATTGATAAAGTCCGTGAAGACGAGCTTTTCAGAGGTTTTCCAGAAAAGCTGGAAGTATTCCAGTGGCATGGAGACACGTTTGACATACCAGACAACGCAACAATGCTTTTCAGTGGAAAAGAAGTTCCAAACCAGGGCTTCAGAATTGGAGAAGCTGTGGGAATACAGTTCCACATCGAAATGACGCTGGAATTAATTGAGAAATGGGTTAAAACAACGGAAGGTGTGCCAGAGAGTATAATCGAAGAAAGTAAGGAAAGAATCGAAGAGCACAACAGGCTGTGCGAGATTATGGTAGACAATCTCATCAACTATCTCGAAAAAAAGCACAAGGTTTAAACATTAAAAATGCGAGAGATGAAAAGAGGTGGTAGAATTGATAAGCGTAAATGAGCTGGCTCTGAACATAGTTGAAGACATGCTTGATTTTGAGGAAGAGCTTAGAATTGAGTCAAAGAAGCTTGAAAACGGTGCCACGGTCATAGACTGCGGTGTGAATGTACCCGGCAGCTATGAAGCCGGAATAATGTACACTGAAATCTGCATGGGAGGTCTCGCCAAGATCGACATAGTTGTGGACTATGTGAACGACATACCGTTTGCGTTCATTACCGAGTATACAGACCATCCCGCAGTTGCATGCCTCGGAAGCCAGAAGGCAGGATGGGCCATTAGCGTTGACAAGTACTTCGCCATGGGAAGTGGCCCTGCAAGGGCTCTGGCACTGAAACCGAAGAAGACTTACGAGCTGATTGACTACAAAGACGATGCCAGCTATGCAGTCATAGCACTTGAGGCGAACAAACTGCCAGATGAAAAGGTCATGGAACACATAGCAAAGGAGTGCGATGTGGACCCAGAAGACCTCTATGCGGTTGTTGCACCAACAGCAAGCATCGTCGGCAGCGTTCAGATTTCAGGCAGAATCGTCGAGACCGGAATATACAAGATGGCGGAAATCGGATACGATCCAAAGAAAATACTCTATGGGGCAGGAAAATGTCCCATAGCACCAATCCTGGAAAATGACCTCAAAGCGATGGGGGCCACAAACGATAGCATGCTGTATTACGGAAGCGTGTATCTGACTGTGACAGAATACGATGAGATACTGAAAAACGTCCCGAGCAACACGAGCAGAGACTACGGCAAGCCATTTTATGAAATATTCAAGGATGCAAACTACGATTTCTACAAGATAGACCCGCACCTTTTCGCCCCTGCTCAGATTGTCATCAATGACAAATCTACTGGAAAAACATACGTGCACGGAAAGCTGAACTCAGAAGTTCTGCTGAAGAGCTATCAGATAGTCACAGAATAAACCACAATTTCAAATTTTTTCTTTTGAAAGTCAAAATAAATCGAGATTTGCGGCATATTCCAACTCCAATTCCGCCATCTTGTAGGTGTTTTATCCAATCGCCATGCTCTAAACGAGAGCGATTCTACCAAAAATTAAAAATACCCTTCGTGTGTATGATAGAATACACGCCCGGGTAGCTCAGCTTGGGAGAGCGTGCGGCTGAAGACCGCATAGTCGCCGGTTCAAATCCGGCTCCGGGCACTATTTATTCTGGTTCGATTCCCTCCAACACTGTAGTATCCTGAAATAATTTCACTCCTCAATCAACCACCTCCTGCTAAACTCGAACACCCTTTCGGCAGGCAACTTTCTCAGAAACGCCTGATAAGGAGTCTCAAGCTCATCAAAATTCAGGCTCATGTGAGGCTTCACGTGATTGTACCAGTAAACAAACTCCTCAACAGAATTAAACAAGCTTAGCTTCTGCTCCATCAGGCCAAAGAACCTCTCTATCTTCCCGTTGGTTTGAGGGTGGTTTACTCTGGCAACGATGTGCCTTATTCCATTCTCCTTCAGGAATTCTTTAAACCTGTGCCTGGCCTTCTTTCTGCTTTTTGCAGCAACAAATTGGGTTCCGTGATCGGTAAGAATCTCATCTGGAATGCCATATTCAGCGAATCCCTTTCTCAGAACTCTGACTGTGTTCTCAGTTGTTGCAGAATCAAAAACACCGTGGCAGGTTATGAAGCGAGAAGCATCATCCATGAAGGCTATTATCCACTCCTCTCCAAGCATTTTCCAGTCTCCCTGCCACAGACTCATGGAATGAGTTCTTTCAAATCGAACCCATTTCCTCCTCTTCTTCTTGTTCATGTTCTCAACCACGAGGTTGTGTTTCAGCATGATTCTGTATATGGTGTTGTGGGGGATGTGGATGCTGTGATCTCTTTCTATCAGCTTTTCCAGTGGAACTGGACTTAGTTTGTACTTTTGGTAGGCTTGCAGGATAATCTGCTCTGTTTCTTTGGGTATTAGCTTTGGTTTCCTTCCCGGTTGTTTTAGTTCAGGAATTTCTCCTGTTTCTTTGTACTGCTTCTTGATCTGGTAAATTCTTCTTGGTGTTATTCTCATCACAGCCGCTATTTCCTTTACTGGAGTTCCCTTGTTGAGCTGCTTGATGATCCATTTGATTTTCTTGTTAGTTAGTTTTCTCACAAGAGTTGGGTTTAGGGTTGTGAAATAATTTTGGGATACTACAGATTCCCTCCAACACCATTTTGCTGAAGTACTGAGTTTTCGTGGTGTTCAGAGTGGCATCATGACGACTTCCAGAGATGTGTTCGTCTTTATAGGCTTTGAAGCAAATTCGGCAAATCCTTAACAAATTTCAAGGATCGAGAATTAAAATAATACAAAATAGATAATAAATAGTTAAATTTTTATACTTCATAATACATACAGAAACATACGAGGAGGAACATCATGAATGACGAAAGCCTTTTGGAGATTATTACAGACGACTACAGCATTATTAATGCAGATGAGACGATTTCAAAGGCAATTTCACTACTGGCCGAATCAGAACACGAAAGACCCATGCTTGTCGAGAAGAATGGGGAGATCATAGGAGCCATAAGAGAGAAAGACCTTATCAGAGGGAGCCTGATGACGAACCCTGACGAAACAAAAATTGGAAGATTTACCGCAAAAACTGGAATAGTTCGTCTTGGCGAACTGACTCCGGAAAAATTGGCAAGAAGATTTATAGAGGATTCCACGCCATTTGTTCCTGTAAAACTTAACGGAGAAATAGGAATAATACGTATTAATGATTTCCTGGAAAGTATAAAGGACGTATTTGAAGACGCTGAAATCCAGAGTGTTATGAGTCCAGAAGTCATCACCGTTAAAACAAGCGATGGTGCATCAAAAGCCTTGGCAATCATGAGGAATCATGGCATAAGCAGAGTTGTTGTGGTTAATAGAGAAAACAAGGTTACCGGGATCATCACCGGTAAAGATATAATAGACCGGGTGGTTTCTCTCAAAAAAGACGAGGGACTCGGACATTTAAGCATGAAGGAAAGGGAGAAAGCGCTTTCCATACCGGTAGATAGTATAATGAGTCGACCAGTTGTAACAGTCAATAAAAACGACAGGGTTATCAAAGCTATTAATCTGATGATCGAAAAGAATGTTTCGAGCCTCGTGGTCATGGAAAACGACGTGGCAGGGGGAATTGTCGTTAAGAAGGACTTTCTAGAATATTACCTAAAGATGACGACCTCAAAAGAACAGAATGTACAGATTATCTCCAAAGGCATAACCCTGAGAAGCTCTGAAGTGGAGGGACTCCTGAATGATCTGGAGAGATTCCTAAGGAAGTTCGAAGATTCTCTCGGGACGGCGCATCTATTCATATATGTAAAAAAGCTCAAGAAGTATTACAGAGACTTGCCCCTCATCTACGTGAGAATGAGGCTCAGGAGCGATCAGGGGGACTTCTTTGTTACGAGTGAATCCTGGGGCGTGGAATTTGCGATCCATACTGCCCTCAACAAATTAGAAAGGCTGGTCGTAAAAGATAAAGAGCTTGTACTCGATAGGAGGATCGTGCAGAAAATTTACGAAGAGGATGTTTGACCGTAAAGCGTCAATTTCTCAGAAAAAACATACAGCAATAAAGAAAAACAACCTGCCAGACATATCAACTGAAGACACACGCAAACAGCATGTAACAAGTAATGGGGGGACATTGCTGGTAGCTTTCACCACCAGCAACGAGTGCTTACCACTCTCAGTCAAACTTCGAGATTTAAAAACCCTTAGGCTCTAAACCCTTGGGCTTTTAGTCTTGGA
This sequence comes from Geoglobus acetivorans, assembly GCF_039641995.1. Taxonomy (NCBI): domain Archaea; kingdom Methanobacteriati; phylum Methanobacteriota; class Archaeoglobi; order Archaeoglobales; family Archaeoglobaceae; genus Geoglobus; species Geoglobus acetivorans. The sequence goes on along the minus strand of NZ_CP087714.1, from coordinate 1,346,466 downwards.
AGTTTGACCTTCGTCCCCAGTATATCTTGGTTTTCATACTATATAATCCTTTTGATTAATGTGATTACAGTTTGGAGGAATCCTGCAAAAGTGTATCAAAACCATTATGACTGCTCAAACCGAATTTCAACCTTCCATTACTGTCATACGCACTATTAAACCGGCAATCACAGACTGTACAATCCGAGGCGTGCACCACCATGATCTCCTACAATATCAGCCCGAAAAACCACTTGTTAAATTCGAAGCACCCAAAACCCTTATAAACAAATCTACTCAGTATCGTTAAGCCGAGGGCCCGTAGCTTAGCCAGGTCAGAGCGCCCGGCTCATAACCGGGCGGTCGAGGGTTCAAATCCCTCCGGGCCCATACCTTAAAAGATGCTAATGGATAGCGTACCCACCTGAAAACATAAGGATGCAGTTTTCAAAGAGTAGCTGAAGAATACTTCCTGCACTGGGCCTTAGCGTGTTCTGAGGCAATGTTAGAGAAACGGGAAAAATATTGGGCAAAAGTCAGCTATTGCCCTCTCACTACTCAGAAAATCATCCTCTTTATCTCATCCCAGTACCCATCCACCCTCTTCTTGGTCTCCTCATCCATCTCAACAACGTCCGGCCACTCCCTCTCGTAGCCCTCTTCTCTCCACTTCTTCGTTGCATCAATGCCCAGCTTTCCTCCAAGGTTTGGTTTGTATGAGGCATGATCAAGGCTGTCGAGGGGTGAGTCCGGGATTACCACAACATCTCTCGCAGGATCGAACCTGCTTGTGACAGCCCACATCACCTCATTCATGTCGTGCACGTTCACGTCCTCATCCACAACTATCACGACCTTAGTCAGGCTGAGCATCCCCGTGCCCCATATCGAGAACATGACCTTCCTCGCATGTCCCGGATAGCGCTTCTTTATGGATACTACGGCCAGATTGTGGAATGTGGCCGATACTGGCAGATTTATGTCCACAATTTCAGGGTGAATCATCCTTATCATGGGCAGGAATATCCTCTCCGTGGCTTTGCCGAGCCAGGCATCCTCCATAGGGGGCTTTCCGACGATGGTGGCGTGGTAAATCGGATTCTCGCGGTGGGTTATGCATTCCACGTGAAACACGGGATATGGCTCTGCTGGCGTGTAGTAGCCGGTGTGATCGCCGAAAGGTCCCTCCACTCTGAACTCATCCAGCTTCACGTAGCCTTCAAGCACAATCTCGGCAGTAGCAGGTACCTGCAAATCCACTGTCTCACAGTCCACCATCTTCAGCCTCTTCTTTCTGATGAAGCCAGCGAGCATGAACTCACTCATGTTCTCCGGCAGTGGTGCGGTTGAGGCGTAGAGAGTGGCTGGATCAACGCCAATTGCAACCGCAACCTCTAACCTGTCCACTCCCATCTCCTTCAGCTTTTTGTAGTGCAGGGCTCCGTGCTTGTGGATCTGCCAGTGCATTCCCGTTGTTCTTTCATCAAAAACCTGCATCCTGTACATTCCCGCATTGAGCACACCAGTTTCAGGGTCCCTGGTTATTACAACCGGGAACGTTATGAACCTCCCGCCGTCCTGGGGCCAGCACTTCAGAATCGGGAATTTCAGCAGGTTGGGGTTACGATCTACAACCTCCTTCACCGGCCCGCTCCTCACCTTCTTCGGTATGAAGCTCACCAGGTCTTTTGCCGAGGATAGTGCCCTGAGGCCATCGAGAACCGACTCGGGCTTCATTCTCGCAAGCTCCACAAGCTTTTCTCCAATGCTCTCGAGCCTTTCAGTCTCAAGGGCGAGCCTGATGCGCTTCTCGCTGGCAAATGCATTTATCAAAACGGGGATGTCGTAGCCCTTCGGGTTTTCAAAGAGCAGAGCCTTCCCGTTCTGCTTGACTGCTCTGTCCGCAATCTCGGTGATTTCAAGCTCAACGCTAACCTCCCTGCTTATCCTCGCCAGCTCGCCCTCCTGCTCGAGTCTGGCAATGAATTCCCTGAGGTCTTCGTAGGCCATGGTTGAGTTTTAAGTCAGTTCAGTTAAAAAACTTGCCACAGGACGAAAGGCTTAGCCAAGTTTTACAAGTTTTTAAAACTAACACACCAGCATGCCAGATCAGCAGAGAATTGGATCAGAACTCAGACAGGCTCTTCTGCTTCAAACCCTGCATCATCCTGTCAACGGTCTTCCATTTCCTTCGAACTATATCCGGAACCTCGCCGTTTTTCAGTCTCTCCTCCAGCCACTTCCTTGTTCTCTCGTCTGAGGCATACCCGCTCCCGAAATCGCCATATTCCTCCTTCAACTTTTCAACCATTTCATCTCTCAGGCACTTGGCGATGATTGAAGCCGCGGCAACAACAGGCTCTTCTTCGCCATAATGCTTGGCAACAACCCTCTTCCCGGTCAGTCGTTCAAGCTCTTTCGCAAGCCTTTCTGGTTTTACATCAAAGCTGTCCACAAAGACCATGTCAGGATTGAGCCTTGAAATGATTCTGGCACAGGTTTCCTTCAGAATTTCATTTATCGTCTTCTCCTCCATCATCCTGTCAAGTTCTGAGGGTTGAATAACTACTGTCTCCCAGTTCACGAGTTTTTTCAGCTCCTCAGCAATCTCCCTTCTCCTCTTCGGCGTGAGCTTCTTTGAATCCCTGACTCCTATCTCGGATAGCCTTTTCAGGGATTCTTCATCACATGCAACGCCGCAAACCACAAGTGGACCGATAACCGGGCCCTTTCCTGCCTCATCAATTCCTGCGATTTTCATTCCAATGACATCAAAATTCCAAGTTTGATAAAGATTATTCATTCTTCCAGTCGACAGGAAGGAAAAGTAACATTGAATCGCGTCTCCCCGACTGTTATTCCGAAATACTCAAAATTTTTTCCATCTCTGCTCCATATGACAGACCCACGAGAACAAATACAGCAAGAGACCCGACTTCCATCAAATCATACATCAAATGATTTCCGAAAGCCTCGAATACAACTCCAATAAAAAACATCAGAAACGATGCGGCGACCCCAATAAACACATTAATTGTATGGGCGGGGACGATTATCCTTCCCTCTTTTATCATGGCATTGTACTTCATTAATCTTAAGAGAATGTATACGAATGTCGGGAAAAACCCTATGTACAGGATCTCAGAAATCTTTACGATAAAATGCCCAATATCAGGACTGTTGCTCAAAGTATGACTTATAATCGCAAAAACTGAAACATACAATAGAGTAATTCCAAACTTACCGTAAAAAACTGAGCTGTCCAGCAGCTGTGTTTTTTCACTTTCTTTCCAAATTGAAATGGAAAGCGGAATCAAAAATGCGATTATTATTATCCCGATGACCAGAGTAAATATGTTGTGCACGATCTCCAAATTTCCAGGATGTATACCCAAATGTTCGGAAAATAGCTCAAAGCCCTCCATAACACTAATCAAAGTGACGATAAATGCAAATATCGCAAAATACCGACTGAACTTAAGCCAAGAGGCATAAATATTTTTAAAGTTTTCTTTTTCTGTTCCAATAATATATATCGGGATGGCCGAGGATATGATACCCGCGATTCCGATAGCCGCCATGAGTATATTAAACGCCGGCATATCTGTTTCTTTAATACGAAGGCTTTTATTTATAAAATTTTTGAGTAATAACTGCCGAGTATTGCCAACACAGGCTCGGGATAACATGAACGAAAATAACCAGAATTGCCCACGGTAAATAAATCTCAAACCAGAATAACCTTTGAGACTCTCGCCAATGGTTTAACGGACTTGGTGATTGGACTGAACCCATCCCCAGACAAAGTCCCCCTCAGAATTCTGCAAGTTCATCCCAGATCGCTATGCCCAGTAACAGGCACAGTACCTATAATCGCCCTGGCAACCATTTCTGATTTGGTCCTTTCGTTTAAAAAGTGTTGGTTATACCTAAAAAAGAACATCAGAACCCCATCTTCAGCCCCTTTATCGGCAGCCTGCCCTTCTTCATCCTCTTCATCAGGCTCTTCATGGTGTTGTAGTACTTCAGCAGCTCCTTGACCTCCTGCGGAGACGTTCCGCTGCCGATGGCTATTCTCCTAATTCTCGAACCGTCTATTATCTTGGGGTTGAGAAGCTCCTCCTCAGTCATCGAGTCCATTATCACCCTGAACCTCTTCATCTTCTCCTGGGTCATCTCCAGCGCGTCATCATCCACCTTCATTGACATGCCCAGCGGGAGCATTTCAAAGACCTTCCTTATCGGCCCCATCTTGTTCATCGCCTCAATCTGCTTGTAAACGTCCTTCAGCGTGAATTCACCCTTGAGGAACTTCTCCGGATCGAGTTCCTCCTCCTGAGTGATCCGCTCTATCTTCTCCAGCAGCGCCTTTATGTCCCCCATCCCGAGCAGTCTCGAGATGAAACCAGCAGGATCGAAGCGATCCAGGTCGTCAACCCTCTCTCCAGAGCCTATGAAGGCAATGGGTATCTGAATCTGCCTTGCTGCAGATAAAGCACCTCCACCCTTGGCGGTTCCGTCGAACTTGGTGATCACAATACCATCAATGCCTATTGCATCGTGGAACGCCTGCGCCTGTTTTGAGGCGAGCTGACCTATTGCAGCGTCTAGCACCAGAAACTTGTAGTCCGGCTTCGCAACCTTCTCGATCTCGACCATCTCTTTTATCAGCTCATCCTCAAGCGCGTGTCTTCCTGCGGTGTCGATAATTATCATGTCGTAGTCTTTCAGCTCCTCAAGCCCTCTTTTTACAATCTTTACCGCATCCTTCTCTCCCTTCTCACCGTAAAAGCCGACGCCGATACTCTCAGCCAGCTGCTTGAGCTGATCGTAGGCTGCGGGCCTCCATGTGTCTGCGGCTATGACAGCAGTCTTCATCCCCCTGTCCTTGAAGTACTTGGCGAGCTTTGCGGTGGTTGTTGTCTTACCGCTCCCCTGAAGACCGACGAGCATTATTCTGGCCTTCTCGAGAGGTATCTCGAGGCCATCTCCAACCCCCTTAAGCAGCTCTTCATAAACGATCTTGATTATGTGCTCCCTCGGGTTCAGGCTCTTCAGGGGCTCATCGCTCAGAGCCCTCTTCTTGATGGCGTCGGTTATCTCCTTAACCTGCCTCACGTTAACATCGGCCCTGATCAGAGCCCTCTGAATGTCCTTAACAACCTCATCAACGAGATGTTTATCAATTGAGGATGATCTTGCGATTTTTCGAACAACATCTTTCAGAGTGTCGAGAGCCATGGAGTAAGTTTAATAAGTCAAATTATAAACTTTCCTTTCATGGAAATCAGATTTGCAAAAATTTTCAGCCCTTATCCCGTAGGAGACACCAACGTGTACATAATAAACCACGAAATCGTTGTTGATGCAGGAATTAACCTCCCCATATCCATCAATGATCTCAAAAATGAACTCGAAAAATCGGATATGGACTTTGAGAGTTCCAAGCTCATACTCACGCACCCCCATGTTGACCATTTTGGTTCCGCCTATATGTTCAAAAACGTGTATGCTCACGAAATCGCCTGTGAGAGGATCCATGATGCTGAAAAAAGTTATTTTGAGCTCATATATCATCACTTTGGAGAGGAAGGAATGCCGTTAGAGGTATCCAGGAAAATGAAGGAAAACGCCCTCAAGGAGTATTCAAAACTGATACGCCCGTGCAAAAATTGCTCCAAAGTGGGAAAAAAGATCAGGGCTGGAGATGATGAATTCGAAGTGATTCACATTCCAGGTCATTCGTTCTCCCATATTGCGCTGTACAACGAGGAACATGGCATCCTCTTCTCAGGAGATACCCTGCTCAACGGCATCACCCCAAATCCGGTCATAGAGCCTGACGGCAGGTATAAAAGAAAGCCGGTTCTCCAGCATTACCTACGGACGCTCGGATACCTTTACGGGCTTGAAATAGAGAAAGTTTTCCCAGGTCACAGAAAACACATAGAAAACCACAGAGAACTCATCTCAGAATACCTTAACGGATTTGAGAGAAGAAGCATCGAAATCTTCAAGCTCTGTAAGGGAAAAACTGCTTACGAAATAGCGGTGGAGCATTTCAGGAGGAAAGATCAGCTTTTCTTGGCAATGTCAGAAGTCATAGCCCATCTGGACTTTCTGCACGATAAAGGGTTCGTTGAAAAAACAGATGGAGCATACACTGCAAGAGGCGAAGTCAGAGAACTTGAAGAACTGTGGAAAGAAGTAAAAGCAGAGATACTGCAGTGAGGACAGAGTCTTTCCCGGTCGGTTTCCTTAATTCTCCTACAGGGTTGTAAGCGAAATTTTTCGAGTAAAGCGCTTCGGATAGCGAAATCGAACGCAGAACTGAGGTAGATACGAAAGCCTTCATCACCTTACTGTATTTTGCAAATCCGGAATCATCAACTGCCCAGAAAATCTCAGCAAGGTCCTTTGCCAGAAGAGGTAACGACGCGAGAGCGAGCTGTATGAGAGACACGTATTTCTGCGGGATCCTCAACCAGAGAAGTGCCCCGGCAACTTCAGAAATTCTGGAAGAGTAGACTATCGCCCCGGTTGACAGTATCCCGGCAAATGCAAGTGAAGACCTGACCGCATAACCCATATTGAAGAACAGTCCGGAAAGCAAAATAAGGGCAATAAACGGAGAAAAAGACAGAACCAGTCTGAGATTTCTCGCCCCAGAAAAAAGTGCGGAAACCGCAATAACTGCAAAGGACACATAAAGGCTGAAACCGGAAAGATATATGGAGATGGAGAGCATTACTGATGACGTGAGTGCTGTTCTGCCCTCCAGATCTCCCTCACTTAAGGCAAGGTTCAGATTCTGCAGAATCATAGCCTGACGACCCCGTCACAGCATTTTGCAAGGTTTTCATCATGGGTCGCTATCACGGCAGTCTTCCCATATTTTCTCAGCAGATGAATCAGTTTCATCCGGAATGACATGTCCTGTCCTGCCGTAGGTTCATCAAGAAGCAGGATGTCGTGTTTGAACGCCCTTGCAATACTTACGCGTTTGGCCTGACCATAGCTCAGAGCGTGTGGGTGTCTGTCTTTCAGCCCCTCAAGACCGAAATCTCTTAGAAATCTTTCATCACCCACTTCCCGGGCAACTGTTCTTTCAGTCAGGTGATAATTCGGGTTCTGAAGAACCATTCCAAAATCCATTTTCGCTTTTTTCATCTCCCCTGCCAGCCTTTTCAGCATTGTTGTTTTCCCCGATCCATTATCACCGGTTACAGCAATAATTTCGCCTTTTCTCAGTCTCAGCGAACCGTCAAAGATTGCCTCACCAGTTTCTGCCGGAACATCAGGATAGACCACTTTGTCAGCACCCAGGTCTATGTGCTGGGGAAACAACTCCCGGAACTCGACCCTGTGATCTGAAATCACAGCAAAGAGGTCTTCAATTATCTTGACAAGGTTTTTGACGTTCCTTGTGCTTAAATGGGCAAAGGGTTCATCCATGAGAAGGACTTTCTTCATAGAGAGGATTGCAGAGAGTATTTCCACGATCTGCAGTTCGCCTGTCGAGAGAGAGTGTGTTGTCCTGCCAAGCAGATGTCCGATGCCCACCTCCTCAGCAAGAGCCTCAGCATCCTTTTTTGCATCCCGATATTTCACGCCACCCTGTACTGCTGGAAATACCAGTTCATCAATCACTTTCAGGGACGTTATCTGCTCGTAGGGATTCTGCATAACCAGGTACGCTACCCTGGCACTGGGTTTTTCCCCCAGAACCTTCACCTTACCCCTGAATACCCCTGCATAAAAATCGGGAATTAGGCCATTGAAAGTCCTGAGCAGCGTGCTTTTCCCCTTCCCCGTACCTCCAGAAATGAAGCAGCTTTCATCTATCCTTCCTGCAACACCAGCAAGCCCTTTCTGCCCGCTGGGATACACGTATTCCTCAATCTGGAACTCAATCAGATTCGAACACCCCTCTGCCTCATCAGTTCTCTAACATACCTGAAGACAACAACTGCAAGCAAATGGTCAACAAGCATGTCCTGTGGGATATAGATCAGAACGGTTGCAGCGAATATCACGAACGGGAAGGATATGGCAGGAATACCAAATCTCTCAACAGCACTCTGGGCCCATTCCGAAAGACCGGCACTTCCAAGAGCAAATTTGTAGAAGACAGCGAAACCAAGAAGGTATGCCGGTAAAGCTGCCACGAACGTGGATATCCATAGAAGGATCGGCCTGTCCCCAAATCTCCTGCCGAATATGCCTGCCAGGCTCGCAGAGAAGACGAAACCGAACAAATATCCCGCAGTGTATCCCATGAGAACACCGGGACCTCCACCACCTGCCCCAAAAGGAAGTCCAACGGCGATCATCCCGAGATAGATGATGACAGCCATTGCTCCGTAATAAGGTCCGAGCAGGAATCCCGAAAGCATTATGGCGAAATTCTGCATGGTATACGGTACTGGACCTATCTTAAAGCTCAATTGAGCAGACAACGCAATAATCGCTGCCATGATCACTGCCATCGACACCTTCGTCAGATTTTCCGCTCTGTCAACCATGTTTCAGAGGAGGTTAACGTGGTTTTTTAACAGTTGCCATTTTAATTTTCATTATTAATCCGAAAAATATATTTATTTGGCATTTAAATTACATACTATGAGACTGCGACCCCTCAGAAGAGGAGAATTTTTCTCCCTTCTATCTGTAGCGATTTTGCTGATACTGATCTCACCAATGTACGATTACATGAATCTTTTTGCGCCATTTGGACAGTTCTGGAAGTTCCACGAGGTCGATAAAATAGAACTCTCAACCCCGTATGGCAAAGCAGTAATCGAATACGATGAGTATGGTGTGCCTCACATTACAGCCGATAACCTTGAAAGCCTTTTTTATGCTACAGGATATGCTCAGGCCAAGGATAGGCTCTTTCAGATGGATTTACAGCGTAGACTGATGAAAGGCCAGCTTTCGGAGGTTTTTGGAGAGTCTTTAAACGAAACTGACGAATTTTACATCAAAATGGACTTCGAGGGTGCGGCCAGGGCAACCTGGGAATACTTCAAAAATAGCGAATACGCTCCACTTCTGCAGGCCTACTGTGACGGTGTGAACAAATACATTGAAGATGGGGAACTCCAGCCAGAATTCAAGCTCCTCGGATATACTCCAAAGCCATGGACCCCAGTAGATACATTTCTCGTAAACAAGCTGATAGCATGGGGTTTAACAGGAGATTTCTGGGACCTGAAAAGAGCAGTGATCCTCAAAAACCTCCCTGATGCTGAAGAACTTTATCCAGACTACCTCAACCACACCTACCAGATAATATACAGCGATATACCAAACATAAACAAAAGTCTCGTTGACTGGCTCAGCAACTTCGAAAAAGACGATTCGGCGGGTTCAAACAACTGGCTTGTCTCCGGCAAATACACGAAGAACGGGAAGCCCATGCTCTCCAACGACCCCCACCTGTCGCTGCGTGTTCCGCCTGTGTGGTACATGATGCACCTGAAAGCTGGCGACTTCGAAGTCCAGGGTGTCACTTTCCCCGGAATCCCGGTAATAGTCATTGGACAGAACAAGTACATATCATGGGGCGTTACGAATGTGGGTGCTGACGTTATTGACTTCTACACCTACAAGTTTGATGGGGATAAATACCTCTACAAGGGAGAATGGAGAGAAGTCAGTAAGGAAGTAAAAACCCTGAAGATGCTAACAGACGAAGGCATCAAGGAGAAAAAGATCGTGGTTGAAAAAACCGTCCACGGACCACTGATCGAAAAATACGGTACCAAAGTTGCGGTGGCATGGACAGGACTGAGCGCAACCACAGAACTCAGAGCAATCTTCAAGCTGAATAAAGCCAGAAACGTTCAGGAAGCAATAGATGCGCTGAAATGGTTTTACGTTCCAGCCCAGAATTTTGTGATAATCGACAGGGAAGGCCATACTGCATACTATCCGGCAGGAAAGTACCCGATCAGATACACAGACGGAAAAGAAGTTCCAGGAAATGTTATTTTCAACGGAAGCAGAGGTGAAGGCGAATGGGTGGGATTTACACCATACGGAATCTCAAGCTGGGAGGGGTTTGTACCATTTGAAGAGATCCCGCACCTCATAGACCCGGATTACGTTGCCACAGCAAACCAGAGACCCGTCCTGAACTTCAAACATTACATAGGAGATAGCGGGTATTTTGCAGACCCATACAGAGGGATGAGAATTTATGAGATGCTTAAAGAGAAGACGAAAGACGGAAGGAAGCTCACAGTCCAAGACTTCATCGACATGCAGAAAGACGTCTATTCCAAGCCCGCAGAGTTCTTCGTGAACGACATCAGGAAAAACTTTGACAGAATTCCGTTCTCAGATAGAGCAAAAGAATATGCAGAAGAACTGCTCAACTGGGATTACAGGATGACGTATGACTCCAAAGCGGCACTGATATTCTCGCTTTTCATAGATGAATTCATGAACGAGACCTTCCACGACGAATTCAGCTCGGCAGGGCTTGACGAAAGCTACTATCCCAAACTGTGGGTTCTGCAAAACCTGCCTGAAAACAGCAAATGGTTTGACGACATAAACACTGAAAAGACCGAGAACAGATACGACATTATTGCAAGAGCCATGGACAAAGTTGCCGAGAAAATCGAGGAGAAGGGATGGACAAGATACGGCGACATAAACAGATTCATAGCCGTTCACCCATTCTATCCGAAGGTTGCTTTCATGAACTATCCAATTATGGAAATGAACGGCTCAAAATACACCGTTTACAATTTCAGATACGATTACAGGCCAGACCAGGCAGGAAGCAGCTGGAGAATGATCACAACGTTCGACGATGCTAAGGGCATAATGTATGGGATCATTCCGGGTGGAAATTCTGGAAACTACTTCTCCAAGCACTACCACGACCTGCTTGAAATGTGGAAGGAGTGCAGATACATAGAGATGGAGGTGGGAGAATGAACCTCGGATTTCCAATATTTATTATCGGTGTTATGATCTCGGCATTCCACTGGATCGGGATAGTTATCGCCGGAGCAGGACTGTCACTCTACGGAAATTCAATAAAGTCCAAGGTACTGTATGGAGCATTTGGCGGATTGCTCGTATGGCTGGCTTTCGTTGCTTACCTATCCTCTGAAGGCATTTTCGAAAAAGCCACACAGACGGGTCAGCTGTTCGCACTGAGTATATTTTTCGCAGTGGTGATAGGAGCCGTTTCGGGCCTCATAACTGCCTTCAAAATAGATCAGAGGTGAAAGTCCCTCTCTCCCCTCAGTGCAAGAGCAATATTTGCCTTTAGAGTTATTTCAAAATAATTTTTATCCGGCTCCAGAACTGCGAATCTCTTTGGTACCGGCACGGCAATAAATTCTGAGGAATCTACCCCATTGTTGCTGACATAAATATCAACGAACTCTCTATCATCTCTGTGAAGCAGAAGATAGACGTTTTCGCGGCCCCTGACCATCTCCATGAGCTGATCAATGCTGTACTTTTCGAAGACTCTGCAGCAGACTTTATTTACCTCGGATTCAATACTGCCTGAAATCTCATCGTCGAGAGAGATCATTCCATCACCTGTTGTGCATACAGATATTTATCTCTTACGAGTTTTCACTGAGAAATATTTAAAGCCTGAAAAAACCCATTAAAATTGTGATTGCAATAATAAATTACGGCGCAGGCAATCTGAGAAGTATCAGTAAGGCTCTTGAAAAAGCAGGTGCTGTTGTGAAGATTACCTCCGAACTTGAGGAAATCGAATCCGCTGATGCGGTCGTACTTCCCGGTGTTGGGGCTTTTGAGACCGCCATCAATAACCTGCAGAACATCTCTGACCACATCAAGGACTCCAAGGTTCCTGTCCTAGGGATCTGCCTCGGAATGCAGCTTTTTGCCACCTACAGCGAGGAGGGCGGGCTGCACAGGGGGCTTGACGTGATTGAAGGCAGGGTTGTCAGGTTCCCGAAGGATTCAGGAAAAATACCCCACATGGGGTGGAATGAGATAGAACCCGGGGACCATCCGATCTTTGAGGGAATAGAGAGCCGCTACTTTTACTTCGTCCACTCGTACTATTTCAAAACAAAGGCGGAAAACGTAATAGCCTGGACAGAATATGGTATAAAATTTCCTTCGGCAGTGGCAAAGGGCAATTTCATAGGCCTCCAGTTCCATCCCGAAAAAAGCGGTAAAAATGGTCTGAAGGTTCTTGAAAACTTCATATCTATGATTTAACCCGCCAAAAATTTTAATAATCCTTTCCCAAATGCAGGTTCACAGGCCGAGGTAGCCTAGCTGGCGGGGCGCCTGACTCATAATCAGGAGGTCGGGGGTTCAAATCCCCCCCTCGGCAGTTGTTATTCTGGTTCAGTTTATCACATAACCACGTCCGAAAATCTGTGGGACCACAAATCCCATTTCTCAAAACCAGCCTGTTCAGCGCTATTACAAACATGCAGCTGTGATGAGCTAACCAACCTGCCCTGCAGATTTGATAAACCTCAGTATCTCAGGAACAACAGACTTTCTGGCCTCCCATCCCAGATCTCAATACCATATGATTTCTCCTTTTTCATTCAGCTCAACAAACACATCTTCGCCTATCTCATCCATGTCCATGACTTCTTCATCCTTTATTGAAATGCAAAAGATGTCAGCCTCAGGGTCACACCTGACCTTCATACCTTCACCCACCTGCCTTTTCCATCCTTTCTCCGGCATGAGTGGTGAATTCAATCATGATTTCACCCGGTCAATTGTTCTTCACGAACAAAAAACACAATCAGCATACTCTATCCTGTCACAATCTCCCATCTCTTTTCTGCCGGATAAATAATCAGATACACTCTTTCAAACGATGGCTTTCCTCCGATGTGTTCACATCCCAGGTCCAGACTGAGCCAGTAGCCACCTTTTGAATCATGCGTATAGTATATTCTGTCCTGAAAGGTTTCCGATAACCCCGCAAGGATTTGCTTCGCCTCCTCTTCAGTTCCTACAAACACCTCCGGACAGGCTCTGCAGATTCCATCATTCACATCACACCCAAATACAATCCTTGTTCTGAATCCCGCAGCCTCAAGCAGAGATGCCATAACCACAGAGTAGTCGAGCGATCCGCCTCTAAGCCCCCTTTCAATAATTTCCGGTGCAGACGATACCCGACCAAAGTTCTCGGATTCCTCCACGTACGTCCAGTTGGATGCCACGTAAGAGTAAATGGCCTGCACAGCCATCATGTCCTGACCTCCTTCCCCAGCATCCTGAACGATCCGCCGTGCAAGAGACATCACAACAGGGTCATGCGAACTCACCCCTGCATTCAGATCGGCTGTTAGCGACTCGATTTCACTCACCTCTGTCGGAAATTCGTATCTCTCCTTTACCTCTGGAGGCATGGGTATCAGAGCCTCCCCACCACCCACCGAACTGTGCAGATCAGAGGAAGCACACCCCGGGCTGAGCACAGAGGGGATGACGAGGACAAGGCACACCAAGACCATTTTTTCCGACATCATAGCAGACACAAATAATAGCTTAAAAAGAAGTGTTTATATGATTTGTGTTTCTGAATTTCATTAAGCTTAGCCATTATAACAATCTAAAAACTATGTTGGCCATGTGCCAGAACCGGATATGGCACTAAAAAGGCATTCTCCCACAGAAAACAGCATTCGACCTCCAACAACAAATGACAGCCCTAATGTTTCCGCTCCAGATCACGCAGGTGTAAGACATCTCCAGAGCCTGGACGACAGGAAAGCAAATGCTCGCACATTGTGAAACACCGCACAGCCTGCCAGAAACGCACTGATAAAAAACCACAGTAGAGAGATTAAAAAATAGCAGGGAAAAAGATAAATATTTTGGTAAGGACAGTTAATTTTGTTATGTCCAGAGAAGATAGCACCGTCATAAATGAAGAGGTGCTGATCCGCCTGCTTGAGAAAGCCATAAGCATGGAAGAGGCAAACATAAACATACTGTTAAAGCTGTTCGTGGCAGAAGACGATGAAAGCGGGAGAAAAAAGCTATATGAGCTTTTGAGGGACTCCGAATACCACAAAGTCAGGCTTATGGAGTGTCTCAGAACAATAAAAGGCGGCGAAGAAGCTGAGCCTGTAAAATTCAAGCAGTATGAATTTGAAGACATGCTTTACGCTGAAAAAGCCGCAATTTTGAGAAAAGTGGTGCTGGTACTCCGGGATTTCCACACCTATCTCCTGGAAGATGTTGAGCACGCAGTGGCTGAGGGCACAATAAATGGCTCTGTTGCAGAAAGAGTGACCTCTTGTCTTGAAACAATACTGAAAGGTAAGCAACGTCACATGGGAATCGTCAGAGAAATCTGGAGATCCTACTGATCCAGGGATTCGGATCAGTCGTGAAGTCTGATGTTCATAAACCGTGGTCCCTTCCAGTAGCTCAGTCTCTTCATTTCTATCCTAACCAGAACGTCATCATCTCCATGAACCGGTTCAACAAACTCAGCATACTTCTCTCTAAAAAGATTGTAGACAGTTATCAAAGAACCATAATCCTGAGATTTGAACTGATCCGGCAGATAGAGTCTTGCGATGCCGGAGATCATGACCCCCTCATTGTTAAAGGGATCATTTTCATCCCTTACATCAATTACGAGAGAGACACGCCGATCACTGGCAATATTTCTGATTTTTCTTGATCCAAAAGTCGACATGAAATACACGCCATCCCTCTGATCGTACACAAAGAAAACAGGAGTTATGTGGGGATATGTTGCCCTCGTGCAGAGATATCCAAAGTACGTTGTGTTAAGCAGAGACCTTACCTCATACGGGATCATGTTATCACAACCCAATCCTTATTTTTCTGGCACCTCTCCAGTAAATAACCCTCTCAGGCTCGACCTCAATAGGGATTCTGGTGAGGAAAGGCGTAAGCTTCCAGGCTTCAGGAAGTTCACTGTAGCTTTCCCTGTATTTTGAGAGATACACCGAGTACTTCTTCCTCGTTAAATAGAAAAGCTTTAAAATTTTTGGAAGGTTGAATAAAGCCCTCCAGATATAGTACGGTTTTGCTTTCCCCGATATCATCACGGCCCTGTTATTGAAAAAGTCTCTCGAATCCCTGACGTCGACAACCACCGTGATGGTATTGTCTTTCTCAATCAGGCGAAGTTTCTTGCTTTTCCTCGAGGTGAAAAAGTATATGCTTCTGCCATCGAAGACCTGCACAACAGGAGTGACATGCGGGTAGTAATCTCCATTATGCCCCACATACGCAAATTTTGCCTCTTCCAGCAGCTTCATTATGTCCGGAGGAAGCCACGGAACCATCCTGATGAGCCAGACCGAAGCAGATGAGAGCAGGAAAATCACCAGAAAGTAAGCCAGAACGGCAGAAGCCAGAAGTTTGTCCGGAGAGAGGACAGGATAGAGCATGAGAGACGTGAATGCGTAGGCAATTCCCCTCCTGTCAATACTCTCCATTGCTTTCAGATCATAGAGAAGGACGTGTTCAAGCTCCTTCCTCCTTTTTGAGAGTTTGAAGAGCCTGTATGACCTGAAAAGGCTCAAAGAAAAAACCCATATACCAATTCCTGCGCGGTAAACCACATCCCACGCAAGAATAAGGGCGAATAGTATCACAATCCAGTTTTCAAGGTGATAGAATTCAAGTAATGCTTTATGGGTGAAAATCCTGTAAAGAAAAGGAATAAAGATCAGTATGCCCGTGAAAAGCTCAGGTCTCCTTCTGCTGAAAAGCAGCTGTTTGTACTCCTCAATCACAACATTCTCTGCCTCACTCATTGACGGTCTGAAAGACCTTATCGACGGTGCAACGATAAGGGTCAGTCTGCTCCAGACAACAACAACCAGGATCGCCAGAGATCCCATCAGCAGAGAGACCAGCGGCAATTTTGCCAGTATTGCTATGAGAATACCTGCGGCAAGCATTAAGAGGAGCTGCACGAGCACCACATTTCTATCACTTATGAGAGAGAATGGTGGGATTTTTTCAATGATGAGCTCGTAAACCCATTTCTCCATGCTTTCACCTGTATGTCAGACGTCTCTTACGAACTCATTCATGTAACAAGTATTTAAATGGTTCTAAATTGACCCAATCAGAAATAGGGAGCCGCCAATACCCTCATCTGAAAAAATCCAGAGAGCCGCCGGCGGGATTCGAACCCGCGGCCTGGTGATTACAAGTCACCCGCTCTGACCAGCTGAGCTACGGCGGCAGCAATCCACTGTCCAATAAATTGAATTTAAGCATTGCGGTGCCTGCTGGAACCCGTGACGAGGCAAGATTTAAATTGGCAATTAACAGAGCCCGAACATGAAATTTGGCTGTGCCGTGAACTGTATCGATGGAAGAGCGCAGATTCCGGTTATAGAGTGGATGAAGGAAAACTTTGAAGTGGATTTTGCTGACATGATCACCGAACCGGGAATCGTGAAGCTATTTGAGGATGAAAAAAGTCTCAAAAAACTCATCGAAAAAATAAAAATCTCCGTTGAAAAACACGGATCCAGTTCGATCGCAGTTGTGGCGCATCACGACTGTGCCGGAAACCCGGTAGAAAAAGGGAGGCAGATTGAACAGCTAAAAACTGCTGTTGAAAAGCTGAGAAAGCATTTCGAAAATGCGAGAATAGCGGGATTGTGGGTCAATGAGAAACTCGAAGTTGAAGTTGTTTTCCAGTCCAGACCACCATGAAATGGTGTGGCCAGATATTGCAAAAAGCGGCTTTGTTACTGCAGCCGGACAGCATCCACACATTTGAAAAAGCTTATCACACACTCGCCATAGGAAGTCTGTGCACGGAGATTACTACGAAAGTTACCTGAAAAAGGGGTTGAAACCGCTGGACTTCGCCTCAAACATCAATCCGTTCAGACCGGGAGATCTGCACGAAACTCTCACTGAGGCCATTGAAAGTGCCTACTACTATCCTCAGAACAGCTACAGGTCTCTGGTTGAGGTCATCTCTGGCTCCACGGGATGGGACTCAAAAAATATCGTTTTCGGAAATGGCTCAATCGAGCTTATCGAATTCTTCTTCAGGACGCTGAGGAAGGGCGTGGCGATAGTCCAGCCAACATTCACCGAATACGAGAGGTTTGCGAAAATCTACGGACTCAGGGTTCACGATGTTCCGTGGAGCGTTGAAAAGATTCTGGAATTCATCGAGAGCAGAAAACCTGAGGGAATCGTGATCTGCAACCCGAACAATCCCACCGGAGAGTTTTTCAGAAAAGCCGTGATGGAGGAAATATCCGAGACCTGTGAAAGAAAGAACGTTAAGCTGATGGTCGATCAGGCATTCATAGACTTTGTAAAGACCCATGATGTTGATGCGTTCCAGATTCGATCTCTCACGAAAATTCTCGGCATTCCGGGATTGAGGTTCGGGTACGGATGCTTTCCTGAGGAGTATGCAGAAAAGTTTCACGATACAAGGATACCGTGGAGCGTTAACGGGGTTGCAAAATTCGTGGCCGAAAAATACCTGCCAAGACTGGGAGCGTTTTCAAGGTATGTGAGAGCAAGAATAAAAACGGAAAGAAATCATCTGGTACGCAACCTTAAAAAACTTGGTTTTGAGTGCCGGGGAAAAGCCAATTTCCTGCTGTGCGAAGGTGAATTTCAGGCTGAAGACGTTTTCAGGTTCCTGGAGCGAAAAAACATTCTGATAAGGACGTGCAGCGACTTTAAGTGGCTCAACAACCGCCACTTCAGAATTGCTGTCAAAAAAAGAGA
This sequence comes from Geoglobus acetivorans, assembly GCF_039641995.1. NCBI lineage: Archaea > Methanobacteriati > Methanobacteriota > Archaeoglobi > Archaeoglobales > Archaeoglobaceae > Geoglobus > Geoglobus acetivorans. Next base: position 1,328,739 of record NZ_CP087714.1, on the reverse strand, counting down.
AGAAAACAGGGCTTTGCTGAGAGAATTAGAGGTATTTGTCCAGGAAAATTCCTAATTTTTCTTTCGCCTCATCCGTAATTTTATCGGGACTCGTGGTTATCGCAAATTTCAGAGCATCTCCGCACTCGCATTCTCTCCTGTCAGGAATGGCCGGTATGAGCTTTCTGAGGATTTTTTTCACGTTTTCTTCATTCTTTGCAGCATTCTCCAGTACAGTTTTGACATCAACCGGCTCATCTTTCCAGACGTCGTAGTCTGTGACCGTCGCTATTGTCAGATAGCACATCTCAGCCTCCCTCGCAAGCTTAGCCTCTGGCAGAGCAGTCATGCCAATGATATCAAAACCAAGCTGCCTGTAAACGTTCGATTCAGCCTTGGTGGAAAACTGAGGACCTTCAATGCATACATAGGTTCCGTTTGGATGGTACGAAAGCCCGAGTTCATCAAGAGTTCTTATCGCCACATCCCGCATCTCACTGCAGAACGGTTCAGCCATGCCAACATGCACAACAACATCCTCAAAAAAGGTGTCCTTTCTGTGCTTCGTTCTGTCGAAAATCTGATCTGGAATCACTATGTCAAGCGGCTTTACCTCTTTTTTCAGCGAGCCCACTGCTGCGATGCTTATGATCCTGCTGACGCCCAGCTTTTTGAGGGCGTAGATGTTGGCCCTGTATGGCAGGTTGGTGGGAGAATAAACGTGTCCCCTTCCGTGCCTTGGAAGAAAAGCAACTTTCCTGCCTTCGAAATCTCCGATCAGGATCTTATCCGATGGTTTTCCAAATGGAGTTTCAATCTCGACCTCCTGAACATTTTCGAACGCATCGCTGTCATACACTCCAGTACCACCGATTATGGCGATCTCGGCATTCATTCTTTCAGCCTCCAGAAGGTCTTGTCGTCCTTAACCACCCTCTCGACAATTCCCCGTCTCTCCATTTCATCCATGACCTCAAAGAATCTTCTGGGCTGGGCAATTTCAAGATAAATCGGATCAATCTGATGGTACTCGTGCAGGCCCCATTTTATATCCCATTCTCCCCAGAGCTTATCCCTATCCCTTGCGAGCAGTCTTGTCGTGAGCTCAATCATATCCTCGACGAAGTTCCAGGGGAAGATAACCCACGCCCACTCCTCCATGTACTCGCCGAAGTAGTCGGGGGTGAAGCGGGACGTGTAGAGGAGCTGAAGGGTTGCGGTCTTGACCTCACTTGCTCCGTTCTCCTCGACGTGCTCCTTGGCCCTCATAAGGCTCTTTCCTGTGTCGGCTATGTCATCAACTATCAGCACCTTCTTGCCCTTAACGCTGTCCTCAGGCAGAGGGTACTTTATCTTCACCTCTCCACTCTGCTTTGCAGTGCCGACATAATGCTCAATTTTCAGGCTTGTCAGGTCATCAAGGCCGAGCAAATCGCACAGAACTCTGCCTGCAAACCATCCACCCCTTGCGAGCGCAACAATGATTTCTGGTTCAAAACCATCCTCTCTTATCTGCTCTGCCACCCTCCTGCAGAGCCCGTCCATGTATTCCCAGTTTGTCACAACGCATTTGAACTTATCAGGAAAAGCATCCACCTTATCACCCTCCCAATCTAATGCATCTGAAATATAATGTTTTTTGTCCATGTTCCCTCAACCTGTCCATTACCGAAAATTTAAATGTGGCATACTACAACAAATAATCATGATATTTGGGTTCTTCGACTCGGATGGGCTCAAACTGAGATACTTTGAATCTGGAGTAGGTGAGCCACTGATTCTCGTTCATGGTCTCGGAGGATGCATCGAGGCCTGGACTGCTCAGCTCGAGGATTTCGCCAGAGAATTCAGAGTCATCGCACTCGACCTCAGGGGTTTCGGGATGTCTGACGTGCCGGAGAGGATTTCAATCGAGGATTTTGCAGACGATATTCACCACCTGATGGACCACCTCGGCATTGAGAGGGCCACAATTCTCGGTCATTCAATGGGGGGCATAGTGTGCATGGAATTCTACAGGAAGTATCCAGAGAGGGTGAAATCGCTCATCCTCGCAAACACATTCCACAAACTCCCTGAACAGGTGAGAAAGGAGTTTGAGCAGAGGCTGAAAATCCTCGAAGCAAGCCCGGACATGACCCAGATTGCCAGATTCATATCCGAAATATCGCTCTACCAGAAAAGAGAAGAGCTTAGAGAGCTCGTTGAGACAATCATAAGGAAAAACAACAAGGATGCATACACCGCCGCAACATCAGAGCTTGCGAAGGCAGATTATGAAAGCCTGCTGCCCAACATACGCGTTCCGGTGCTTGTAATAACAGCAGAGCATGACGTTACAACACCACCTGCATTCGGCGAGGCAATAGCCAGACTTGTACCTGGCTCGACTGCAAGAAGGATAAGCAATGCCGCTCATCTCGCAATGCTGGAAAATCCTGATGAGTTCAACAGCGCTGTGATTGAATTCCTGAAAAATGTTCATGGACAGCGGTGAAAGTGCACCCGGCAGGCGTCCTGAAAAGGAAAGGAACAATTCAAGAAATCTTAAATATCTCTTTTGAAAAAATTATTTAACATGAAGAAACTTCTGGTCTTCGCCGTTCTTATTGCTCTTGCAATTTTCATTTCCGGCTGCCAGCAACCAGCAGAAAAGTCTGCGGAGCCCGAAAAAACAAAAACAGCTCCAGAAAAGACCCCGACAGAGGCAGTGAAAGCGGAGAAAATCGAACTTTTTGCACAGTCAGCATCGTGTTTCTGCCACAGTGATCTGAGAGATCGGAACGGTACAGACGTGTCCATTCTGCGAGAATGGGGTCAGAGCATGATGTCATTTGCGTCAAAGGACCCATACTGGAGGGCCAAGGTTAGTTCCGAGCTTGCAAAGTTCCCGGAGCTCGCCGAAGTGATCAACGAGAAATGCGCCAGATGCCACATGCCAATGGCCAGCGTTCAGGCACATGCGGATGGAATTGAAGTGAATGTGAAGTCGTTCCTGAATGCAGACAGCAGAATGCACTCCCTCGCCATCGAAGGGGTTTCGTGCACACTGTGCCACCAGATACTCCCGGACAATTTCGGAGAGAAGGAGAGCTTCAGCGGAAAGTATAAGATAGACACGAAGACCAGAAAGCCGGACAGAATCATCTTCGGACCCTTCGACCCGGTAAGGGTGAGGCCAATGATAAACAGCGTAGGATACATACCACAGCTTGGCAGACACATTGAAAAGGCCGAGTTATGTGCCACGTGCCACACGCTGTACACTCCATTCCTTGACGATGATGGAAAGGTTGCCGGAGAGTTTCCCGAACAGACGCCATATCTGGAATGGCTGAACAGCAAATACAGCCCGGACACTCCATGTCAGAAGTGCCACATGCCTCAGACTGATGGTGTAAGGATTTCATCCATGCCTCCAAACCTGCCCGAACGGAGTCCATTTTTCAGGCATGTGTTTGCCGGAGCGAATGTCCAGATGCTCGATATGCTCGGGGCACAGAATGGTGCAGATAAAGCCGGAGAGATGCTCAGGTCACACATAAACGTGAAGATAGTTTCTGCCAGCAGAGACGGGGACGAGCTTAAGGTCGATGTAAAGGTGGAAAACGGTGCCGGCCACAAGTTCCCAACAGGTTTTCCATCAAGAAGGGCGTGGATCCACCTGGTCGTAACCGATGGAGAGGGCAATATCATTTTCGAGTCGGGCAAGCTGGAGGGTAGCAGGATTGCCGGAGAAAGTGAACCCTACGAACCCCATCACGACATCATAACCAGCGAGGATGACGTTCAGATTTACGAAGCCGTGATGGTCGATGTCAATGGAAAGGTAACATCTACTCTTCTCAGGGCCGCAGACTACATCAAGGACAACCGCATCCCTCCCAAGGGGTTCGATGTCGCAAAAGCCATTCCGGATATAGCTGTTAAGGGCAAGGCATCAGAAGATTCCGATTTCACAGGCGGAGAAGATACGGTCAGTTACATAATCAATGTTGCTGGATACAAGGGCCCATTTGAGGTAAAAGTGGAGCTGCTCTACCAGTCTGTTTCATATCGCTTCCTGAAAGACCTGGAAAGTATGGATACTCCAGAGGTGAACGAGTTTCTGGACGGTTTCTCCAGAATAAGTCCAGCTACGGTGATCGCATCGGACATCACCACGATTTCCTGACATGAGAAACTAAATATATCTCCTATTTTTTATACCACCTGTGAAGCAGAAAGTGGCAGAATACATGACGAGAAACGTTATCACGCTCAGACCCGACAATACTGTTGAGGAGGCAATAGATATAATAGAAAAGACCGGTCATGACGGTTTTCCCGTTGTCGACGAGAACGGCAAGCTTGTGGGATACATCTCCTCGATGGACCTGCTCAGGAAGGACTTGAACGCAAAGATAAAGGACGTGATGACCAGATCCCTTTATGTGGCAAGAGAGTACATGGACCTGAAGGATGCCGCGAGAGTCATGTTTAGAACGGGACACTCCAAGTTACCTGTTGTCGATGACGAGGGCAGAATAAAGGGCATAATCACAAACACAGACATAATCCGCAGTCAGATTGAGAGAGCCGATCCGACAAAGGTGTCGAAGCTGAAGGAGACGATAGAAAAGGTTCACGGCACAGAGGTAAAGGTTTACAACGGAGAAGTTGAGGTGGACAGGCTGATTCCCACCCAGACCAAGATTTACGCAGACGAACTGAGGGGCCGAATATACGAGCTGAGGAGAGGTCTGGCTGAGCCAGTTGTGGTAATAAAAAAGGGTGGCAAGCTCTTTCTGGTTGATGGACACCACAGAGCGGTTGCAGCCAAAAAGATCGGCATGGACAGACTCGATGCATACATTCTCGAAGTTCCCGAAAATGTGGAGCTTGGCATGGAAAAGCTCGTCAGGAAGAAAAAGATTAAATCCATCAGGGACATCGAGATTATCGAAGATGTTCCCCACCCCCTTGTCGAGATAACGTTCAAGAACTCAAAGTGATTGCCATGCTGGAAGAGCTTTACGAGATCATAGAGGACAGGAAGAGAAACCCGGTTGAGGGCTCGTACACTTCAAGGCTCCTCTACGGTGAAAAGGGAGTAAACGGAATACTTGAGAAGCTCGGAGAGGAGACGACAGAGGTGATCCTGGCTGTAAAGGACGGGAAAAAAGAAGAGATTGTTTACGAGGTGGCGGATTTGCTTTACCACCTCCTCGTTCTGCTGTCAAAACTGGAAATAAGTCTGGAGGAAGTTTACGATGAGCTTGCAAGAAGGAGGAAGTAGTTACGTAATCTGGACTGTCAACATTGACAAAAAGAAGAGCAGGAACGAGGGGAGAAAAATCCCCAGAAGGTTTGCTGTCCCCAACGTGAAGCTGGACGAGCTTGCAAGAGCATGCGAAGCTCTCGGCCTCAGCTATGATGTGGAGCAGAAAAAGTATCCCCGGTGCTGGTGGGAAGAGGGGGGAAGGATCAGAGTCGAGAAGAAACTGAAAAAAACCGAACTGATGATCAGGCTCGCGGAAAAAATAAAGGAAATGCGAGGATGAGGCTGATATTCTACCTGAGCGGAGAGTTCGAGGAGCTTGCCAGAATAGAAGCCGAGACGTTCCTGAACGTTTTTGATGGCCACACTGAAAGCACAGACAACCAGATTGTGGTCGGAGAATGTTCCGAAGAAATCTCCGGATACTTCAACAGGTTCGGACTCATCCACGAGGTGAGCGAGCATCTATTCTCATGCACGAGTCTCGAAGAGCTGAAAGGGCGCTTTGAGAGCATTAAAATTCCTGATGGAAAGATCTGCGTGAGGGTCAGGAACATCGGTAAGAGAAAGGTGGACTCCCTCAGGCTCGAGAGAGAACTCGGGGCAGTTCTCTGGAGGAGGGGAGCAAAGATAAGCGTTTCAAAGCCAGACCATGTCATAAAGGTTTACTTCTCTGGGAGAATTCACACCGGAGTTCTTCTGCACGAGACTGACAGGAAGCAGTTTCTGCTGAGAAGGCCTGACCTGAAGCCGTTCTTCAGGCCCGGAGCGATTCTGCCAAGGATTGCGAGGAGTCTCGTCAACATCGCGGGAATTAAGGAGGGCGTGGTGCTCGATCCCATGTGCGGCACGGGCACGATTCTGGTTGAGGCAGGCCTTATGGGTTTGGAGTTCATAGGAATCGAGGCCTACAGAGTTATAGCGGAGGGCTGCGGAGTTAACCTGCAGTACTACGGGATTCCAAAGAACGTAATAATCGGTGACGTGAAGAGCATGGGTCTCAGAGAAGAGAGCGTCGACGGCATAGTCACCGACTTCCCCTACCTGCAGTCCACAAAGAGCCTCGGTGAGATTCACGAGCTTTACAGCAGCGCTTTTGCAGAGTTTGAGAGAGTGCTGAAAGGGAACAGCAGAGCGGTTTTTTTAACAAATCTGGATGTCGATGCTCTTGTTAAAAAGCATTTTGAGATCGAGTACAAGCTTTACCAGAGGCTGCACAAGAGCCTTACCAGAAGAGTATACGTGTGCAGGAAAATACGTTAAATTTTAGTCCGTATTAAGATAAGAATCTAAACATCATGCAAATCTCCGCAATTCTCCTTTTCCACGTAAGTAGATTGTGTAGAATTTAATGTCATATCCCCTCTTTTCGAAGTACGCTTTAATTTTTCGTATTTCATCGTAAAACAAGTATGCATAAATTGCAGGAAAGACGACCCTTATTTTACTTGGATTGTCTTTATATTTGGATAACTTCCATACAAGTCTTGCATGCGGACTCCAGTGCTCTATGATTAGTTCTTTTTCATCACTGGAAGGATAGCCGGTCTCTACTTCCCAGTATTCCTCATCAGCTACTATGTCCGGTATAACGTAACCAACAAACCCATTTTCATCTATTAAGGGAATCTGTTGTTCTACCCTGATATCTTTGTAACCCTTCTTCTTGAGGTATGAATACGTAATTCTCTTCATTAAGTAGTGAAACCGGGATTCCCTATCTGGAAAGTATTCTACATCTTCAGGAAGCTCTTTATCGAGTCTTTTTAGTTCCTCCTCATAAAGTCTAACAGCTACAGCCCACAACTCATCTATGCTCTCCCACTCAGGCTCCCCAATTGCTAAAAGGTCTACACCCAACAACTTCCCAACTAACTTTCGAATTTTCTCGCTACGTTCTGGAAGAGAGACTATAGCAATGTCAACATCGAGCACTCTCCTATCTAAGTCCTCGAAGGGTTTTATGTTTGAAACGTACAGTATGATACATTTCGACCCTCTCTTTGAGATCTCTCTGAGCCCTCTCACAATCTCTACCTTATCATTTTCGTTGGCTGAAACCAGCACTATCAGATCTTCAGAAATTATCGACGAATATGGATCTTCCTTTTTACTTATTTTTCTGGCAGGAATGTGTCTAACGCCCGTTTTTCTCTTCATCCACTCAGCAACTTCTACTAAAACATCTCTTTGCCAAGGTAAACCCTTAGCAAACTTGTATTGACCTTGGTAAGTGTATTTCGTGGACACTAAGTACTCAACCATCTCCAGTCCGTCTGCATGTTCACCAGCCACAATTAAGCAGAAAGGGCGTTGTAAACTAATTATCCTCCAATCACCTTTTCGTGTCGGTAAAATCTCCTCTAATATGTCCTCACATAGTCCAAGTCTGGTCTCTTCATCTTTTTCAGTCAATTCTTGCTTGAATCTATTTTCTATCTTTTTCACTCCATCCTCAGTTACAGCTTGTCCCTTTATGAACTTATGACCCTCGTTGCCCACTATGGGTGGTTTATCTAAAAACTTTTCATAAAGAATTGGAGTCCTTGCAATTTTAATATATATCTGGGGGATTTTAATCGATTTTTTATATGATACTCTTTCTAAAGACGCGTTGAGTTCGTAGCAAGTCAGTTCTGTAACATTTCCCGTTTTCATGTTTGGAACAAGTATTATCCCTGCTCTCGGCGCGATAAATGTTTTTGTGTCTAAGTCGTGATGTCTCTCATAAAAGTGATGCTTACAGTTCAATTGTGGGATTTTCAACAAGTCCTTTCCAACTTCTACGCTTGACTTTAACTCAACCGGTGTTTCCGAGATAGGTGATTTATACAATACTTGAGGTATGAGTAACCCATCTTTTAAGACTTCTTTAACCTTTTCGACATTTTTACCTTCCTTCACTCGGAGTCGTAATTTTGGTTTTTTAAGTTTCCTCTCACTTTCAAGAGATCTTGTAACGTTTACCCTCTGATAAATTTTTTTAAGTCCCTCTTCAGTCATCGATTTCACCTCTGGTGAATCCACTCATAAGCTCTTGTAGTGGGCTCAATTTCAAGAATATCTCCTTCAAACTTTAATTTGAATAACATGTCGCTTAGAAGGAACAGTGCTGGAGATATATCGTCTAAAAGCTGAAGCAATGGAATATTGCATTTATGCTCAGTTGACCAGTATTTTTTGGTTGTCCAATAGTTATACGAGGTTAGCAGTATTCCAGAAATTCGATACTTATACCTATCTCGACATATTGTGTGAGTAGTAGTGTGCCCAAATTCATTTTCCCATGTATAGCTTGGGAACTTCCAGCCTATACTCTTGAGTGCCTGAGCTGCCATTTCGTAGAACTCCTCTTTGAGGTTCGGGACTTCTGGGAAAACCAGTGTCAAACTCTTTCTGAAACCATCGTTAAAAGCATCCCAAATCGTCTTGTACAGTTCAATCAAGTTTCTACCCAGCGAACCCTCCAAAAACGAGTAAACTTCGTATTGCTCTTTCTTTTTTCTAACTTCTTCAGTGGCACCCTCAATTTCCGGTGAAAAAATAACATCTAGCCCGAAGATGTCTTTTATCATATCTAAAGCCTCTCTTGCTTTTAATTTGGGATATGCAGCAGTCATGTATCGATAAGTCAGCCTGTCGAGCGTCCAGATGAATAGAGACCTCTGGTTGTAGTTGGGGAGAATATCCTTCAACCTTCGAATAAAATCTGATAACATCTCCGTCAGCTTTTTATAATCTGAAAGAATTTCATAATAGTTATATTCTAACTTTATCTCTGCTTCCCAGTCCGATATCAAGTCATTTTCTTTAGCCTGCTCGAGAATAGTTTCTACTTTGCTTGATATATCCATCACAAACGAGATGAATTTCGTTTCCTCTACAAGAACTTTTGTTGTTGGCGGTAATTCTTCTTTCAACTTCTCGATCAAATCACGAACGTTTTCTGGTTTGAAACCAAAAAGCTCGCAGTAAACTTTGGCTAAACTCCTCTCCTTGTATATGCCATCTGCTGAAACACCACCAAGCAGAACGCTGCTGTAGTCCCAATCTTCTTGCAATTCTTTAAATGATATGCCATCACATTTTCTTTTCAGTTCTCTCCAAAATTCCCCTATTTTTCTGCAACTTTTTGCTAGATCTTTGATGGATGAAAAGTAGTATTTCCATTCATTTATTTGGTCATAATCAAACTTTACCGCTCTGAATGCCTGCGACATAGTTACTGGTATTAAATTTCTGGAATATAAAATGGTTTTGGATTCAAAAGTAATATTTTCAATTTGGGAAGCTAACCAATTAATTTCCACCACTATGTTTTGTTAAACTGTATGCTACCTAAATTGACTTCTCCGGAACTCCTTATCACCTTAAATAAGTTTTTATCGGTCTCTTTCCAGCTCAGTGACGCAATCTTTCAGCTCCTCGTATATCCACACCATCCTGTCCAGAAACCACAATTTGCTGAGGTAAATCCAAACAGCTCCGGCAATTGTGATCCACACGTCCAGCAGAAACATTCCGGCCACGAGAACGACGCCACCAGCAGCCTGCAAAAGAGTCTGTATTCTGATGACCCCGTAATGATGTTCGGCAACTGGATACCTGTCCCTGTTGGCCCAGAGGTACTCACCAATCACGCACTTCGACCACCAGCTGCTGATTTCCGTCTGTTTTGGAAAAAGAGTTGGATTGATTAGAGACCATACAACAACCAATACCACAAAAACCAGCGAATACCAGCCAACCCACACCCTCGACCAGACTGCAAGCACGAGAAGAGGCAGGGTTATAAACCTCGTAATCACACTCCACGGATTTGCATGTTTCATCCAGTCCTCAGGTCTTTCAAGCCCAAAGCCTCTGGCAATTTTCTTTTCTACGGCCATTGTTCTTCCATCCCGCAAGCAGTTTTGTTCTGGAAAACTCAGGTTCTGCTATAAAATCATTCTCTTTTGCCAACTCTCTGGAGCGTGTGATTCTAACTCCTCTTTTGGCACATTATAATAGGGTAAAACCACCTTTAAAAACCGAAAAAGTTGCCCACTACAATTGTGTTAGGTTTACTGCTGGGGATGGTTCGATGGCAGGAAATAATTTTAGGAAAAGACACATTACGACAGATTCGGAAAACTGTTTTAAACTCCTATTAGCATACTAACAGGCATGAACATAAGTGTCGAACTCACTCCCGAACTCCTCGAATACGTCGAAAGGAAGGTCAAAAGTGGATACTACAAAAGCAGGAGCGAACTTGTCAGAGAGGCAATCAGGATGATGATGAAAGCTGATATCGAAAGGATGCTTGAAGAGAAAGGAATCGACCTTGAAAAATTCGAGGAAGAGGGGAAGAAGGTTTCAAGTGAGCTGATTGAAAGAAAATTCGGGAGAGTTTAGACTTGTAATTGACACCAATGTCCTGTTTTCAGCTCTGAGATATAAGGGAAAAACATATTCGAACATATTCTGATTCTGCGTGAGGAATACCCCAAAAATTACCTTAGTAACTGGAGACAAAAAACTTAGAGAATCAATTAACAAATTTGAGAAAGGACTCTACATTACTGTTGACGAAGCTCTGGAGCTCGTTCTCCCTCAAATCTTGAAAAACCTTTCCGCATTCTTCCTCACAACCCTCTCGTTTCCGCATGCATCGTGGAGTTTTCTCACCGCAAGCATGTCAGACTCGCTGAAACCAGTGTCGCTGTTGGCTATGAGCCTATCATCTCCAAACTCCTCGATTATCATTACTGCTTCTCCAACACTCAGCTTTCCGGGCTGCACGGTTATTCCGGCCCAATACCCCTTTTCAAGCACAACCCTCACAGTCCCGACGGAGTTGTGATCTATCAGAGCAAGCTCTTCAGGGAATGACACAGCATCAAGGATTTCGAGGGTCTTCTCGAGAATCGCCTCCTTGTTCTTTCTGGGAGTGTGGATTATTGCCGGAATGTCAAGTTTCTTCGCAAGCTGTAGCTGGGCCTTCAGAACCTCCCTCTCCTCATCACTGCCGTCCTCAAGCCCCACCTCTCCAATGGCAACATATCCCGAATAGCTCTCGATGAAATCCAGAACTCTCTGCCAGTCTGGCGGAATACACCTCGGATGGATTCCAATCGCAGAATGAATCTCCATTCCGGCCTTCCTTCCCCTCTCAGGCTCGAACTCTGTCAGCTTTCTCGCAAGGTCAATCAGGGTTTCGGGAAAGCCCGGCCTTATCGGGTAGAAGGCGCAGGTTATCGCCTTCTTGATTCCGTTTTCAGCCATGTGCCTTAAATCCTCAACACTCCTCCCCTCGGAATGGATGTGGGTGTCAATGAGTGTCATGAACATTATTTGTCCGGCACAAATAAAAATCATGCTGTTATGCAATGCAAGTCATAGCGAAAGAGCCGGGGTGTTAACTGGAGCCCATCCACCGATAATCTGCTAAACACGGTTTTCACTTTTTACTGGAATTCTTCAGCGTCATGCACCACCTGTTCAGCCATCTCTTTGCTCAACTTAAGTCCACCTTCATAATCTGCGTCCATTCTGATGTCAAATGCAAGTTTGTACGCTTCAGCATGGGTTTCCTCAAGATTGTCCTTATTGACAAATTCGATACCGGGCATCCTCAAAACGCCAGCATGTCTCCTAGGAGAGATGTCTCTCGTAAGGAGCATTGCCTTTGCGGCATGAAACATTGCATAATAAGCTCTTGAAGCCGCACCACGGTACTATCCACCAGACACGGCAATCTCATCATGCAATTTCGTGCTCCACTGCTTCACGTCCCACAAGAATGAAGTCATCCAAACATCTGGTAAGGATAACCATAAACAACGAATTTAGGTTTATTCTCCCAGTAATTGAGAGCTTCCCTGATAAAGAAGTTAATGGTGAGGATTCCAGTCACTGTTACAGGATCAGAGCACGATTAGGATATCTTTATTAACTTTAAAGGCTACATTTTCGTATGGAAGCTCAGGTAGTGGAAGCTCGGAAGATTATAGATCCAAATGAGAAGGTAATTGTCTGGAAGATTGGAGATTACCTCGTAATAAAAAAAATCGAAGGAAAAAAAATTGTTGATAAGATCGGCGAACTCAGGAAAAAGTACGAAGCCAAGCTTTTATCGGATGAAGATGTTGTCAGGATCGTAAAGGAGGTCAGAGAAGAGTGGAAAAGGTTGTAATTGATACATCAGTCATTGCTGCAGCACTGTTATCGAAGAGAGGTGGTTCTTACAAGCTCATTTCACTCCTTGCCAATGGCAGGCTTGAGATCATTGTTAGCAGTGAAATTATGGATGAGTATTTTCGGGTTCTCCTAACCAAGATGACAGGTTTCTACAGCATAGAAGTTTTATTAGAGTTTTACGCTTTTCTGGAGAGTATATCCAGAATCACAGAACCAGAAGAACAGTTTGACCTTTGCAGAGATAAAGATGATAACAAGTTCCTGAATGCAGTCTACGCTTCAAAGGCAAATTTTCTGATAAGTCTTGACAAAGACTTGCTTGATCTGAGAAATGAGAGCAAGGATTTCCAGATCAAAGAACACAGATTTAAGATTCTGAGACCGGAGGAATTTTTAGAAATGACTGCAGAAGGCCAAATCTAAGGCAATACTGCCACTACACTGTTTTCATTAAAAAAATTTATTAAAAAATAATAGTTTATTTGAGCACAGCCCCTTCATCAGCCCCGCTCACGAGCTTGGAGTACTTCGCGAGATAGCCTCTGTGATCTATCTCCCTTGGCTTCCACCCCTCCCTTCTCTCCGCAAGCTCGTCATCGCTCAGCTTCACGTTCAGCCTCCTTTCTGGGATGTTTATCTCAATGATGTCTCCATCCTCTATCAGCGCGATGTTTCCGCCTGCCAACGCTTCAGGAGAGATGTGGCCTATTGCCGGGCCTCTCGTTGCACCGCTGAATCTGCCGTCAGTGATCAGCGCAACCCTCTGCAGCCCCATCCCTGCTATTGCTGCAGTGGGTAAAAGCATCTCCGGCATTCCCGCCGCCTTCGGACCCATGTACCTGATTACAACAACCTGTCCCTCCTGAATCTCTCCTGCCAGAATCGCATCAAGAGCGAGCTTTTCGGAATCGAAGACTCTTGCCTCACCCTCGAATACCCTCATGTCCTCCTCAACAGCGGCAGCCTTAACAACCGCTCCTCTTTCAGCTATGTTGCCCTTCAGAATCGCTATTCCACCTTCGCTGCTGTGGGGGCTGGACGGCTCCCTTATTATGTCCACACCTCTCCTAACCGCAAGCTCGGCAATCTCGTGAATTCTCAGCCCGCTAACAGTTAGCTCGTTGTGGAAGTACTGTCTGGCTTTCCTGAAGATCATGGGCACCCCTCCGCTTTCGTCAAGATCAACGACGACATCACTGCTCGCCGGGTCGAGCTTGACCAGATGTGGAGTCCTTCTGCTTACCTCCTCGAACACGTCAAGGCTGAGCTTTATCCCTGCTTCCCTTGCAATGGCGGGCAAATGCAGCACTGTGTTTGTTGAACCACCAATCATCATGTCCATCGTCACGGCGTTCTCGAAGCTTTTCTCCGTCACGATGTCCGAGGGCTTTATGTTCTGCCTGACCAGCTCAACAACCCTCTTCCCAGCCTCCTTCGCTATCCTGAGTTTTCTCGATGAACCGCATGGAGATGTGGAGGTGAAGGGCAGGCTCAGGCCAAGAGTCTCGGTCAGAATCTGCATGGTATTTGCAGTGTAAAGCCCCTGACAGCTCCCGCATGAGGGCGCACAGAAGTTCTCGTAAAGCTTCAGCCCCTCGTCATCGAGCTGTCCTGATTTGTAGAGGCCTGCAGCCTCGAAGGCGTCTTTTATCGTAACCTTCTTGCCGTAAACCTTTTCCGCGATCATTGGGCCTCCTGTGACTGCTATGGCAGGAATGTCGAGCCTGAGCATTGCCATGAGCATTCCCGGCACTATCTTGTCGCAACTGCCCACAACAACAAGACCGTCAAACCTGTGAGCCTCAACCATGATCTCTATGGAGTCTGCTATAACCTCCCTCGAGGGTAGAGCATAGCTCATCCCAACATGCCCCATTGCTATGCCGTCGCAGACCCCAATCACTCCGAACTCGAATGGGACTCCGCCTGCGGCAATTACGCCCTGCTTCACGTACTCCGTTATTCTATCAAGGGCCATGTGGCCAGGAACGACTGTATTGTAGGCATTGGCTATCCCGATGAAGGGTTTGTCAAAATCGTCATCAGTCAGACCCAAAGCCCGTAAAAGCGCTCTGTGGGCCACCCTATCAGCACCCTTCTTGACCGTGTCGCTTCGCATGACATGAAGTGGCAAGGAGGCATATTTTAACCTTCCCGTTTGGGAAAGTTTGACAGTATGTTCTTGTTCCGGCATGCCGTCAGCTCAATCTGCAAAGCTGTTTGATTATAAACTCTCTTTCATCTTCTGGTTATTATGGCCAATTATCAAAAAATTATTTAATTATGATAAAGAGAAAAATGCTGCAATGACACTAAAATGTCCAGACTGCGGGGCAGACCTGCCCGCCTGGGCGAAGATTGTCCCCCTGTTCGGACGTGCCCGCTTTATCGAATGTCCAAATTGCGGGGTGCTGATAGGTGTTAAGATCAGGCACGAGGGTTTGCACAGATATGTCGTAGCCGTCCTGCTTCTGATTCTGACAGGCTGGGTATTTCTTCTCGAAATTTCCAGAAATCCAGTTCTTCTGGCAGATAGAGTGCAGATTCAGAACTACGTTGAGCAGCTGAGCAATCCAGAAAAATACACACTGCCATTTATTCTCGCCATCCTGATTCTCTGGTATTCCGCAAGGTTTGGCAGCTACACTCTAGAAATTACCAATTCAAGCGCTGAAAAAAGGAGAATTTCTTTCATACTGCTCCTCCTCCTGTTTGTTCCGGCAGCAGTATTCGTCACGGCAGTGGGGCTGTATATCTATTTGGCCGAAGGGGAGAACTGGTTTACCGGGCTTGTGGTCTTGCTGGATGCCGTCATAATTATCGGTCTGAAAAGAGAGCGTGAAAAAATGAAAAAGCTGAAACAAAATCATTCATAGCCTTTAACCACAACGGCAACAGGATTTGAGTAATTCTACTTGGTGGATTGGAAAGGTATGCAGCTATAGAACTTTTCTGAACTCCTTCACAAATCTCCTGTAAAACTTCCACTGCTCCTTTGTGAGCACGTGAAACTCGAAGGGAGAGTCGAAAAACTCCTTCGTGAGCTTTCCGAACATCTCTAACTTCTTCTCCCTGTCAGAAAAGCTGTCTGAAACAACTGCAACATCAATGTCAGACAGGCCAACCGAGTAATCACCCCCGACAACAGACCCGAAGACGTAAATTTCAGATTCGGGAATATCTTTCAAAACAATTTCTTTCACGCTGTTGAGGTATTCATCCAGATTCTCGAAGTATCTCCTTCTCTTTTCGTATATCCTCTTCAGGAACTCCATAACAGATTCCTCAGCTTATCGTAAACATCGAACGCCTCTTCAGCTTCTTCCCTCATAAACTCCTCTGGCAGGTATCTCGAGGCTATGTACGCAAACTCCAGATTTCTGAGGGTGGTCCAATTCTCTCTCACGAACGATTTAAGCTCATCTCTCCTGAATACCTCCGACAGGTCTTCAAGAAGTCTCCTGAGACTGTGGGTTTTTTCGTAGTATCCGGTGAGATCGAGGAGCTTGGCCTTTATGATGAGCTGGCAGGCCTGCTCTATATGGAACATGGCAAGATCGAAATCCTCCCTGTCATAGTCCGATCGGGCGTCTGTCATGAAGCTCTCCGCTCTTCTCAGCAGAATCTCTATGTCCCTCTTCATTACGAATCGAAAATTGTTTCTATCTGATAAAAACATTTTGCCACTGGTAACACCTCCAGCCGAAGCAAAGTACACTCCGCAGAAACCTCAAACCCAGAAGTATTACCGGCTCAAGAATTTCAGGAACCTCATAACAATTGCCGAAATTTGAGGCCTGTTCTACGGTTCGGAGATCAAAGCAAGGAACGTAAAAATTACGATGATGTGGGAAACGGGATCTGAGAGGAGATAATAGCCCTCATTTCTTACCAGCCGGACAACTGGTCAGTGGATGTCAACCCAAAATTGTACGATACTGGATTCAGCCACCGGTTAGCAATTTTACAGTCCTTAGAACGTTAGAACCCTGTCGCTTTCCCTCACGATCTCGTACATATCCTTCATTGTCGAGATGGGGCAGAGTTCAGGCGAAGAATCTCTTATTTTCAAACAAGTTCCACAGGCGTAAATCTTCCCGCCGTGTTCCACGAAGTCCTCCATCTGCTCTCTGACATTGAACCTTTCGTCGCTCAGGCTCTCGCACTCAACACCCTTTCCCAGCAGGAAAACCTTGACTTCATCTCCCTGCTTCAGAGCAAAGTTTGCAAACCTGTATGCGTTCCAGACGGTCTCGGGATCATTTGAGTAAATCACTATTCCGATTTTCATACATCTCACCATCCGCCTTCGCTATTTAACCTTCTCTGCTCAGTTTTACTCCAAAGTAGTTCATGCTCGTGATTTCTTCAACACTTCTCCTCGGCTCCTTCGGCTTGTCATCCTCCGAAAAGCCAAGCGGTATCAGAACCTCCAGCCTGTACTCAGCAGGGCATTCCAGCAGCTCAGCAACCTCGTCTCTGTTGGGTGGTGTGTAGGTAAGGCTTGCAATGCCTCTCTCCTCAAGCGCGAGGAGCAAATAGCCCACAGCAAGCCAGACTGATTCTCTCGAAAACGGAGATTTCTTGTGCGAGAAAACAGCTATGATATATGGAGCGTCCGTCAGGAAAGGTTTTTCCCAGCTCAGCCCCTTGATCCTCAGCCATTCAGCGAGTTCTCCTCTTACGTGAGAGTAAAACCTTTTCTCCCCATCCTCGCATACTTCTCTGATTCTCTTTTTTAATCCAGAGTCGCTGACGATTACAAAATGCCAGGGCTGGGCGTTTTTGCCTGAGGGTGCTTCCTTTGCCACGTCTATACACTCGACAATGAGACTCAAATCGAAGCTTTCTGAGCTGAACTTTCTGACGGTTTTGCGCCTCCTTGCCAAATCACCAACGGAAATTGGAGTACTACCATCCAATATCATCATTAGAGATTTTTTCTAATCCATATAATTTTTGTGTTTAATTGGAATGCATTGTCATCTACTGCATGTGGACCGAAGAGAATCTCCCAAGGAAAACACAGATGAGTAAGCAACAGGTGCAAGTCGAAAGTGAATAACATAGTTAGAACGTAAGTGCAATCTACGATGCCTGCGAGAAACACACATGACCGTTTTACAATCGAAACACGAGTAAAAGGTTATAAAAAAGAGAAGTTTATTCAGTAGTATCATCCACTTCGATTTCCAAATCCAGGAGCGGAGCATATTGCTGGCTGCCAAAAATGTCCGATTCGCCCGGACTTCCACTCGGTCTGACTCTTCGAATTGTAAACTTGATGGCGTTTGCCGGATCGAACTCCACGAAACTGACGATGCGCTCCTCCGGTATTCCAAATAACCGTGCAATGGTCTTTTTGTTCAGCATTCCACTTTTCTTAACCTTCTCATAGTTGTCTGGATTGCTAAAGATTATGTCGAATGTTATGCTGTTTACTCCCGCATTCTTGCTTCTTATTGTTGATGCCAGCTCAACCAGCTTTTTAACAGCCATTCCATCACCTCTAAACATCCTCAAAGTGGACGTCAAACAGCTCCAAGGGGTCTGAAACCGGGATCAGATGATTTACTGTCCATTCGTATGCTGGTTTTGTCAGTATGGCCTCATCAGACATCATGGCCGCTGTTCCTGCTGTTCCCTTTACCTCCGGCAGTCTCGCATAGAATGTGTTTCTGGCTGCCAAGGTAGCTATCTCCTTCGCATCTTCAGCAGTTTCTGCAACACATTCGACGATCAGACATATTTCGTGAGATGAGGGATTCCTAACTGGCTCAAGATCCTTCATCACTCCATTAATGCCGTACAGGTGGTAATACAGCTGGTATGTCCTGTCAGAGTACCTTTCCTCGACCTTCTTTTTCGACCATTCGATGACCTTGTCTATATGTTTGATCAAATATGGATCCCTGAATCCGACAATACATATACATCTTTCACCAACCTTACCTGCACCTTCAAGCTTGATTTTGAGTTCGCTTTCTATGAATTTAAAGCCCGTAACTCTCGTTCTTCTGTGATCTATCTGCTCGTACACACATTCGCTCATATCCAGCACGCCACCTGGCACTCTCTCATAATAGGGATCAACCCTCTCATACATGCTGTGACTTGCCACAGAAGCTACTGTACACCGCTGCTTGGGGTGCATGGGTTCAACAATCACTTCTCCTTCTTTCACATAACCCATAACGCTTTCCTTACCCATGAAGGGCTCCGCACAGAACGACGCACACTCCAGCACTTTTCCGGCATAAAATGCCGTTGCCTTGGAAATACCTTCCCGGATGAGGGGGGCTGCAAAGATCGACGAATCCGAACTGCGTCCCGCAATTATCACATCTGCTCCATTATCCAGTGCATGAATTATCGGTTCAGGGCCCATCACTGCAACTATGTTGTCAGTCCTGTCCAGTATCTGAGAATTCAGGTCTTCAAAACCATCCAGCCCTTCAACCCTAACCTCATTAAGAATCCGCCTGATTCTGTTTTTATCCTGCTGAGAGTATATGTAGGCAAGGTTGAAGTGCAGATCGTTCTCTCTCGCTATCTCTTTGATTATACGCACAAACTGATCGACACCCTTGTTCGTTCCAGTATCGGAAGCGCTCCCTATGATCATAGGAACATCCAGATCTCTCGATGCTTTAAGAATCAGTTCCAAATCGTGCCTTTGCCACATTTCAGGGCTGCAGGGCATATCAGCCCCCAAGTAATATGGGCCGATGTCTGCGCTTCCCGAATCTGCAACAATGTAGTCCGGTTTTTTGCTAACACCAGTCAAAAAACTATCCTTTTCCAAGGGCGTGAAACCCAGATGTCCGGTAGGCGACAGTATTTTAATTTCCCTCAACATTACCCCTCCTGTTATTTTAGCTTTGTAATCGAAGGTTCTTCAAGTATTTAAATTTTTGGAAATTAATTTCCAAAACCGTAGAAAAATAAAAAGATTAAATTTTTAGATAAATGGAATAAAATATCCATTCTTAAAACAGAATCAACTCAAAATTTTATCTGGAGGTTTCATTTCGCTTACTTCAACCAGTGTAGCATTTATGGTCAATTTAACATCCATACCTTCTTCAACCAGTGGAGCAAAATAATTACCTCCCCCGAAAACAATTAATCTCCCCTTGCTTGCATCGGTGACATCTATTCTCTCTATCTCTGGCGTTATTGCGAAAAGTTCTATGACACCATCTATACCCATATTTCTAAACTGTTCAACAGTGTTTTCAACAACATCTGAAAAGAAGAAGGGAAATCTTTTGATTGCTGCAGTAACATGTCCATTGCCCGTCTCCGCAATCTTCCTCACAGAAGTCCATCCAGCTTTGATAAACAATTCACCGGGACTTAAAGTCGCTCCGTTGTGTGTTATTAGCTCCACAAATCCCACTGGTTTGCTGTCTCGTATCTCATAAACTCCTGCCGCTATGGATTCGACAAATATACCTTTTTTACGAAGTACGCTGTCATAAACGGTGGTGGAAATGCACCCAAGACCTACATGGTTTTCCGGAACGAGAAAATCCCCGAGACTCTCCCCCTCGTCACCGACGGCTATCAGCGGTGAAGGAAAAACATTCAGAGAGGATACGAAATTTATGATCTCTGCCGCCCTTTCAAAATCCTCTTTTGGTATCACGGCAACATTGGCAAGAACAGTTCCTTTACCGGTTTCAGGATTAAATGTACTGCTGGCGATCATCTTCTCCACCTGAATGGATGGCATACCAAGCCTCTCGTAAACCATTATCCTTTTCAGCTGCTCAAGACCCTCAGGTGTGATGATGCAGCCTTTCCTTCCAATTTTAGTGATAAAACCAAGATCCTCCAGTTGCCTGAGATGATATCTCACCGTTCTGGAGTCAACGTAAACCTTCTCCTTATGGAGGATTTTGGCTATTTCGATTGAATTCGTCAGCTTAGATGACATTGAAACTATCTTGAGTATCTCCACTGCAGTTTTCGGAAGATCTCCGTACTTTCGGGTCATAAACATGCTTTTGGTAATTTACTATTAAAATTTTATTACGGATTCACAATTCCATAAACCACATTTATAGGTCATTTAATTAATGGAAATCAATTACCAAAAAGTTTTAATATTATCAATGATGTTAAACTTAACGTCGGTGAGGTGGTAGGATGTGTGAAACTCGAAGAAGGTATCACACAGAAATGAGAAACTCGATGGAAATGGAAAAGAGAGCAGTGGTTTCAGAGATTGCAAGAGTCTCGCTTTCCAGGAGGTGCGAAAATTGAACGCCCTTTTTGGAGTCCCTCTGCCAATACTCTATATAGTGCTGCTGCTGGGAATAATCGCCATACTGTTCGTTGTATTCAGGAGGCCCATATACGAAGTGATGGCACTCTCGTACGTTCTTCTGATAGTGTTCAGCGGAAGGTTCGATCTGTTTCTGAAGTACCTGATAAAGCCCTCGACTAGCACACTGTTCTATGCGATTGTAGGATTTCTGCTGCTAGCACATGTTTTCGGAGAGACCAGAGTCATTGATAAAATAATAGGAATAATACTGGCAGCTGTTGGCAGATTCAGGGGTGGTGCCGGATACGTCAGCCTTTTCGGAAGTACATTCATGGCATCTTTGTCAGGGTCGGGTCCGGGTAACGTTGCCTCGACGGGTGTCTTCACCATCCCATCCATGATACGAACAGGCTTTCCGAGACACCTCGCAGCATCCGTTGAAATGGCGTCAAGCGCAATGGGGCCTATGATTCCACCCTCAGGAACCATCCTGCTCGCTTTCGGAGTGCTCGATGCAATGTATCCCGAGATGTTCACGCTTTCAGAGTTCTGGCTGGTGGTATGGGGAATAGGAATCTGGTTCGTTCTCCAGAGACTTGTAACCCTGATTGCAATGACCTACGTGTATGATGTGAAACCAATACCTAAGGAAGAACTTCCATCGCTTAAAGAGTCGCTGAAGGGCAGCTGGTATGTGCTGATACTCCCCCTGATGATATTCCTGCCGTTCCTGATAGATGCAACAATGAAAGATCTGATAATAGCAAGGATAGGAGCCGACGGAGCAAAAGCTTTTTCCAAGACTGTGCTGTTCTTCACACCCCCTGTCACAATGGCCTACGCAATCCTGATTTCCCGCTCGGAGCTATCTAAAGGTGGCCTCTTCAACAACATCGCCAGAATGTTCAAGAACTCGTACCACAGTGTTGTGCCCGTATCACTCACAGTTTATTTTGCGTATTCCATTGCCTACGTGTTCAAAGAGCTGGAGCTGGGACAGGCTGTGAATGCTGCAATAGAGCCACTGAACCTCAGCATCGTAGCTCTCGTGCTTCTGATAGTCTTCATAGGTGTTGTACTGGGAATGGTTCTTCCAGGCAGTTCACAAATTGCAATACTTGGTCCAACGCTGGTCACACTGCTGGTCGCAACGGGAATGAGTCCGGTTGTAGCCGCCGGAGTTCTGCCAGCACTTACAGGAGCTCTGGAAGGTATGACTCCACCTTTAGCACTGTGCATGTATGTGGCGATGGGAATTGCCGGATCAGGGTTTAAAGAGACCACAAAGATAACTCTCGTGTGGGTGGGAGCCCACGTCATTGTGCTGCTGCTATTGCTCTTAGGCATTCTGCCAATTGCTTTCGCATGAGGGGGTGAGACTGTGAAAGAAAAAACCGAAGAAATGGTGAAGAGCATCTTTGGAGCTCTTCTTGGAATTGCTATGATCGCAGGACTGCTGGTATTCCTCATGATACTCGTAGCTTTCGTAGTAGGAGGAGAATCAGGGGCATCTATTGCGACATTCGCATGGAAACAGGTTGTTCCCAAGTCAATTCAGGTTGCAACACTGGGAGTGCTTGTGGGATTTCTGATATTCTACATACGAGGCGAGCATACTTTAAGAATATGAATTTTATTTTTATTTTATGATAAAACACACTGTCCGATCGCAAACATCAAGACGCGTTCCGGAACAAACACAATTTTAGAAGAAAAATAGTAGGGAAACCGTGCAGCTTCCGATCCTACATCATTGCATAATATTTCTTATAGCATCGACCACATCCTGAAGGGACTGCACAACTGTAACTCCTGCATCCATCAAAGCATCTATTTTAGACTCTGCCGTTCCTTTTCGACCTTCGATGATTGCACCTGCATGACCCATTTTTTTGCCAGGAGGGGCGGTTACGCCAGCTATGTATCCTACAACAGGCTTGCTCATTTTTGTTGCAATGTATTCTGCCGCCTCTTCCTCAGCACTTCCCCCGATTTCACCTATGAGCAGGACAGTATCCGTCCCATCATCCTCCTCAAACATCTCAAGAACATCCCTGAAGGTCAGTCCTGGCATCGGATCCCCACCTATTCCGACGACCGTTGACTGGCCAATTCCTGCCTTGGTGAGATTCTCGGAAATCTGGTAGGTGAGCGTTCCACTTCTTGAAACTATACCTAATCTCCCCGGAGCGAAACACCTGTCTGGGAGGAGACCCACCTTTGATTTTCCAGGACTGATAACACCGGGACAGTTCGGGCCGATGAGCACGGTTCTGGAATTCTCAAGCCTTAAATGGACCCTCATTTCATCGTAGAGGGGGATCCCTTCAGTTACACAGACCACAAGATCCAGTTCGGAATCTATAGCCTCTAGAACTGCATCATAGGCAAATCTAGCAGGTACGTAAATTATCGAAGTGTTGGCTCCCGTTTCTTCAACAGCCTCATCCATAGTGTTGAATACTGGAATTCCAAAAACTTCTTGGCCACCCTTTCCCGGAGAGACTCCTCCAACAATCTTTGTTCCGTATTCAAGCATTCTTTTGGTCTGAAATTTTCCCTGAAACCCTGTAATTCCCTGAACTATCACCCTTGTGCGTTCATCGACAAGTATTGCCATTCAAACACCACCTCCCGCAACCTCCACAGCTTTTTTAGCCCCTTCTTCAATACTGTCAACTAAGTAAATCTCGGCTCCAGACCTCTCTGCAAATTCCCGAAGCAATTGCTTTCCAAGTTCTTCATTTGTTCCTGCAAGTTTTACAACATGAGGGATTCTGCGGCTGGTATCCATAGCAAGAACTATCCCCTCAGCAACCTTCTCACATCTCGTAATCTCGGCGAAAATGTTTACAAAAACGACCTTGACATTCTCATCTCTGACCACATGTTCCAGACACATCCTCATTTTCTGGGGATCTGACAGACCTCCACCCGTATCCAGAAAGTTAGCCGGTCTGCCTCCCATGAGCTGTATCAGATCCATCGTGGCCATTGCCAGTCCGGCGCCGTTGGCAACAATCCCAATATCCCCCCCGATTCTGACATAGTTCAGTCCTTTAAGCACCGCCTCCCTTTCGAGTTCATCGACCTCTGTTGCATCTCTGAGTTTCAGAAGTTCCGGATTGCGATAAAGAGAATTATCATCTATGTTCAGTCTGGCATCGGCAGCAACGAATCCGGCATCTGTCAGAATAAGAGGATTTATCTCAGTAAGCTCTGCTTCAAATTTAAAAGCTATTGTGCAGAGATTCTTGGCTATTTTCAAAAGTTCCGGAATTTCGTTGCTATCAAAATTTGCTTCGTACAGTACTTTCCTCACCTGATAATCTCTCAAACCCCACAGGGGATCAAAATGAATTCTGATCACATCATCAGGATATTTTTCTGCAATCTCTTCCACATTCATTCCGCCTCTTCTGCTCAGAATCAATGCTGGCCTCTTTCTGCTTTTGTCAATTACATAGCCAACGTAGTACTCCGCCTTAATGTCCAGTGCCTCCTCTACGAGAACTTTTTCAACTTTATGACCTTTTATATAGCTCCCAATAAGCCCATCGGCAATCTTTCCAGCTTCATCAGGATTTTCTGCCTTCTTTATTCCTCCTGCCTTGCCCCTGCCACCCACAAGAACTTGTGCCTTAACAACAACCTCTCCACCAAGCTCCTTAGCTATCTCTCTTGCCTCTTCAGAGGTTTCAGCAACTCTCCCTTTCGGTATTGAGATACCATGCTCTTCAAAGATCCTCTTCGCCTGATACTCATGAAGTCTCATATTTTCAGCTCCCTTCTGAAGGCCTGGATTCCGGTTATGGCTCTGCCGAGGATGAGGGTGTGGATGTCGTCTGTGCCTTCGTAGGTGTAGACTGACTCGATGTTTGCCATGTGTCTTATCGGGGAGTAGTCAAGGCTTATGCCGTTGGCTCCGAGCATTTCCCTTGCCAGTCTTGCTATATCCCTTGCGATTTTGACGTTGTTCTTTTTGGCCAAGGAGATCTGTTCTGTTGTTGCCCTGCCCTCATCCATGAGTCTGCCCAGTCTCCATGCGACGAGCTGGGCTTTTGTGATCTCTATAAGCATGTAGGCGAGCTTTTCCTGGACGAGCTGGAAGGATGCGAGAGGGGTTCCAAACTGCTTCCTCTCCTTCACATAGCTGAGTACTGTCTCAAAGCAGTCCAAGGCTATGCCTACTGCTCCCCAGGAGATGCCGAACCTTGCCTGATTGAGGCAGCTTAGAGGGGCGCCAAGGCCCTTTGCCTCAGGCAGCCTCTGTTCATCCGGGACTCTGCAGTTGACAAGCGAGAATTCACCCACGCCTCCTGCTCTCATTGAGCCTTTCTTAGTCAATGCGCTCTGGTGGAAGCCTTTGGTTCCCTTCTCCACTATGAATCCCTTCACCCTGCCGTCGTCAACGTCTCTCGCCCAGAAGATTGCAATGTCTGCTATGTCAGCCTCTGTAATCCAGGTTTTTGTTCCATTGAGGATCCACTCGTCTCCGTCTTTTTTGCATCTCGCCTCCATGCTTGCGGGATCGCTGCCGTGGTTTGGCTCGGTGAGGCCGAAGCAGCCTATGATCTCTCCGCTCGCAAGCTTGGGAAGGTACTTTTTCTTCTGCTCCTCGCTGCCGTACCTCCATATTGGGTACATGACGAGGCCGGATGTTACGGCCACGAAACTTCTGAGAGCGCTGTCGATTCTTTCGACTTCCTGGCAGATTAACCCGAATGTGGTGTAGTTCATTCCCGGACAGCCGTATTCCTCGGGGATGAACGCCCCGAGCATGCCGAGTTCTCCGAACTTCTTCCCGAGTTCTCTGAAGTTGAGGGGCTTTTCTTCATGCCAGGCATCTATAACGAGAGGTCTGACTTCCTTTTCCAGGAATTCCCTAACTGAGCTTCTTACAAGCTTTTCCTCGTCTGTTAGAAGTTCATCGATGTTGTAGAAGTCTGCTGGTCTGGACACGTTTATCACCCATGTGTTGGGACACTGCATGCCAATATATAGTTTTCGGAAATTAACTTCCGATTGTAGATGCTAACTAAGGCAATGTTTGATGTTGCACGTCCAAACTGTAAAAGTCATAATAACAGAGAATATGCCCAGAAAAAAACACAGAATAAAGTAACATTTCCAGAAGCATAGTATGAAAAACAATCGAATCTTTGGAATTAGATTTCCATATAATTTTCAAGCAGAGAGCCATGGACATAATTCCAGCAACCCTCAAAATGGACTGTAGCCCGATACAAGCATTTGATCGCATTTTTGAACAAGCAACATATTGAGACCTTACCCCACCAGACAATAAATTTCTTCAAAAAAAACGAAAAATACGATAATCCAGTTTTGTGAATTATTCAATACTCCTCAGCTGTGGAAGCGTTGAAAGCTTCACCGGCAATCCAAAAGCCCTGTCACCTGCATCTCCCAGCCCTGGAAGGATATATCCATCATCGTTAAGCTCTCTATCGACCTTTCCGACGAATATTTCGACGTCAGGGTGTTTTTCTTTAATTCTCGATATGCCCTCAGGAGAACCGAGAACTCCCGCCACAATGATTCTCTTGGGACTGCCGTATTTCTTTATCTCGGCTATAACTTCAAGGAGAGTTGAGCCTGTTGCAATCATTGGGTCTGCAATTATGACAGTGTCCTCGTCGCTTATGTGGGGTACCTTAATGTAGTTCATCTCAACCCTGAACTCAGGAGCCTTTCCCCTCACAGCAGAGACAATACCTATTCTGGCATGTTCAAAAACCTTCACAAGTCCTTCCATCATTGGAACAGCGGCTCTCAGAACAGTTATTATTACCACATTTTTTCTGTCTCTGACGACCACTCCCTCAGTCTCCTCAAGAGGCGTCTCAACAGTTATCTTCTCAATCTCCATCGTTTTTATTATCTCGTAGCCCATGAATCTCCCAAATTTTACAAGACCCTTTCTGAACGGAATTGAATCAGTCTCTTTGTCTCTCAGTTCGGTCAGCACCTCCATAAGATACGGGGAGTCCTCCATCGTGTAAACTCCATCCCACCTACCATCCTTTATCATAACATCACCTCAAAACCTGGTCGAGAATAATGGCGGTTATTGCTCCGACAGCCATTCCGGACTCAAGAATGCTTGCAATAAGCCTCGGGAAATGCTCAAGGAACTCCTGTGGAAGCTGCGGGGAGCCAAGCCCGACAATGAGCGCACTTGCGATAATCAGAACGTTCCTGTCGTTAAGCTCAACTTTTTCCTTGATAAGCCTCAGGCCAGTAACACTGATCATACCGTAGAGAGCAACTGTAAGACCGCCCAGGACAGGCTGAGGAATTGATGCAAGCAAACCCGAAAACTTCGGAAACATTGCTATGACGATGAGGATGATGCCTCCAATCTGCACCACCTGCCTGCTCGCCACCTTGGTGAGCGCCACAAGCCCTATGTTCTCAGAATAGCTCGTTGTTCCGCACGCACCCAGCGCTCCTGCAATCGTGCATGCGATTCCCTCACTCATGATACCTCTGTTTATGTGCTTTTTCGTAATCGGTGCTTCGGAAATTGCAGAAATTGCGTGATAATCTCCAACACTCTCTATTATGCTGACCATATATGCAAACAGCAGGATTATTATCGCTGAAACCTCAAAAACTGGAATGCCCCATGGAAACAGCGATGGAACGTTGAATACTGGAAGCTCGTTCACAAGAGTGAAATCCGTCATTCCGAGAGGGATACTCACAATGTAACCTACAACTGCACCCACTATGACAGGCATCGCCCTCAGCGATCCCTTCGCCTTCAATGCAACAGTCACAGTTACGGCAAATGTTATCAGAGCGATAGCAAAAGCCTTTGGAGCTGAAGCGGCTGTAGGATCGGCAAAAAAGTTCAGCGCATACTTCACCGCAACGTGTGCCAGCGAGAACCCAATGAGCATTATCGTCACTCCTGTAACGAGGGGTGTGAACAGTCTCCTGAGCCTTCCAACAATCCCGAGACCACCGAAAATCGCCTCGATAATACCTCCCGCGATAAGTGCACCCTCAACCGCCGCCAGACCGCTTGAACCCCCGATGCTTATGAGACCAGGAATGAAAGCGAAGCTCGATCCCTGTACAATTGGATATCTGGAACCTATCGTAGTCTGAAGAATTGTTGCAATTCCCATCGCAAGCAGAACTGCCTGAATCAGCAGTGCTATTTGGTGCTGCTCAAGGCCGATGGCATTGCCCACAACGAGGGGGACTGTGATCGTCGCACCAAACATCGCAAGCACGTGCTGGAACCCAAGAACCACCGCTCTGTCAAGCGGAACCTTTTCGTCAATACCCACTCTCACACCATTCATCTTACCGCCCTGATTATCTTCCCATACAAGTTAAAAAAGTTTTCCCAGACCTGCATTTTGAAAAAAGAGAGAGCGAGAGACCCCAGACTGGAAAAAACGTCGTATGAATGCGCCGGCCGGGATTCGAACCCGGGGCAGGGGCTCGGCAAGCCCCTGTGTTAGCCAGGCTACACCACCGGCGCCTGTTCGCTTGACAGTTGAAATTGTTAATAAGGCTTTCGGGTAAATGTTAAGTTTTTACAGATTTCACTCTAAAAAGGTGTCCTGAATGCTCATCGCAAAAGACCCTGAAAAGCTCCAGAAAATGCTGATCTCCAAGATAATTAACGAGAACTGGAAATTCTCCTCAAAATACGGGACAGAGCTGAGAGGAAGGCCTCAGCTCGTGATTTCTGAAAACCCGGCTTCAGACTTTGAACCTGACTCGAGCGGCTGGAAAGCCTGTGGAGAAACATACTCTGAAAGGGTTGAGGAGTGCATCAGTGATGCAATAGAGAAGCTGAAAAAAGTCCCGTACACCCGAAGGGTTTCAATCCCCGTGTGGAGGCCAAAAGACCACCTGTGTGATACACCACCGGCAATAACAGAGATAAGTCTCCTTTACGCAGATGACAGGCTGCATGCTACAGCATTTTTCAGATCTCTTGATGCTGTTAACTACTTCACGCCCAATTTCAGCTTTGTCAGCCATGTTCTGGAGGAAGTTTCCAGAAATGCCGGTTTTGAAGCCGGAAGTGTGGCGATGCTGATCTCGATCCCCCACATTTACGAGAGAGATGTTGATAGAGTGAGCAAAGAGCAATACACGGAGATTCTCGGATTTCACAAGCTCGGTACCCATATAGTGGAGGATTACCTCTCCTCCGCCTGGCATTCAGCCCTTGAAACCATCTACTACCATGGGGACTCAAAAAGAACGGAGTGGGGCGAGCTTTTTGAAGGACAGGAGGAGAGCAAATACATCCACAGAATGTTCATAGAGGTGAAGGATCCGGAAGAAAACCAGATACACGACAAGGCACCATTCACAAAGAAATACGGTGTTGAATACGCCCACGATTACGTCATTCACGCAGGTGCGATAGACAGGGAGGTTAAAGAGAACATACTCAAAGAGGGAGAAACATACACCTATGCCGAGAGGGCAAGATACTGTGAGAAAGACGAGATAAGTGTCGACCAGCTGTATACAGTAATACAGAAGCTGAAAGAGAGAAAAAGCAGGAGAGACTGCTACATAGGAATTTCAAGACCATGGGACATCACGAGCGACGAGCCGCCATGTCTGAGAGGGTACCAGTTCGGAGTCAATGAAACATTCTTCGGACTGTTCTACATGCGTTCAAACGATGCCTATGGTGCCATGCATGCAAACATGTTTGCATTCAACCTGCTTACCAGATATCTCGCAGAGATGTGCGGGTTCAGCACCCACAGATACTACCACTTTGCGCTCGACGCCCACATTTATGGAGAATTCGTAGAATCTGTAAGAGAAATACTCGAACCGGAAACTCCGGGATACATTGACATGATTGAAAAAAGATGAATCAATTTACTGAACCTTTTCCCATTTGTAAAGTTCCACAATCTCTGCGAGGGTTCTTCCCTTGTCCTCTATCTCACCCCTGATTCTCTCTTCATGTTTTTTGACCTCAAGTGCCCTTCTTGCCACCTCATATGCTCTTTCCTTAGGTATCACCATCACGCCGTTATCATCAGCCACGATCCAGTCTCCAGGGTTGACCTCAATCCCGCCACATTCAATTTTCACGTTAATCTCACCAAACCCCTTTGGCTCACCGGCATTGGGAACCTCTCTTTTTGCGAAGATCGGGTAGCCAAGCTCCCGGATATCATCCACATCCCTCACTGCCCCATCAATGATGACTCCCTCAATCCCCTTGTTTATGCAGCTCCTCGTGGCGAGCTCACCCCACACTGCTGCGTTATCTCCTGAAACCTTTATAACGATAACATCTCCCTTTCCAGCAACATCTATTGCCTCTACTGGTTTCGCCCAGTCACCATCAAAGGCGCTGACAGTTACAGCCTTCCCCACAATCTTCTTCCCCCTCACGACAGGATGCACGTCCCTCATGGCCCTTGCCCTGTGCATCGCATCGCTGATATTGGGTGTGGAGACTTTCATCAGAATCTCTCTTATTTCCTCGTCAAGCTCTCTTTTCTTCAGTTCCACCTTCTTTCCGCTTTTCCATGATTTATCTATTGCCTCCCTAACCTTCCTTGCGGATTCCACAACATTTCTTGACTTTGTTATATTGCTACCCACAATAACTATGCTTGCGCCCAGAGAAACACAGTTTGCAGCCTTTTCAGCATCCAGACCACCTGCTGCCGCAACGGGAATGCTGACCTCGTTCGCAACATTTGACAGGATTTCAAGGGGATCCATTCCCTTCATTTGCTGATCTATTCCAACATGCACGTTTATGTAATCAACACCAAGCTCCTCAAGCTCTTTCGCCCTTTCAACCGGATTGGGGACGTTTATCATGTCCACCATAATCTCGGAACCGTATTTTTTTGCTGCCCTGATTGCCTCCTGGATCGTGGAATCGTCACTCAGTGCGAGGATTATCACAATGTCGGCACCACTTTTTGCAGCCATCTCCACCTCAACATTACCGGTATCAATGGTCTTCATGTCGGCAAGGGTTTTCACCCTGAACCTCTTCTTGATCTCTCTGATTGCATCCATCCCCTCGCTCTTTATGAGGGGCGTACCCACCTCAAGCCAGTCGGCACCACCTTCAAGAGCTTCTCCTGCAATCTCAACAGCTCTTTTTAACTCAACAAGGTCAAGAGCAACCTGAAGTATGGGCTTATCCATGATTTCTTTTCCCCGGAGAAGTATTTAACGTTGATGGAGTTGTGGAGGTGAAGCTTTTAAATCCTGATCGGATTCTCAGGCCCATGAACATTTCATACCACGGACCGGCAGTTATTGACGATCCTGAAAAATTTGAGTTCCAGGATTTTGTCAGAAATGCTGTTGGTCTCGAGGTTCAGAGGGTGTTCTACTTCAATAAAAGACTCTATATTGTGGATTTCGAGACACTCCATGGCATTGTTGAAGACAAGTTCATAGTCGTGGAAATAATAACGTACTCGGCATTTACAGAAGTAGATGGATACAGAAGATGGATTCTCTACCACAACCATAACGACAGCTACGAATACACTGACAGAGTGGACATGCTCAGGGGAGACACGACGATTATTCCCGTTGTCAAGACAGGGGACAGATTCGTCAGAAAACTGGAAGAGCAGATAGAAAAGGGCAGATTCAGAACTCAGTAGAGAATCGCGGGAAGGATTATTGCGCCCATGCAGTGGATCCTCCTCACCCTGAATAAAAGTGTGAGCATCCCGATTGCAGATGCAACAGAAAATACTGCGATCCCATCAAAGCCAGTAAAGTAGAGAACAGCGAAGATCAGAAATGCAATCACTGACCTCGATAACTTTGATGGGCTTATTCTGCTGAAAAAACCCATAGCCGGAACTGAGATCAGCAGAGAAAACGCCATAGCTACAAAAGATGCGGACAGAGCCAGAATGGGCAAATAACCATAGTTTTCAGGAGACGTGAAGTAAAGGAAAGCGTCTGCAGTCCCACTCCTGGCTCTACCTGCTGATTGAAGAACTGCAAAATTCAGGATCGTGTTAGCAGTATTCGCAGAGCTTATCGAGGAGATGTACTTTTTCTCATCATCCCCTCTCCCAACAGATATTGCCGTTGCCACGCCAGAACTTATTCCCGGAAAAAGCGAGACAAAAAGACCCGAAACCACTCCCTTCAGGACGTTTTTAAATTCCGGAAAAACGAATTCAATCCTCTGATCGGGAATGCTTTCAGAATTTATCCCCGCAACGAGGGTTGGAAAGGCAAAAAGACCGGTTAGAAGGGGAAAGAGCATGGAAATGCCATCCGAATAGAAGTGTCTCAGCGAAATCACTCCGATGGCGCCTGAAAGCAGAAACACGACCGCTGCCAAAAGCCTCTTCTTCCACTTTGCGAAACTGCCACCAAACCTATCGTCCTCAATGAGAATCAGGTATGTCGCAACAGCAATTAAAACAGGGGTCGTGAGCGGTGAAAGGTCTGCTGATTTACCTGCCAGCAGAATGAGGTAGTAAACAGGGACACACAACAGAGATGAAAGAAAGCTCGAAACAGCCGAAATGGATATGGCAGCAAATCCTTCACCATCAAGAACCATTCTGTGAGCAGGAAATACTGCAAGCGAAGTATCTTCGTCCGGAACACCCACAAAAACGGCCGGAATGATGTTGACCACAGAATAGACAGCAGAAGAGACGAAGATCATTATCGCAATTTCGCTGCCAGTAAAATGGGCAGAAAACAAAAAAGATGCTCCGAGAATTAACGCCGAAAATGTATTTGGGTGGATTCCAGGTACAAGCCCGGCAATCACTCCGAGTATGAATCCCAGTAGCTCTGGAGCCATTTTCTGCCCATAAGCTTCTCTATTCTCCCTTCATCCTCACCGCTAACCTCAGACATTTTCGAAACACTCATCCCGTACCTCTCCGCCAGCATGTGGAAGTAGTCCGAAGCAACATCATCCTCATCAATATCCCACATGCCGGAGAACATGGGGTGACATTCCTCCATGAACTCGACCAGCTCCTCGAAGTCCATCTCAAAAATATCATCAATGGTTTTTCCAAGGAGATTATCCGCGAGAAGCTCCATCAGAACATCCCTGAGGCTGTTTAAAGTGTAGCGACTATTTTCTGGAGAGTATTTTCCAATTATAGAGTCGATCTCCTCTATGCTGTAGCCAAAGATCTTATCCTTTCCACCCAGACCGGCAGAAATTTTTCTGAGGATCGTGTAGGTTTCACCATCAACAGGAACCTTCCTGCTTTTTCCCGGCTTTCTCAGATACACCGCATAGATTTCTCTCCCGTTGCGACTCGAAGCAGAAATGTCTCTCCTGGTCAGATTCTGGATTTCCTCAATATCTGCAAGGGTGGAAAGTATGAGCCTGATCAGCGCATGTTCTCTATCATTTTTTCTGGAAGCCACATTTATGTACTGCAGATCTTCCTCGATCTCTACAAGCCTGTAAGACATCGCGGATAAAAACATTAAAACAGTTATTAAAATTTTGGATGTGAAACATCCCGCATTGATTCAACTGAGAGGAAACGTTAAAAAGCTTGAGAAATTTATAGAAAAACTGGAAGGTGTTGAGATAGTGGAAAATAAATACGGAGTGGATATCTATTTTGAAGATGTCAATGATGCAAGACAGGCGATATCGAAAATAAAAAAGCTGGCAAAAGTGAAAATAAAATCAAGCACGAAATATGCAGGCTTGAGAAGGGGGCGAGTTAGATGGTTTTTTACATACTCTGTGAGGCTCGAAAATGAAGATTGAAGAATACTTCATGCTGAAAAAAGACCTTAAAGGTTTCAGAGATTTCAGCAAGTACGAACAAACATATCCGAGAGGGACACTATTTGGAATTCTGCTGCAGAAAAGGATAGATAATGTCAAAAGAAGATACGGCGATTACACCTCAAGGCTTCCAGAACTTGCAAGTTACTGGGAAAAGAACAGGGAGATTCCCGGGTGGCTGAGATTGCCCCCCATAATGAGAATAAAACTCCTGATGAAGGCACTCGGCATGAGCAAAAAGGAAATCCTCAAACAATTCTCAAACCCTGAGAACAGTGAATTCGAAGATCTGGTATGGTCTGCAATATACAAGGACTTCATATACTCTCCAATAGCTGTTAGAAACCAGTTCGCAAGAGGGAGAGTTGGAGAGCTGATAATCAGGGACTACCTGGAAAGTCAGGGAATAGAGTTCAAGGACGAAAAACAGCTGAGGCCCGCAAAAAAAACTCCCGATTTCTACATAGAAGACAGGCTTGAGATTGACGGCAGAGTTATTAAGTGGATAGAGAGCAAAGCACTCTTCGGAGACTACCGAACGCACAAACTATACTCAAAGAAACAGTACACACCATATCTCGAAATGTACGGAGACGGTGTCGTGATATACTGGCTGGGCAAACTGGACAATCTCGAGTCACACGCAATGCTTAAGGACTACAGCTTCATCCAGAGCAAGTCGAAATTCTTTCTCTTGGACATGAAAGTTTTTCTCGCCAGTAAAAACGAAGAAGAACATGCAGAGGCTCTCGACGCCAGTGTTTACCAGTGGGAGGTGGAAGAAGACGTGAAAACCAAAGCCTTCCTCGATGAAACCCTCAAGCTCTTTGATTCCATAGAAAAGAATATAATTGTAACTGGCTGGAACAGGAGTTTAAGAACCATTCTCCGAAACATGGGCCTGATTCCGGTGGTTCTCAAGTAAAAAGCTGGCGGTATCGGTTCATATAACTTTTTAAAACGTCATCCACAACAAAGCTTATATAATGACGCGAAAGTTACCTAATCTCAATGTCAGTTATAGATGTGATCAAATCAGTGAAAAAAGGAGAAGATGTGCTGTTCATATATCCCGATAACGATGTTTTCCTTGCGTTTTCAAAATTAATAACGAAAACTTACGGTAAAGATGAGATAGGATGGTTTGTTTTCAATGAAATCGCTAAAAAAAGGCTTGAAAAACTGTTCAAGATCTTCAACAATGATTTTTCAAATAAAATATATACCAGCTATGACGAAATAGACCGCAGATTTGTGATAGCCTATGGCTACCACTTCTATGCCATATCAAGCCATTTTTCAGATGATGCGCTGATAAGACTGATCCTGGACGATGATATAAGCCTGTTCTGTTTTATCTACGACAGAGTCGTGGAGGAAAAGAGAATTCTGGTTCTGAAAGACCTTTTCGACTATGTTGTGGACATCAAGGAAAAAGAGGCGCCACTTGACAAGGAATTTTTCTACAGAGTGAAGGCATACGTTATGCCCCACATCGACCACTCGGCATACGTTAAAATTGACGAGAGGTACAACCTGTTCGAGTGAGTGGACTGGCAGAGCAAATAAGTAAATTATTTAAAATTAACAAAGTTCAAAATATACATGGATCTGTCCGAATTCCTGTACACGCGCGAAAACGAAAAAATACTGATCATCTATCCATCAAACGATGTGTTCTTATCAGTTTCAAAGACAATAGCAGATGCCAAGGGCCGTGAAAAGCTTGGCTGGCTTGTTTTCGATGATCTGGGAAAAAGCAGACTGGAAACATTTTTCGAGAAATTTATGCCATACGCTCCGGAGTTTCCCGGGAAAATTTTCAAGAACATGGATACACTGGAGAATGGCATAGAGACGATCTTCTGCTACGGCTTCCACTTCGCCAAGCCGAAATGTGGAATAAAACCTGTTTTCAAACTAATCCTTCAGAAAGGCAGAACGATCTATTTCTTTTTGCTTGAAAACTCCATTGAAGAGAAAGAAGAAGTGATAATAAAAGACCTTTTTGACGCTATTGTGAAAATCGAAGAAAAGGACATTACTTTCGAGAAAAAGTACACCTACTCGGTGCGAGAATACGTGTTTCCGTTCAGATATTTCTCAGGAACCTTCAGAATAGGCGAAGATTACAGCATACTTGAATAAAATGAGAAATTTTTAATATTTAATGTTGACGTTAACTTATGAAAACATCAGAATTCAGCCGTTTTGTTGAGAAATACATTCGTCCATCCACATATCCCATTGGATTCAAACTTGTAAGGCATGAAAGCGAGGTTCCGGAAAAAGCCAGGAGGTTTGAAGGCATAACAATATGTCAGGCATACAACATGGCAAGAAGATACAGGTGGACGGTTTATTTTGATGCGAACACAATCTGCCCCATCGGACTTGTTGCCTACGGGTTTTGCGAGGCGGATGAGCTTTACAGAAGTGGAGAACTTGCATATGATGCGGGATACGCCTCAACGAGAGATGTCGGAATTGAATTCGAAAAAGCAGTTGCAAAGCTCAAAGCAGGCGAATACTCGGGTGCCTTTGTTTTCCCTCTGGAAAGAGATGAGGTAGTACCGGACTTTGCCGTCATTTACGGAACTCCTGCCCAGATACTGAGGCTGATTCACTCAGTTCTCCATGAGAAGGGAGGAGCTTTCGAGACGAAAATACTGGGCAGAGCTGCCTGCAGCGAATATCTGGAGGCATTCATAGAGAAGAAGCCAAGATTCGTTCTTCCGTGCTATGGAGACAGACTGTTCGGTCTGACTCAGGATGACGAAGTTGCCTTTGCCTTTCCATGGAGCATGGCAGAAGACATAGCAAGAAACCTGGAAGCAACACACAAACGGGGAATCAGGTATCCCGTTCCTGCCACATCCCTCAGACTGAAGCTGAACCTTCCAAAAAGCTACGAGGAATCTCTGAAAAACATGAAAAAATCAGATTAAGGAAAGGAAATATTCGTGAACCCTCGTATCTCCGGAGAGTTCGGGATGGAACGATAGTCCAATAACATTTTTTTCCTGTGCCGCAACCACCTTTTCCTCAAAAGTGGCCAGAACCTCTACACCATCACCGACGTTTTCAACAACGGGAGCTCTTATGAACACTGCATTTACCCTGCCCACACCTCTGAATTCAAGTTCTGTCTCAAAGCTCTCCCGCTGTCTGCCAAAGGCGTTCCTCTTAACCCGCACATCGAGAAGTCTCAGTAATCTGGTGCCCGTTTTTTCAACCTGCTCATCACCATGTTTCGATAAAATTATGAGACCCGCACAGGTCCCCATGACCGGATTTCCACTTTCAGCGAGCTCTATGATCTCTTCAGCAATGCCGTCCTTCCATATCAGCTTTGAGATTGTCGTGCTTTCCCCGCCGGGGATTATGACCGCATCACTCTTCGAAACCACTCCCGGTTTCCGGACAGCAGTTACACTACCATCAATTCCGAGCCTTTCCATGGCGAGCTCTGTTACCACAACATGTTCTTCAACGTCGCCCTGCACGCCAACAACCGCTACCCTCATACCCCTCTTTCCTGCATCTGCACTTCGAGATCCGAAACATCCAAGCCCTTCATAGGTTCTCCAAGGTTCTTGCTCACCTCTGCAATCACATCAGGCTCATCGTAATGTTCGACCGCCTGGACTATCGCTTTAGCATACGCCTGCGGGTTTGAGGACTTGAATATGCCCGAACCCACGAATACACCATCTGCACCGAGCTGCATCATGAATGCTGCATCTGCCGGAGTTGCAACACCCCCTGCTGCAAAATTCACCACCGGGAGTCTTCCGAGTTTTCTGACCTCAACCAGCACATCATAGATGCCCTCAATTATCTGAGAGAAAGCGTATTCTTCATAGACCGTTTCCTTCATCAGGACATCAATACCGACTCCAAACTCATCATATATTGCAGAAGGCAATCTAAGGTATGCCTTGGAATAAATCTCGGCGAGTCTGTAAAGCTCGTTATCGTCCATCTGCCTGACCTTATCAATGGCGTAGTTCATCATTCTCATGTGCCTTACAGCCTCAACAACGTTTCCTGTTCCTGCTTCGCCCTTGGTCCTTATCATTGCTGCCCCTTCCCAGATTCTCCTCACAGCTTCTCCAAGACTTCTTGCCCCGCAGACGAATGGCACTGTGAACTTTCTCTTGTCGATATGATAGAACGGGTCTGCAGGAGTGAGAACCTCGCTCTCGTCAACCATATCAACCCCAAGAGCCTCAAGCGCTCTTGCTTCAGCGTAGTGCCCTATCCTGACCTTCGCCATTACAGGGATCGTTACAGCATCCATAATTTCCTGAATTATACGGGGATCAGCCATTCTCGCAACCCCGCCGGATGCCCTTATATCGGCGGGGACCTTGTGAAGAGCCATAACCGCAACAGCTCCAGCTTCTTCAGCAATAACAGCCTGTTCAGGAGTGGTAACATCCATTATGACTCCGCCTTTCTGCATTTTGGCAAATCCTCTTTTAACAAGCTCGGTTCCAAATCTCAGTTTTTCGATTTCCATAGCCATCACCCGTGACTGTATCAACTAAGATGGTAAATGTTTTTTTAACTTACGCATACACTGCTTGTGGTTATTAAAAAAGCTAGAAAAAACCTCACCGAGAGACGGCTCAAAATACTCAACAGAGAATTTTTCAGACTTGCTGAAGACGTGCGGAGAATAAAAGAGCATTCAATTGAAAATCTAGAATACCTGATTGACACAGCCGAAAAAAACATGGAAAGAAATGGATTTGAAGTATATTTCGCAAAAAACGTTCGAGAAGGTCAAAAAGTGGTGCTGGACTTTTTCGAAGACTCGTCAACCGTTCTGAAAGCAAAGTCAATGGTTAGCCATGAGCTTGATTTAAATTCTGCACTCATGGAAGGGGGAACCGAGGTGTGGGAGACCGACCTGGGAGAGCTCGTGATACAGATGCTGAACGATAGACCCAGGCACATGACCATGCCCGCCATCCACATAAAGGCCGATGAGGCGTTCAAGGCTTTGGGGGTCGAGGATTTTGAAGAGCTCAAAATCAGAGTGAGAAAACTGCTCAGAGAAAAATTGGCCAAAGCAGATGGAGGTATAACAGGTGCAAACGTGATCTCGGCAGATGGTTCCCTGTTCATCATAGAGAACGAAGGAAATGCGAGGCTCGTAAGTGCGCTGCCTGAAAAGGTCATGACGGTTACAGGGGTTGAAAAAATCGTTGACAGCTTTTCATCCGCTGTGAAGGTTTCCGAGGTTATATGGAAGAGTGCGGGGTATTACAGCCCGTCGTACCTCAACGTAATTTCGGGCATCAGTAAAAGTGGTGACATAGAAAAAAGAATAATTAAAGGTTTGCACGGACCATCTAAGCACGCAATCCTTCTTCTCGACAACGGGAGAATGAAGGCAAGGGATTCGGCGTTTAAAGAGGCTCTTTACTGCGTCAGGTGTGGAGCATGCCAGTTTTCCTGTCCGAGCTACGAAGCTCTGAACGCCGATTGGGGTGTAGTTTACAGCGGAGGAATTGGGGCGGTGTGGAACTACATTACTGGATCGGAGTCCAATCCATTCTACTGTCTGAACTGCGGTGCATGTGTTGAAACATGTCCTCTGAAAATAAATGTCCCTGAAATGCTGAGAAAGCTGAAAATGATAAAAATTGGTAAAATTAATTAACATCCACGTTAAATTGCGCTGGGTGGTACAATGAAACTCGGTTTTGTCGGAGCCGGTAGAGTGGGTGCAACGTCCGCATTCACATGTCTTCTGAATCTGGATGTTGATGAAATCGCTCTGGTGGATATTGCTGAAGACCTTGCAGTGGGAGAAGCAATGGACCTGACACATGCCGCTGCTGGGGTTGACAAATACCCCAAAATCGTTGGTGGGAGCGATTATTCCCTGCTTGAAGGCAGTGATGTAATTGTTGTAACTGCGGGACTCGCAAGAAAGCCGGGAATGACGAGGCTTGATCTGGCAACAAAAAATGCGGGAATAATAAAAGATGTGGCGAAGAACATAATGGAAAACAGTCCTGAGAGCAAGATAATCGTCGTAACAAACCCGATGGATGTGATGACATACATAATGTGGAAGGAGACAGGAAAGCCCAGGAATGAAGTATTCGGAATGGGCAACATGCTTGACTCATCAAGACTGAAGGCTACGCTCTTTTCACAGGGAGCAAGGAACATAAGAAAAGCATGGATCGTTGGAGAGCACGGAGACAGCATGTTCATCCTTTGGAGTCAGGCAGATTTTGACGGAGACGTGGACAGAAGCAAAACTCTGGAAGAGGTCAGATTTGTGGCTGCAGAGGTCATCAAGAGAAAAGGAGCCACAATATACGGACCAGCTGTCGCAATCTACAGGATGGTGAACGCCGTCGTCAGCGACACCAAAGAAGAAATCCCAACCAGTGTCATACTTCAGGGAGAGTACGGCATAGAAGATGTTGCTGTTGGCGTTCCGGCCATCATAGGATCAAACGGTGTCGAAAAGGTTATTGAATACGAACTTACCGGAAAAGAGCTGAACGCTCTTAAGAACTCTGCATCCATACTGAAGGAGAGGCTAAAAGAGCTTGGCTACTGACCCTCTTTCTTTTTTGCAGGAATTAGACCAAAATTTAAATATTCAGTGTGCTTTCTATACAACCTGAGCCGGGGTTGCAGAGAGGCACTGCGGTGGACTCGAGATCCACTGCCCGATGAGGGCACCTGGGTTCAAGTCCCAGCCCCGGCGTATTTCCAAAATCTCCAGCTATGGGATGGCCAGCCCATCTCAGAAGCTCCAGAAGGTTATCCTTGAAAAATTGAGAGAAGTTTTTGCGAGTTTATCCCCATCCAGACCTCTTGGAAGTTTCATAATGCCAGTACCTCCTGCCCTACAATGTGGAGTTTGACGATCTTGGGGCCGTTCTTCTTCATCAAAGTGACGCTCTACAACATCCTTGACCATTTCCCCAGTTCTTCAAGAGAATCGGCTTCGGTGAAAATTGAATGGCTCAAGGCTCTTGCTATGTGGCCGTCCTCTGTTTCTTAAACGAGAAAGTTGATTTCATCAATTTTCTCCAGTTCCTGCGTAGGTGTTTTTGGTCCGAACTTTGCTTAAACTTTTTGTCCTTAGAGTTATTTGGTGTGGTGAATAGGATCCATGAGTTTCCTCAGACTTACTCTTTCAGGTACCAGATTAACTCTCCCCCACTTCTCCATGTATTGCCGATAGATCTCAGAGGGAAGTTTCCCATCATAGCTCTGAACGTCAAGACTGCCAGTGTTGTGTACCATGATGTAATCTCTCAGTCCAGGGTGAACCATCTTGCCTGCAAACATGGAAAATGTCCGAAACCATTTTACCGATGAAATACAAAATTACGGGTGAATGGAAAGACGGGAGTTCCTGCTCAAAGCAGGTATTCTGGCATCCTCCATAATTCTGGGATGCTCAGACGTGAAAGAGGTTGATAATATGGAAATCTACGAAGGAGAGCCGAAAATAAATAGAGGGGAGCCGAAAGTTTACGTTATTAAAACGGATAACAGAAAAGAAGGAATTGAAGAACTCCTCAAATATTTCAGAATTGAGAAGTTTGAAGGAAAGACCGTGGCAATAAAGGCGAATTACAACAGCGACGACCCGTTTCCCGCATCCACACATCCTGATGCGCTTGATGCCATATCCAGAGAGCTTGAAAGAGTTAACGCAAAAGCTGTGCTTGCAGAAAGAAGCGGAATGGGAAATACGGCAGCAGTTCTGAAAAACAGAGGAGTTTTCGACATTCTGTCCAGATACGGATTTTCCGTCATAGACCTTGAGGGGCATAAAAGGTGGGTCAGATTTGAAGCAAATCACTGGAAAAGGGGCTTTTTGCTGGCGGATGTATTCTACGAAAGCGACTACGTTATCCAGACGTGCTGCCTGAAAACCCACAGGTTTGGCGGACATTTCACGCTATCTCTCAAAAACAGCGTGGGAATGGTTGCAAGGCATGCTGAAGGTCACGACTACATGAAAGAACTGCACACCTCGGAGTACCAGAGATACATGATAGCTGAGATAAACATTGCCTACAGTCCTCACGTGGTCATACTGGACGCTATACAGGGATTCTCAAAAGGTGGACCGGAAAGCGGCGAAACCATAAGTCCGGGAGTTATTCTGGCCGGAAATGATAGGATCGCCGTAGATGCGGTCGGCGTCGCCATCCTCAGGCTGTTCGGCACGACGCCAGAAGTTTCGAAAGGCCCGATTTTCTCCCAGGATCAGATAAAACGGGCAGTCCAGCTCGGCCTCGGAGTGAGTGAGCCAGAGGAGATTGAGGTTATTCCTGCAAACGACGACGCAACCGAAATATGCGCAGAAATTTCTTCCGAGCTTGTAAAAAGAAGTTAAAAACGAAAATAAGCTACCACTCCAGAGCTATTGCGTTGCTCGGGCAGGCCCTTACACATGCCCCGCACTCCATGCACATATCCTCGTTAACCTGTGCAACATTTCCGTTAAGGTAAATGGCTCCGCCTTTCTGTGAGCACACATCAACACATGTTCCGCATCCGGTGCATTTCGACCCATCAATTACCGCAGGCATACAGAAATTCCAAACAAGAGCCAAATAAATATCGGGGGGTTTTCCGGTTTTTACTCAAAACCTCACGCCCGAACAAAGGACTGAAAATCACGACTACACGATCTCAAGAGATATCTCCCTTCCGAGAGAATCGTAAGCCTTCCAACAATGCTTGCAGTATGGGTAGTAAATGATTATGTGCACCTTTCCATAAGATGTGAACGTGGAGAGGTCCTGACCCGATGGTCCGAAACTCGAAGAAGGGTGGCTGTGGACGGTTCCGTAAATCCTCATCCCAAGAGGCAGAAAAGACGTGTTGAAACTTGCATAGTCCTCACCCTGCTGGAACGGGATGTACACGAACTCCTCAATAATGCCCTTTTTCCCCGTAAGAAGGGCAAAGAATTCATACGGATGGTTGTTCTTTGCCATCTCTATAAGAGCCTCCAGCAGATCACGCCTTATTTTCATGTGATCTCCTCCACAGCACTGAGAAATGCATCGTTTTCATGCTTTCTCCCAACACTAACCCTGAAGTGGGGACCTTCCAGACCCTCCAGCCCTGTCACATCCCTGACAAGAATCCCTCGTTCCATCAGCCTGTCTGCAAGATTTCCCACCTCATGCCTCACAAGCAGAAAATTAGCATGACTTTCATACACATAAAACATCTTTCCAAGCCTTTTTGCAATTCTGTCTCTCTCCATAACTATCAGCCCAGCTATTTTTCTGTAATAGTCCACATTTTCCAGAGCGGCGATGGCAGCTTTGTATGCAAGAGTCGATATCGAAAACGGATTCCGTATTTTTTCTATTGCTCTCGCAACGTTTTCATGTGCAATTGCGTAACCAACTCTCATCCCTGCAAGCCCAAAAAACTTTGAAAAGCTTCTAATGACGATGAGGTTTTCATAATGGTTTATCAGATCAACCACACTCGTACCGGCGAACTCAGAATATGCTTCATCAACCACCACGTAATCAAAGTTCTCGAGAAATTCCTCAATAACGGCCCTGTCGATGACGTTGCCTGTAGGGTTGTTTGGAGAACACAAAAACGCAAGCTTTCCCCTGTCATAGCACCCATCCAGTCTGTACCCTTCAAAAACTTTCGTTACAACCTGTGCCTCTCTGAGCATAGAAAAAAGTGCGTACAGAGTGTAGGACGGCATGGGGATAAAGACTCTGTCAAATGGCTCGATGAAAAGATCGGTGACAAGTCTGAGCAGGTCAGATGCCCCGTTCGAGACCGCGATATTTGAAGAATCAACACCAAGATATTCCGAAATCAGATTTTTCAGCTTTCGGTAATAGGGAGACGGATAACGGTTTATCTCCATCACCGAGTTTTTCAGGGTGCTGATGACCTCCTGATGAGGCGGGTACGGATTTTCATTTGACGCAAGCTGGATGACCCTCCTGTCAAAATCTTCCGGAAACGGACCCGGATCGTATTCATTGATCAGGCTTACCACAAATCGCATGGCTTTTAATTGTACCGCTAAAATTTAACTTTTCCTCACACTTTCCAGCCGGAAAGCGTTATTTTTCTTTTAACTATCCTGTAAAGCACCTGCTTCGCTAGGGCAATAATCGCAATGGACATCCACAGAGGCGAATATATGAAGTAGTAGACTGGAAGATACCTGAAATCAATTCTGAACCCAGTTATTTTTGAAAGAACAATCATTAAAACCGCCCAAACTGAGAAAGTCAGCAGAATAAGAATGATATTCCTCAGAACATGGTACCCGTACAGAAGATACAGTACAAGAACAGACATCTTGCCGGAAATTACACCGAAAGAGGGCATTATAAAAAACAGGAGCTTGAACATCACACCATCAGGAATAGAAATGCCAAGAATAAGGGGCAGGATTGATGGAAAGAGGATTATGATTGCTGGAACCCACATTATAGGTTTTCTGATGATTTCTCTGAAATTCTCCATCAGCACCTCAGCCCCTCCTAAAGCCCATCTCTCCCTCTGAGAAAGCCACTCCCGGATGTTCTGGGGTGAATCTGTTAAGGCAAAACCATCC
Source organism: Geoglobus acetivorans (assembly GCF_039641995.1). Taxonomy (NCBI): domain Archaea; kingdom Methanobacteriati; phylum Methanobacteriota; class Archaeoglobi; order Archaeoglobales; family Archaeoglobaceae; genus Geoglobus; species Geoglobus acetivorans. The sequence goes on along the minus strand of NZ_CP087714.1, from coordinate 1,284,641 downwards.
ACTCCAAACCTGTACCCAGAAATCCCAAACCGTATACCAAGATCAGTATCCTCGTTGATCCTTTTCCTGAAGCCCCCCAGCTTTTTCAGAATCTCTTTCCGTATCCAGAACGCCGCACCATTGAATCCGAGGCAGATTCCAAGCCTGGCGGCAATCAAGGAGACCAGATACATGTTGAAATAATCTATATTCACAAGTCTGCTGAGCCTTGAATTCAGATCAATCTCCTTCTTGATTTCCAGACCATCAAAGCTCTCAGGGTTTCCAGGATTGACCAAAAGAGTATCCGAATCCAGAAAGAGCAGATATTCCCCCTCGGCCAGTTCAACAGCATCGTTGAGAGCCTTCCATTTGCCTCGCCTCTTGTGAGATATCGTTGCTTTTAAATCGTACCTTTCAATAATCCGCAACAACTCATCATCAGGCTCATCAACTGCCAGAATTATTTCAAAACCTTCAAGTCTCGCCAAATTCTCCTCCAGCCTTTCCGGATGTTTATAAGCAGAGATTATTACAGTCCTTTTCATGCAGCATCTCATGTGTCTCCGGCAGGAGTATTAAAAAATTTCTTCCAGAAAATAATAAAAAATCGTTGAAATTTATCAAATTCAAAAAGAAAAAATCTGTAGTGACAAGAATATATAGGAGTTCATTTGTATGCATATAATTCGCAACCTTTAAAAACTCACTGGCTTTCCAGAAAACGATCAGCATGTGCGGAATAGTGGGTATTCTTTCAAGAAACAAAAAGGATGATCTCGGTTCACTGGTCATAGAAATGATGAAAAGGCTTCAGCACAGAGGCAGGGATGGCGCTGGAGTCGCAATGTATGGCGGCATAAGCCTGAAAAAAGATCAATACCTCATCAGAGCAGAAATACTCGGTGAAGACCTTGAAGAAAAGCAAAGCGCAATGGAAAAGATAACAGACCTGGCAAACAGATACGGAAACGTCAGATCCATCCGTAACGTTGTTGAAAGCGAAGAATATTTCATAACCGATTTCCTCGTCGAGAAGGTCGATGATTTTCAGAAGGTGAGAAAGCTCGCACTGGAGATCCAGGGACTGGAAAACGTTGCTGTTCTCTCCGCAGGTAAATTTGAGATGTTCAAGGATGTCGGAACCATAGATGTCGTCGATTCGATATACGGTGTGTCCGAAAAAGGTGGAACTCACGCCATTGGCCACATAAGATTCTCAACGGAAAGTGGAGTTGACAGATATCACGCTCATCCGTTCCAGAGCTTCCTCTACCCAGACATAACGGTCGTCCACAACGGACAGATAACCAACTACTGGAACACGAGAAAGAAGCTCGAGGCAAAGGGCCACTACTTCACAACAGATAACGACACTGAATGCATAGTGCATTACGTTGCAGACAAGCTTCTTGACGGATACAGCCTCGAAGAAGCTCTTGAAAATGCCGTAAAAGACCTTGATGGTCCTTTCGCATTCATAATAGCTACTCCAGACGAAATAGGTGTTGCCAAGGACAAGCTTGGATTGAGACCGGCAATGGTCGCTGAAGGAGATGGAATGTATGCAATTTCAAGCGAAGAAGTTGCCCTTGAACCCCTGGAACTTGAAACAGAATATCTTGCCCCTGGAGAGTTTAGAGTTTACAGGAAGTGATCGAAATGGAGATCGATTGCAACGGTTTGAGTGTTAGGGAGATAAACAGGCAGATTAAGGAAGCCGTGAAAACCGGGGAGAAAGAAATTGTTCTGCTGAATCCCGGAGCTAAACATTATCTCGCTGCAGGAGTTGTCGGAGATGTGGAGATTCACGTAAAGGGCAGTGCCGGTTATTTTGCAGGGACGATGGTCCACGGCGTGAGAATGATCATCGAGAAGAACGCGGGATGGTTTGCGGGAGATAACATGACCGATGGTTACATAGAGATAAAGGGAGCAGCCGGTGATGGTGTCGGTCAGGGAATTTACAATGGAACAATAGTCGTCAGGGGCAATGCTGGTGCAAGAACCGGCGAGATTATGAAGAACGGGACGATAATAATCGGCGGAAACAGCGACTTTATGACCGGGCTGTACATGATGGGCGGAAAAATCGTGGTTCTCGGTAACATAAAGGGAATGGCAGGAGAGAGCATCGTAAGGGGAGCGATTTACGTTAAAGGTGATGTTGACAGTCTTGGAAAGAATGCAAAACTGGTTGAAATAACTGAAGAAGATGAGGAATGGTTAAAAGAAACTCTTAAGGCTCATGATTTTCCCGCATTCACCGAGAAATTCAGAAAAATTGTTCCGATTAAGAAGAGATTCGTGTATGGTAGCGCTCCATCGGAGGAGGGTTAAATGGTATTCGAAATCACGATCGATAGGGAAAGATGTATAAAATGCCTCAGATGCGTGAGGTACTGTCCTACCTCTACTCTAAGTTCTGAAGAGAGCAGAGACGGAAAGAAAGAGCCGGTTATAAAAGACCAGACAGCATGCGTGGGATGCGGAAACTGTGTGGACGTGTGCCCCGCATCAGCAATTCAGGTTTCAGGTACGTCAGACCTCGAAGAAAGAGGAATGTGGAGCAGAAGCATAGTGCATGAGATCTGGAGAAAATCTGAAACCGGAGAATACTTGGTCAGAGGTACGGGAGCTACAAGACCGGTGCCCCACTTTGATGACCTTGTCCTTCTTCCAGCTCAGACTTCAAGACCACCCATAGACAAGTACAGGGAGCCATGCGAAACAAGGGTGGTTCTGGGAGACAGGTTTGCAGAGCAGCCCCTGATTCTCGAAACACCCATAATGGTTGCAGCAATGAGCTACGGCGCTTTAAGCCTGGAAGCAAAGGTTGCAATCGCAAAAGGTACAGCGATGGCAGGAACAGCCACAAATACAGGAGAGGGGGGCATGCATCCCGAAGAGAGAAAACATGCGAAGCTTCTTGTTGCACAGTATGCCAGCGGAAGATTTGGAGTCTCAAGCAGGTACCTAAACTCAGCCGACGCAATAGAGATCAAAATCGGCCAGGGTGCAAAGGCCGGAATGGGTGGGCACCTGCTTGGGGAGAAGGTCACAGAAGACATAGCAAAAATCAGAGGCATCCCTGTTGGAACTGATGCCCTTTCACCCTCAAGACACATGGACATAATCGGGCCAGAAGATCTCGCAATGAAAATAGAGCAGCTCAGAGAGATAACTGACTGGAGAATCCCAATAGCAGTTAAGTATTCTGCAGGAAGAGTAGCAGATGATGTCAAGATTGCCGCAAAGGCTGGAGCAGACATAATCGTCGTGGATGGCATGCAGGGAGGCACTGGAGCCACACCAGATGTGGTTGCGAACCATGCAGGCGTGCCAACAATAGCCGCAATAGTTCAGGCGGATGAAGCCCTGAGAGAGATTGGGCTTAGAGACGAGGTCAGCCTCGTGGCAGCAGGTGGAATAAGGACTGGAGCTGACGTTGCAAAGGCGCTGGCCCTTGGAGCAGATGCGGTTCAGATTGGTACTGGAGCGTTGATCGCCATTGGGTGTACAGTCTGCAGACAGTGCCACAGAGGAATCTGCCCGAAAGGCATAGCAACGCAGGATCCCAGACTGAGAAGGAGGCTTGACCCAGAGAAAGGGGCAGTTAAGGTGTACAACTATATAAAAGCCATGACAGAAGAACTTAAAATCCTGACACAGCAGGCTGGAAAGACTGACGTGAAGAATCTCGAAAAAGAAGATTTGAGAGCCCTGGACATAAATACATCCGCCATAACAGGTGTTAAGCTGGCTGGCCTGGAGAAACCGTTCAGATTCTGAAAACACATTTTCTTTAAATTTTCCACTCATATTTTCCCTGATGTTTCAGCCGCATAAACACAGACCCTCTCTCTAAAAAAGCTGGTGAAAAATTTTAATCTAATTCAAAGTTTTAGAAAAATTTATATGCCAACTAACGGTTAGCTGCTAAAAAACTTTAAGGTGGTCAAATGGATGTGGAACAGGCAAAGAAAATTCTGCAGGAGAATGAGATAAAACAGGTACTGTGTGCATTTGCAGACGTCAGGGGATATCTGCAGACGTTTAGCATTCCTGCAAGAAAGTTTATTGAAGGTGGAGCTTTTGAGGGCATCGGATTTGATGGTTCATCAATAAGAGGTTTCAAATCAATCAACGAGAGCGACATGGTCTGGGTACCAGATGTTTCAACCCTGAAAATTGTTCCGTGGGAGACCGACCCGGTTCAGAAGACAGCAATAATGTTTGGAGACGTTTATGAGGCATGGGGCAGTGCGCAGAGCGACGCAGATCCAAGAGGATACGTTGCAAAAAGAATGGAAAAGAAGCTTGCAGACTTGGGACTTTCAGCCATTTTTGGCCCAGAAATCGAGTTCTTTCTGTTTGAAAACGTCGATCCGACAAAGCTCATCTATGATCTCTGGGTGTCCCCCAACGGAGGGACAGGAGACAGCTGGGGGCCACCGAGGGTGATGCCGGAAAGCCCCGAGCTGGCCTCCGGGGGATTCATAATAAGACCGAAAGAAGGTTACTTCAGGCCCCCACCTGAGGATACAACCGTCACATACAGAAACGAGCTTGTAGATATCCTTGAAAAACTCGACGTGATGGTCGAATACCACCACCATGAGGTTGCAACTGCCGGACAGGTTGAACTCGACTTCGAGCCAAAAACAATGGTGGATGTCGGTGATGCATTCTACCTCTACAAGTTTGCCGCTAAGAACCTCGCCGCAATGTACGGAATGATCGCCACATTCATGCCGAAGCCTCTGTACCTGGACAACGCAAGCGGAATGCACGTCCACCAGAGCCTCTGGGAGGGCGAGCCGTTCAGCGGCAAGAACATATTCGCAGATCCTGACGACGAGTACATGCTCAGCCAGAAGGCCAGATACTACATCGGAGGTCTGCTTGAGCATGCAAAGGCACTCACAGCCCTGACAGCACCAACGGTAAACAGCTACAAGAGACTCGTGCCCGGATTTGAAGCGCCGATTTACATCTGCTGGAGCCCGAGAAACAGAAGTGCTCTGATAAGAGTGCCAATGTACCACAAGAAACCTTCCGCAATCAGAGCCGAGTACAGAGGTGTTGATCCGAGCACCAACCCGTATCTCTCCCTGCCCGCAATGGTCGCAGCGGGTCTCGATGGTATCAAGAAGAAGATCGAACCCGGAGATCCGATAATGGAGGACGTTTACGAACTCAGCCCGGCAAGGAAGAGAGAGCTTGGAATTGGAGAGCTTCCAACAACACTGAGAGATGCAATCGACCACCTCGCAACCGACGAGGTCATTCAGGATGTCCTCGGTACACACATCTTCGATGCATTCATGGAGATAAAGATCGACGAGTGGAACCAGTACTGCCTGTACATAACTCCGTGGGAGTTCATGAAATACCTCGACATTTAATAAAATTTCAAAATTTTTTTCATTTGCATAGCATAGCGAAACAAAAGCAATTCTGCGAAATTTTTTGCTTAAAATCCATAAAATACCACAAATAATAAATAAGATCTTTTACAAATTAATACTGAGGTGATAGAGATGGGTGTTCACAGAATTACGAGCGAGGCTGCCAAGTATTATGCCATGAGAGAAAGAATCCTTGGCAGCGGAATTTCGCTTCTCGGTGCAGCAAGCGAAAAGGTACAGGAACTCGATAAGGATACTCTTGAAAAGCTGGGCGATGTTGCAGCCTTCCTTCTGCCACACAGCCCGGGATACGCAGGCAAGTTCACAGCAGTCATAGCGAGACTCTTCTGGGCTCTCGCCGGTGTGGAAGAGAAAGAATTTAAATTCATAGAACTCGACGATCTCGAAAAAATGATAGAAGAACTTAAAGAAAAAATCAGCTAAAATATTTTTTTAACTCCTCTGCAGTCTCTTCTGGAAGTCTGTTTGAGTAAGTTTCATCATATACCTTTGTTATTGCAAAAATGTCGTTCCAGTAGTACTTATCCATGACGCTCCTCGCAACAATGTCAAACTGAGACGCCAGATATTCCTCAGTTCTGAACGAAGCAAAGAGCCCGAAATTGAACGCATTGTACCCCTTCTCTCCATAATACTTCAGCACCTTCACGATACCCTCTGAAAGCTCCGAAAAGTCTTCTTCGTCAATCTCTTCAAATCCCTTGGTCATGAAGGCGCTCACATGCTCAAATCCCCTTGGAGAGAACGGAGCGTACCATTTCCATGCGCCTTCAAAAATTCTGAGATTTTCGGCATTTTCCCAGAAGACTTTCCAGAAGTTTGCGTTGTTTTCACTGTAAAACTTCTCTGCGCAGTCTCTTACCCTCCCCTGATAATCCATAAGCACCTCAGTTACAAGAACCTGAATGTGTGGGTGTGTCAGACTGCTCCCGGCAGATTTCATGTAGTTCATCGTTACCGACACGAAATCCGGTTCAAGTTTGGCCATGTACTCCTGAGTCAGCAGGAATGCATCTGTGAAAAGCTCAGGTCTGAACTCCCCTATGGGTATATAATGGGCCTTGGACAGCCTGACAACCAGTGAATTTCTGGCATACGGAGAGATGTTCGCCATGAGAATGGCTTCACCCCTTTTCATCAGCTCTCCTTTAGCGACTTTAACATCCCTGCATCCAACCTTGTATATGTTCTCCTCACAGAACGGGCACCATTCATTGCTGAAATCCGGTAATTCCGGCTCTGTCGAAAACGGAAGTGGTTTGGTGATTATTCTCGAAGGTTTTCCGGTAAGCAGGTCAAACCTCACCTCAACATCGACGGTCTCAATCTCGTTTGTCATCGGATTGAGGAACTCCGCCTTCTCAACAACAGTTCTGAACTCCATGATAGTAAATTGAACAGGAATTATAATAGTTTTCCTAAATCAGCCTGCCGTATCTGTCAATGATGCCTTTTTTTATCCTCGTAGCAGAGATGGGTTTATCATCGTCAGCAAGAACGAAATCAACTCTAACTATCTTGATCTCACTCTTCCCCATCTCCCTTCTTTTCTCGTTTATTATCTTAGCCATCTCACACGTCTCGGGAGAGACAACAAGATACTCAAAATCATAATCGAGAGTTTTGCCGTAAGGAGTCGTGATCTCAACAACATGCGGATCAAAGCCATATTTTCTCCTGACATACCACCTGACGTTTTCAGCCCTGATGACGAAGGGCAAAACACTCCGGATTCTCTGTCTTGCCATTTTATCGCTGGTAACTCCAATCGTAATATCCTCTCCTCCAAGCTCTACAGCCTTGTCAATCAGCCTCTTGTGTCCTTCGTGGAGAGGTTCAAACGTGCCTCCAACAGCAACCCTGAATCTCTTCATTGCATTTCCTCCAGCAGTTCCCTGATTCTTCTTGCAGTCTCTTCTGGGTCTGCCCTGCCCCTCGTAACCTTCATGACATAGCCAACAAGGAAGTTTGCAGCCTGTTTCTTTCCGGCCATGTAGTCCTCCACCGCCTTCGGATTTTTCTCTATGGCCTCTCTGCACAGCCTTTCTATTTCTTCCCGAGGGATGGAGAACAGCCCTCTTTTCTCGATGATTTCTCTTACACTGCCACCCTCATCAAGCTTTGCCCTTATTACCTCTACAACACTTTTTTCAGTTATCTCACCCTTCAGGAAGTAGTCAAGCAGCTCCACCAGTTCATCAGAAGACAACCTTCTCTCGCCCTCTGCAAATGACATATCCCTGTAATTCAGCTCACCCCTCAGCACGTCAACTATCCAGCTTGCAGACACCTTTGGATCTATTTTCTCCGCAACCCTCTCGAAGTAATCTGCCATTTTCGGATCCAGAACAAGGATCTTGGCCTTCTCCAGACCCAGGCCGTACTGCTCCATCAACCTGTCCCTCTTCTCCCATGGCATTTCAGGCAGGGTTGCTCTGACTTCGTCGATGAATTCATGGGTGTAAACCGGAACGAGGTCCGGTTCGGGGAAATAGCGGTAATCCTGTTCTTCCTCCTTACTCCTCAAAGAGACGGTTATGTTGTTCGCCTCGTCGAAATGCCTTGTCTCTCTCTTAACCGCCCTACCCCGCCTTATCAGATTTCTCTGACGGGTTATCTCATAGGTTAATGCCTTTTCGACCCCTTTGAAGCTTGAGATGTTCTTGATCTCAACTCTCCCTCCGCCGGCGATACTTATGTTGGCATCGACCCTCATCGAACCCTCGAGGTTTCCGTCAAAAACGTCCAGGTATTCCAGAATTATCCTCAGATTGTTCAGAAAAGCCCTTGCTTCCTTTGGTGAGTTCAAAACTGGCTCAGTTACGATTTCAAGGAGGGGGGCTCCGCTTCTGTTGTAGTCAATGAGGCTGTATTTTGAGGTTGTGATAGATCCCTTATAGCTGAGCTTACCCGGATCCTCCTCCATGTGAATCCTCTTGAGCGTTACCCTCTTTTCTCCTCCATCCGTCTCTATCGTCACATAGCCCCCCCAGGCAAGGGGCATGTCGTACTGGCTGATCTGGAAGCCCTTGGGCAGATCCGGATAGAAATAGTTCTTCCTGTCGAACCTCATTACAGGATTTATGCTGGCATCGAGAGCAAGCGCAACCTTTATTGCCGCTTTCACGGCCTCCTCATTCAAAACCGGCATTGCGCCTGGAAGGCCCAGGCATACGGGGCAGACATGAGTGTTTGGTTCCTTACCATGATAATCGAGAGGACATGAGCAGAACAGCTTGGTGTTTAATCTGTTGAGCTGAACGTGAACTTCCAGTCCGATGACCACATCATCCATGATTCGGGTCTCGGAAAAAAGGAATATATCTTTTTTGATTACCCGTCAAACCCTTCGACAGAAGAGCTGCGACGATGACTTCATCCCGCCTGGACGTGTCTGTGAGCTCCAGACGCCCCGCCATCAGTTTACGAAACCCAGCAGCAGAGATGCCATCGAAAAATGAAGGATTGACTTTAGGTTGAGAATCCCGAAAGGTGTACCGGCTACGTAAATATTTAAATACACTCGTATGCCAACGTATATCATGCACATTCCGAGGGTCATGAGCACCCAGCATCCAGACAATGTGGAGATGCCGTTCTTTGCGAAGCAGAACTATTTTGACGGAGAGGATGAGATAAAAGAAGCATATTACGTGTTCTCCCATCTCGGAATCGAGGAGCAGATGTGGGATTTCGAAGGAAAGGAGGTCGACGACTTCGTGGTCAAGAAGCTCCTGAGCACATACCCGGAGTTCTTCAGCGAGAAGGTTATCGGCCTAGAAGTGCGGATCACTCCGAGAGTGCCCAACCCGGAAGTTGAAAGGGATGAGGCAAAGCTTCTTGCCGAAACGCTCGAAATGATTCCCAGGAGCTTTGATTACGCCAGAAAGTTCTATGACGATCCGACACCACCCATATTCGAGATAATCGTCCCCATGGTTACCAAGTCAGAGGAGCTTGAGAGAATTTACCTGTTCTACAGGGATTTCGTTGCCGGAAAGTCAAAGCTAACACTTGCAGATGGGACAAGAGTTGGAGACTGGCTGGGGGAGTTCGAGCCAGAAACCATTGGAATAATTCCCCTGTTCGAAGACATCCCGGGAATGCTTAAATGCGACGCAGTGGTGAGGGAATTTGCCGATGGCAGGTTTGACGAGATGAGAGTATTCCTTGCGAGATCTGATCCTGCGTTAAACTACGGCTTCATACCGGCAACGCTTGCGGCAAAAATTGCTCTTCAGAGACTTTATGATCTGGAAATTGACGTCTACCCGATCATAGGGGTTGGCTGTCCGCCGTTCAGGGGGTCGTTTGACCCGGAGAACATGCACGCTCTCGAAGAATACCCATCGGTGCAAACATTCACAGCACAGTCGGCCTTCAAGTACGACTACGACTTCAACACCGTCTTCAGTGCCGTGATGAGCCTCAAAGAGAGCATGCCCGGAAAACCAGATCGCATAGAGACCAGCAAGGACACAATTGACAGGCTGAGCGGAGAGTACAGAAAGAGGATTCCCGCAATTGCTGAATTCGTCAACGAGGTGGGGAAGTTCGTTCCAAAGAGGAGAATGAGAAAGCTCCACATAGGTCTTTTCGGGTACTCAAGAGGAGACAGAATAAGGCTCCCGAGAGCGATAACCTTCTGCGCGGTGATGTACTCCATAGGATTCCCACCAGAGCTAATAGGCATTTCCGCATTGGGCGATAAGGATTACGAGAATGTGTGCGAGTCCATCCCCACACTCGAAAGTCAGATGGAGTTCGTTCTCTCCCACTACAATCCTGAAAGTCTGAAGATCGTTCCGTTTGAAGACGACATAAAAAGAGCGAGGGAGCTGTTCGACTTTGAACCGCGTGAAGACTACCTCATGGCCACCAGCAGAACCATAAACTCCATCAGGAAACAGAACGGAATTAGCGATGCGATAATCGAAACTGGAAAGCTCAGAAGGTTTCTCGGCTGACCAAAATTTTTAAATAAACGTTCCATGTCAGTGTTGTGTAGGCCAGGGTGGCAGAGGGGCTATGCGGCGGACTGCAGATCCGCTTTACCCCGGTTCGAATCCGGGCCCTGGCTCTCTTACCTCAAGTTCGGATCCTTACCCTCAAGAAGACCGAGTACCTCTGACTTTTTTGTCATGATGACTTCAACTGAGGGGTTCAATTTCTTATTTTCCGCGGGAGGACGGTGACTATGGATTTTCACCCACACCATAAACTATCCAAGGCCCTTCAAAGTGTGTTCTTTTCCAAAATCAAATTTTAACGATTGTGTTGACTGGTTTATAAAAAATGAGTTTATAGAAGAAGCTATTGGTAAATACACGGAAAGGCATGAACAGGAAAGGATATATCCTAACGCCAACCGGAAAGCGCATACTGGAGCTGTTGGAGGGGATAGAAAGAGTTTACAAGGAAGGTGTTTCTGAAGAGAAGAAGTTTGAGAGAGAAGCTGAAGAATTTTTACGCCCGGACAAGAAGTAAGTTAATCGTGTTAGAACTAATCAGTAACTTTTAAGTAAGGTTTCAACCATAAACAGATAATACTTTACATTTATGTAGAGGTGTGACCGATGGCCAGACTGACCCGCAAAAATGCAGCAGAAATCCTATCACAATTGAAAAAAGATCAGCTGAAGGAAATCTCACGAATTTTCGGTCTGCCAGTCTCCGGGAACAAAGACGAGCTGATCAGCCTGATTGTTTCAAGTACCAGACCGTCTGACTTGGCCAAGGTTCTCGAATCGGAGATCGGGCCAAAAGAAAAGAAAAAAGACGTTAGGCCTAAGACAGAGGCAAAACAGAAGAAGCGTGAGCAGGATGTTGACGCTTCAAAGGTTTTCAGAGAGATCGTCAAGCTTTTGAGGAAAATCACACCGCCCAAGGTAAAGAACGAAGACGAACTCGAACTATACGTTCTCGGACTCCTGCAGGGGAAGTTTGAGAACAAGAAAATAGAGGTGGTGCCGCAGACGATAGCAGTCTCAAAAGGGAAAACGACGCAACCAGATATCGTCGTTGGAGGTGCTGTGGCGGTTGAGCTGAAGTACATACGGGGCTCAGGTGATGCTGATCGCGGCATCGGTCAAGCGACGAAATACGCCAGCATGTACCCCTACGTTGTGCTCTACTACTACGACCCACAGAAAAGGAGTCACCACAGCAATTCCGCTTTGGCCAAAAACATTGAGCTGATTGTTTATCCAAAGTAATGGGGTGTCTGTAACCTCGAAGAGAGTCTACAAAGAAAGGGGTGGAAGAAAAGGGATAAGTTTTTGAAGACGGGGGATCGAGGATGGCTGAGTTGCCATTGTCTGATAAGTTATTGCCTACTAATAAGTTAAATGACAATGACAAAATGATTTTGGCTGATATAATCTACGAGTGTTTCACAGATTACTGTTACATAACTGACAGAGGTTTTGTGTCGATTGCAAGACGCTCTATGAAAAAAATAGTAGAACCGACTGGACGACGACGAGAAACAATATACAATGCTTTAATTAGTGCTTCAGATCAGCAAATCTTGAGATTTATAAGAGCACTCATACAAGAAGCAATCCGAAGACCTGAATGTAAAAATAAAATAAAGGACATTATAGACGAATTTAATGTATTTCTCACCGAAAAATTTGGATTAATAATAAATGAAAACGGTGAACTTCTTAGAGCTACAACCAAAACTCAAGAGCAAATCTCAATCTTCAATTTGCCACAAGAGACTAAATGCATACTAGTCGATCCGATTTTCCACGGTCGAGGTTTTCAAGTTGAAAAAGACTTATGCTTCGTGCTTATTCCCTTTAAGACTCAGTTTTATAGGATATTTGAAAATATTATAAAACTAGCTCTGGAAGAAGTGGGCTTTAAAGTTGTAAAAGCTGACGACATTTTCGAGCCAGGACCTGTGATCGAACAAATTTGGGAGTATATAAACAAAGCCGAAATAATTTTGGCTGATGTAACTGGAAGAAATCCAAACGTATTCTACGAATTAGGGATTGCGCACACATTGGGGAAAAATGTCATAATTATAACGCAGAGTGAAGACGATGTTCCATTCGATTTAAGGCATCTTAGATATTTCAAGTATGAAGATAACGAAAAAGGTTGGGAAAAATTAAAGGAGACTCTAAAAAAGGTTGTAACAGAAATTCAAAAGGAAGTGGGCAGTTGAGGGGATATTGTTCCTAAACAAAGAGAGACTCCATCCGAATAGTGGTTGGATAGACTTCAAACTCTAAATGGCTATAATGAAGAGACTAAGAAATTTACGAGAGATTAGGACTGACCCACATTCCTCCACAACTTTTTTTCGTCTCTTCCTGAGATATCATAGCGAGAGCAAAAACTCCACGACCCTTCAGGGCCGAGAGCGGCAGTCCCATCTCGATCCTGTCAATGATTGAGTAGTAGTACTTACCCGTACGTGAGGTGTCCAGCAGTTCTCACTGATCAGCTTGGCCATGTCGAGCATGAGGAACGGGGTGTCATCTCTTCCTCCCTTCCCCTCTCGCATACCTTGATGAAAACATGGCCCGGCTTCTTGCTTGAGCAACTCCAATCTAAGTCCCCTGATCCAACCCAGACATCTCTCCGCTATCTTTATGACCTTGTCCACCCATATTGGTAAGTCTTGCGAAACCGTCTAACCTCAACGAGAAGTCTAATTGTGAAATCAATGTCAGATGAATTTACTTCAGGTTCAGCCCTCATTTCACCAACAGTACACAACTTCCTCCAATTCAAATAATGGCGAAAGGATATATACTTCCAGAATCAGATTGAGAATATCCCAAGCAACCAGGAGATGGTAGTTTGAACAAAGAGAAAGAAATATTCTGTTTTTCAGCAAGGAAACTTCAAAAACTCCACATGGATGCTGAAGACCTGTGGAGAGTGCCAGCAAAGAGCGGCTGGCAGAAGTCGCCTGTCAGTCCCATGGATGTTTTGAGGCTATTCAGCAAACTGAAAATAAAAAGAGGTTATGAGCTTATTGCCTACATGTTCAGGAAGGGGTTGCAGGGAAAGGGCGTGGTCTGGGCTGTCCCTGAAGGACATTTTCCAGAAGTCGAGGAGTGCATGAAGCTTGACGAAGTCGGCACACCAAAGCCCGAAAAAGCACTTCCGCCTTCGAGGGTTCTCGACGGAGATCGCTCTCCAGAATCGTACATTCAGGCATCGATTTTTTTGCGGGAGATGGACGAGTTTGGTGCGCTCTGGTATGAACTGAAATGGGGGTTGCATGAGATAATTGACGAGGTGCCCGAAGAATTTCATCTTCCGGAAACACTGGACGTCAGACCCAGGACTGTTTTTGAGAATGATACCATCACGGAGTTCTTTACGCTTGAACTCCTGGAAAAAAGGATTTACAGACATTCCGACACGTTTGAAGGATACTCTCTGAAAAACCAGATCGACGAAAAATACGGGAGTGGGTGGTAAAGCCTGCACTGGCCATCCATCAAAAGTAACCTCCCACACTCACATCAATCCCGGCCTCTCTCAGCATTTCCACGAACTTTCTGTAATCGGGCCCGTTCCCAACCTCGAAGAACTCCCTGTCGAGCCACCTGTACTTGTCCCTCGAAAGTGAGTGGTAGGGCAGCACATCCACCCTCTCAGCATCAAGCCTCAGCAGCAAATTGAGAAAGCCGTTAAAGTCTTCAGGGCTCTGAAAGTTGTATGAGGGGATGAATGGAACCCTGATCACAACATCTGATGTGAGAAGAAGCCTCCTCAGATTGTCCAGAATGATCTCGTTCCCCACGCCCGTAAGCCGTCTGTGTCTCTGGCTGTCATAATCCTTGAGGTCGTAAAGAAAGAGGTCAACGAGTTCGAGAGTTGCATCGATGCTTTTCCAGGGCGCGTGTCCCGATGTATCGACGGCGGTGCTTATTCCCTCATCTCTGCACAGCCTGAGCATCTCCAGAAGAAAACCGGGCTGGGAGTATGGCTCCCCTCCAGAAAAGGTAACACCTCCTCCGGAATTCCTGTAAAAAACAGTATCCTTCCTGACCTCTTCCAGAACCTCAGACGGCTCAGCATCCTGCCCGTAGAGGAACAGGGCCCCATTTCTGCACGCTTTCACACACTCGCCACAGCCGTTGCAGGAGTTTCTGTCCACCTCTACTCTCAAAGAGGTCGGCCTTACCGCGCCCACAGGGCATGCGGCCACGCATCTGTGGCATGAGGTGCACCTCTCGCTCTTGTAGGCCAGCTCAGCCTCGAACCTCTGCGATTCCGGATTGTGGCACCACACACAGCGGAGAGGGCAGCCCTTGAGAAAGACAGTCGTCCTTATACCGGGGCCATCGTGGATGGAGAACCTCTGGATTCTGAATATTCTTCCCTTCATGCTCACAGCCTGCAGGAGATCCTTGCGATCAGTTCGTCCTGAACGTTTCTCGAAAGCTCCACGAAGTAAGCACTCCAACCTGCAACCCTGACGAGCAGCCACCTGTACTTCTCAGGCTCCTCCTGAGCCTTCCTCAGCACGTTTTCGTTAAGAACGTTGAACTGGATGTGCATTCCTCCGAGCTCGACGAAGCTCCTGATTAGTGCCCTGATCACACCCTCTCCCTTGCTCCCGAGGATTCCGGAGTCAAGGTTGACCGTAAAAGATGCCCCGTTCGAGAGCTTCTCGTAGTTGATCTTGCTCGCGGACTTTATCGCCGCCGTCACACCCTCCCTGTCCATTCCCGTTGATGGAGCTACTCCGCTGTTCAGGCTCGTTCCCTGCTTCCTGCCCGATGGCAGTGCAGAGGTCATGAAACCGAAGGCCACGTTTGTGGTCATCGGATAGCAGCCAGCGGTGAACCTCCCGCCCCTGAAGTTTCTGTACCTTGCAACCTCATCGCAGTACATCTCAAGAACCATCCTCGCGTACCTGTCAGCCTCGCCATCATTCCCATACTTGGGAGCGCTGAGCAGGATTGATTGCAGCTCCTCATACCCATCAAAGTCGCTCCTGCATGCCTCTATGATTTCCTCAAGCGTGTAGCCCTTCTTCAGCGCATGCTCTATTGCAGCAAGAGAGTCAGCAACATCCGCAATGCCCACAGCCTGAATTCCGGTGAAGTTGTACTTCGCCCCTCCCTCGGTTACATCCATACCCCTCTCAAAGCAGTCCTCTACGCAGAGGGAGAGCAGGGGTGTCGGCTTCACGCAGGCGTTCGCATACTCAAGAATGTTAGAGCCTGTAACGACA